>NC_021291.1:631000-946500 GCF_000319575.2 Spiribacter salinus M19-40 | reverse complement strand
CGCGGGGTGACGCGTGCCGCTGGTCGATTTCTCGTTTCATGAAAAGATGATCAGCGTGGGTTAACGATCAGCGATCGCCTCGCGGGCTGTGTTCACCAGGTCTTCACCGATCACCGGTGTCCACTCTTCGTAGACGCTGGCGGTGGCCTCACGGAAGGCCGTGCGCTGCGCATCGGTGAGCTCGGTGACGGTGACGCCGTGGCCCTCAATGCTCTCTCGCAGTGAGGGCACCGCCGAGCGCGACCCCTCGATCTCCCAGAGGCCTGCATCGATCGCGGCCTGCTCGATCATCGCCTGATCCTCGGGGCTGAAGCTCGCCCAAATGTTGCGGTTGGCCGCAAAGATCAGCGGGTCGGCCATGTAGTGCCAGCGCGTCAGGTAGGTCTGGCCCACTTCGTGGATGTTCGCGATATCAAAGACAGAAAGCGGGTTTTCCTGGCCGTCAACGGCACCGGTGGAGAGCGCGGGTTTGGCATCCGCCCAGCTCATCTGTGTCGGGTTGGCGCCCAGGGCGTTGAATGTGTCCTCAAACAGCGGTGAGCCCACGACACGGATCTTCATGCCCTCAAGATCCGAGGGCTCGGTGATCACACCCTTGGAGTTGGAGAGCTCGCGAAAGCCGTTCTCACCCCAGGCCAGCGGCACCACGCCCTTGCCGCGGACGGCCTCGAACACCATCTCACCGGCCTCGCCCTGTGTGAGTGCATCAATGGCCTCGTAGTCGGGCATCAGGAAGGGCAGCGAGAACAGATTAAGCTCCGGCACCTGGGGTGACCAGTTGATGGTCGAGCCAATGGCAAAGTCGATCACGCCACTGCGCAGCGCCGGGAATTCCCGGGTCTGATTGCCGCTGACCAACTCGGCGTTGGGGTAGACCTTGAAGTTGATCTCGCCGTCACTGCGCTCGGCGACCAGATCGGCCCAGCGCTCGGCGGCCTCACCCCAGGGGAAGGGCGTTGGGAGCACGGTCGAGACCGTGTATTCATCCTTGTACTGCGCAAACGCCTGGGCGGATGTCAGTGCCATGAGTGCGGCACTGATCAGCGCCAGAAGGGTGGTTTTTTTCATGGTGTCCTCCTCGTTATTGAAATTATTCACGCGATCCTATCCTGACTTGCGCTTTTCTGCACCATGCGCTGAGCCACAGATCGCAAGACCTGATCCGGATCAAGCAAGCCGCGGGTTTGAGCGGCGTAACCCCCAACCCCCTGCTATGTTGGCGCCAATGCAATCGTGACTCACTGCCTGGGGAGAATGCGTCATGGAAACCGTTGAGCGTCCGCCGGCCTTTTGGCTGTTTCCGATCGGGCTGTTGCTGGCCGTGGGGGTCTCTCTGCTGCCGGGGCAGTGGCCTTTGTATACCGTCCTCGGGGTCGCAACCGCTTTTCTGGGCCTGCCGCATGGCAGTCTCGATACGGCGGTGGCGAAGCGGTATCTGCCACTGCAAAGCCCGCTGCGCCTTGGCGGTTTTTTTGCAGCGTACATGGCGCTCAGTGCTGTGGTGCTGGCGGTGTGGTGGCAGGCGCCGGATGCCGCGCTGGTCGTCTTTTTACTGTACTCAGCCGTGCATTTCGGTGATGACGTCGCGGCCCGCATCGGGCGAATCGGCGGCTCGGGTTATGGGCTGTGGATTGTCTCGCTGCCGGTGGTGTTTCAGCCCGAGGTGGTCGTGCCGCTGTTTGAAATGCTTGGCAGCACGCAGCCGGGGTTCATCGTTCAGGCGGCGCCGTGGTCGCTGGCGCTCGGGGGTGCGTTGTTGTTAACCGGGCTTGTGACGCATTCCACTCGGCAGCTCAGCGACTGGCGCGATCCTCTGCTGCTGGTGCTTGGCGCCTGGCTCCTGCATCCGCTGGCGTATTTCATCGCCTACTGGTGCTTTTTGCACAGCCCGCGGCATCTTGAGGTGGCGTCTCGGGACCTGGGTCTTGAGAGCTGGGGAGAGAAGCTGCGTGCGGTTGCGCCAACCACGTTGGCCACGTACGCCCTGGCGATTGCGGCCATTCCCTTTCTGGTTGGCCTGCCGGCGGATGCCGTGCTGCTGCGGGTGATCTTTGTGGGCCTGGCGGCGCTGACGGTGCCGCATATGGTGGTGGAGTTCATTGCCGAGGCGCGGGGTGCCGGGCGGGAGCCGCAGCCGGCCTGAGCCGCTAGCGCAGCTGACTGTCCTTGCTGCCGCGGCGGTTGTAACCGCTGGTGTGGGCCTGAGCCTGGTCTTCAGCCTCCTGGCAGGCAACGCATAGGCGTACACCTGGCATGGCCTGTTGCCGGCCTTCAGGGATCGGGGCGTCACAGGCTTCGCAGTGAGTCAGGCTGACGCCCTGCGGCAGGGCGCTCTGCGCCCGCCGCACGGCGTCGTTCACGGCGCTTTCGATTTCGTCCTGCGCCGCATCCTCACTGCCAAATCCCTTAGCCATTGCCCTTCAGCGTGGCCATATCGATGACAAACCGATATTTCACATCACCCTGCTTAACGCGCTCGTAGGCGGCATTGATGTTGTGAATATCGAGCATTTCCACATCGCAGGTGATGTCGTGCTTGGCGCAGAAATCCAGCACTTCCTGCGTCTCGGGCATGCCACCAATAAGCGACCCGGCCAGAACGCGACGGCCAAAGATCAGGCTGCCGGCGTGCAGGGCGGGCTCGATGGGCTCCACCAGCCCCACCAGAATATGCGTGCCATCATGGCGCAGTAGCGCGAGGTAGGGGTTGAGGTCGTGCTGCACCGGAACGGTGTCGAGCATGAAGTCAAACGAGCCAGCCGCGGCTTCCATCTGGGCCTCGTCGGTAGACACGATGACGTGCTCAGCACCCTGCGACTTCGCCTCATCCACCTTGTTCTCGGAGCGGGTGAACACGGTCACCTCCGCCCCCAGCGCCTTGGCGAACTTGATGCCCATGTGGCCAAGGCCACCCATGCCGATCACGCCAACCTTGTCGCCCGCCTTGACACCGTAGTGCCGCAACGGCGAGTAGGTGGTGATCCCGGCGCAAAGCAGGGGTGCCGCGGCGGCCGGGTCCAGCTGCTCGGGGATATTCACCACAAACCGGTCGCTCACCACGATGGCCTCGGAGTAACCGCCGAAGGTGATGGAATGGTCGTGGCGATCCTGGCCGTTGTAGGTGAGGGTAGGGCCCTCGATGCAGTACTGCTCGAGGCCCTCCTGGCAGGGCTCGCACTGCCGGCAGGCATCGACCATGCAGCCCACGCCGACCACATCGCCAGGCCTAAAGCCGGTCACCGCGTCGCCGACCGCTGACACTCGCCCCACGATCTCATGGCCAGGAACAACAGGGTACTGCGTCATGCCCCAGTCGTTCTGCGCGAAGTGGATATCGGTGTGGCAAACCCCGCAGTAGTCGATGTCGATGGCGACATCATCGGGGCGGAGCGCGCGGCGCTCCAGGGTGAACGGTGCGAGGCCGGATTGTTCGGAGTGGGCGGCAAAGGCTTGGGCTTCAGACATATAAAACGCTCTATGCAGTGTGTGAAAAAGGGGTGTAACCCGCAAGCGTTGATCCTACGTGACTTTTCTCCCGACCGGGGCAGTTACCGAGAGTTCCCACTGCTTCGATGTAAATTAGAGTCAGCCGCTGATGCCGGCTGAGTAGGCCGAGCGCGCTAGGGCACGACCCACTGCCCGGCCCACCCATCGCCGCGGTGGTAGCGCGCACGGCGGTGCTGATAGCCCAGGTGCAGGATGTCCATGTGCTTAATGGTGAGCTCGAGCACGGCGAAGGCGGTGAGATCGGGCCATTTCTCGTAAGCCAGTCCATCAGCGATGGCGCCGCCTGAGGCCGGGTGGAAGCCATAACAGCTGCGTGCGTGGTCGGTGAGCTGTGTCCACACGGGTGCTAGCGTCTCGCCGGTGAGGATCTCCACCTCGGCGCCAAGGCGCATCTGCAGGTGGGCGACATTGTCCCAGACATGCACGGCAGCAAACGGGTGAGCCTGCACGTCATCGACCTTGTCGGCATGGCGGTCCGTGTAAATGCGGAGTTGCCCGGTGTCCGGGTCGGCGCTGCGCAGCACGACCGTGCGTGCCTGGGGCAGGCCGGCGTGATCAACCGTGGCGAGCGTCGGGTGCCGAGCCGGGGCGCGCCGATCGGCGACACCGCGCGCCAGGCGCTTCCAGGTCTGATCAAGCAGCGTATCGAGGGATCGGGCCCACTCGTGCAGTTCTTCAGTCATCCCGCCATTCTATCGAATCGCCCTGCGTTGGCGTGAATTCCGCTGGGCTATCGGTGTCCGATCCGGTACATCCGCGAATAGGAAGCAAGGTAATGACTGCACCGTTTTTTATCATGGGCGCCCACGGCGGGATCGGTGAGGCGCTGGCGAGGCGCCTGGCGGCCGCGGGTTATCCGCTGGCGCTATCGGCACGCGAGCCATCGAGCATCGAATCGCTCGCTGAAGAAACGGGCGGGACCGTGGTCAGTTGCGATGTCATGGATAGCGATTCGATTAAGGCCGCGGTCGACGCGGCGCAGACGGAGGAGGGGCTTGCTGGGCTCGCCTACTGCATCGGGAATATCGTGTTAAAGCCGCTCAAGAGCATCAACGCGTCGGATCTGATCGATTGCTACCGGCTGAATACGGTGGGCGCAGCACTGGCGGTGCAGGCCGCCGCGCCGGCGCTTAAAAAGGCGAAGGGCAGTGTCGTGATGTTCTCCACGGTTGCCGCCGAACAGGGCTTTGGTAACCACGCAGTGATTTCTGCGGCCAAAGGGGGCGTCGAAGCGTTGGCGCGGTCACTGGCCACCGACCTGGCCCCGGACGTGCGGGTCAACTGCATTGCCCCGAGCATTAGCGAAACAGGCATTGCCAGTCAGCTCCTGTCCAGCGAGCCAATGGCGGAGGCACTCGCCGCGGCCCATCCGCTGAAGCGGGTTGGTGCAGCGGACGACCACGCGGCGTTAGCGGCATTTCTGCTGAGCCCTGACGCGGGCTGGATCACCGGTCAGGTATTTCCGGTCGATGGCGGTCGGGGCGCGCTGCGGACGAAAGGTCAGTAGGGCCGTCAGGACCGGCGCCTCGCATTAGCAGGCTTGCGCCCTTTGCGACTAACGTCATGAAAACTCGGTATTAATCAGAAAGCGCGCCGACTGATACGGTCACGCATCAATCAAGATAGCGAGGAGCTTACCGTCATGAGTCGAGCCGATGAGTTTGTTGAAGCGAATCACGCATACGCCCGGGACTTTGATCAGGGTAATCTGCCCATGCCGCCTGGGCGTCAGGTTGCGATCGTCGCCTGCATGGATGCGCGGCTGGATGTTTATCGTCTGCTTGGCCTCGGGCTTGGCGAAGCGCATGTCATTCGGAATGCAGGTGGCGTGGTCACGGACGACGTCGTTCGCTCACTGCTGATCTCTCAGCGGCTGCTCGGCACCACCGAGATTGTCCTGATTCACCACACCGACTGCGGCATGGTCACGTTCAAGGATGATGCCGTGAAAGCTGAGGTCGAGAAAGAGACCGGGCATCGGCCGGCCTTCGCGCTGGATGCCTTTGATGACCCTTACGAAGATGTCCGTCAGTCGATCCGCCGATTGAAAGCCGTCCCGTATCTCCCCAATGGCCAGGCGATCAGTGGCTTTGTGTACAACGTCAGTACAGGCGAGTTGGAGGCGGTTCCCGCAGACTGACCAGTTGAAGCCTTCGTTTTAGCGGTCGAGGTCAGCTAGCATGCAGGATTGATTTGCAGCGAGCCCAGTCCATGTCGCTTTCCTCGAACGGCCCCCATAATCGCGATGGCCTCAGTGTCGCCATCATTGGCAGTGGCATTGCCGGTGCCTCCGCGGCGAGAGGGCTGGCATTGTCAATGCCAGAGGCACTGAGTCGCGTCACGCTCTATGAGATTGGCCGGGGCCCTGGCGGACGCGCCTCCACCCGAAAAACACGCGCGATTCCCGAACTGCGGATCAATCATGGTGCGCCCTATGCGGACATCTCCACGCCGGAGGGGTTGGCCGTATTGTCCTCGCTCGGCGACGCCGTTGCCCCTTATCTCGGTGACCGCGTGTTGATTGATGGCAAAACGGGCGAGCTCCGCCCGCGCGAGGCCGGTAACGGCGAAGCGTTAATCACCGGGGGCAATGGCGAGATGGCGGAGTTCGCTGACAGGCTTCTACGAGATCGCGATAACACCGTTCTCTCACCGATCGTGTCCGCGTATTCAACGATGGTCAGAGGCCTGGCCCGCGGTGAGGATGAGGGGGCGCCGTGGGTGCTGACGGACAAGAGCCAGGACGAGGTGGGACGGGCGGACTGGCTGGTCGTCGCTGGGAGCGGTGTGGCGCACCCGCGCTGGTCGGACACGTTTGGCGGTGAAGCGCCGCTGGTTCAAGCCACATCAGCGCTGGAGGATCCCCGCCTGGATGCGGCCCTTGAGTGCATCGGGCAGCAAACGGCGGCCCCGGTACTGACCGTGTTGTTCTACTGCACGGGCGAGGCCGCCGCGCACTGGCAGCGTCTCGGCTTTAATGATGGCCTCATCGAGGGCCATAGTGTGCTCGCAAAGGTGTCGATACAGCCCTGTGGTGACTCGGGTTGTGCGATTGTTTTGCACTCGACAACCGCCTATGCCCGGGACAATGCCGGGGTTCACGGGTCGTCATCGAGTGCCGCGCGGGTTGGCGATGCCGCTTCGGACACCACCCGCGAGGATGGGCTCATTGAGGAGATGCTCGCAGCGCTTGCCGAGATTCCGGGGCTGCCTGCGATTGAGCGATCGCAGTGCGCGTTCGGGCCGTTACTGCACCGGTGGGGTAACGCGTTTCCCGAGGGTGAGCCGTTGCCGGCGGCGCTGTCGGTCTGCCCGGACGCTCGGGTCGCCTTCTGCGGTGATTACATCAGCACAGCGGCCCGGATGGGCAGTTGCGAGAGTGCCTTGCTCTCGGGCGTGCATGTGGCAGACGCGCTATCGCGTCTAAGTTGACGGGCCCGGTGATACCGCAATAAGGCTGTCGCATTTCCGCCATAGGCTGGAAATGGTTTTGAAACGGACCCTTATAACGGAGTGCCGACCATGATTCAGCCACTCAATGCGAGTGCCCGACGTTCCTACATCCTTGACACCAACGTCCTCATCCATGACCCCGCCGCCGTTCTGAAATTTGACGAGCACGAAGTGCTTATCCCGATGACCGTTCTTGAAGAGTTGGACGGACTGAAAACCGGTCGGTCTGACACGGCCCGCTCGGCGCGGCAGGCCACCCGAAACCTGAGCCAGCTACTCGAGGGGCATAGCCCGGCCGAGGTTCATGCCGGTATTCCTATCCACAAGGCCAGTGGTGTGGGTGGAACCCTGCGGTTCCTGCCGACACCGGATCTGTCGAACAGCGACACATTCCATCAAGCCACGCCGGATAATCTCATTCTGGCCGCGGCGATTGCCGCAGGGCAGGCGCCTTCCTCATCAACGCCCATTGTGATCAGCAAGGACGTCAACTTGCAGGTCAAGGCGGCTGCGCTTGATCTTCGTGTAGAGGACTATCGCCACGACAGCGTGCTGCGCGACAGCGACTCCATGAGCGATGGCGTCTGGCGGACGGGTCGGGTCTGGGGTGACCTCGAGGCCTATGAGTTGGGTGGTGAGAGCGCCTCGGGGCGTCCGCGTTATGCGGTAAGAGGCGATGCGGTGGCTGAGTGGCATCCGGGCATGCTGGTTCGTGACGACGAGGGGTTTGAGGCGATTGTCCGGCGCCATGATGACCGTGAAGCCGAGGTTGAGACCTGCTCGAGCTACCGAAACGGCCGCAATCTCTGGGGCGTGAATGCACGGGATGCCCATCAGAACTTTGCGATGAACCTGCTCATGGATGACACCATTGATCTGGTGAGTCTTGCGGGTGCCGCTGGCACGGGGAAGACGTTCATCGTGATGGCGGCTGCCTTATCGCTGGTTTTTGACGAGCGGGCGTTCGAGCGGGTGGTGATTACTCGAGAGACCACACCGATGGGTGAGGAGATCGGTTTTTTGCCTGGCACGGAAGAGGAGAAGATGAACCCATGGATGGGCGCCTTTCAGGATAACCTCAACGAACTGCTGCGCGTTCAGGACGAGAATGTCTCAACCGCCGCTCGGCATTTTCTTGAATCCCGCGTGCAGATGCGATCGATGGGATTCATGCGCGGGCGGACGTTCACCGATACCCTGTTAATCATTGATGAGGCGCAGAATCTCACGCCTCGGCAGGTCAAGAGCTTGGCAACGCGGGCTGGGCGTAATACCAAATTGATCTTTATGGGCAATGTTGGCCAGATTGATACACCGTATCTCACCCCGTCGACCTGCGGACTGGCCTATCTGGTCGAGCGATTCCTCTTCTGGCCGCATGCGGGTCATGTCACGCTCCGCACTGTCGAGCGCTCGCGCCTTGCCCAGACCTCCGAGGAGGTGCTGTAACCCGAGTACAGACATAAAAAAACCCCGCCAGGGCGGGGTTTAAGGGGTGTTGGTGGAGACGGCGGGAATCGAACCCGCGTCCGAAGGACCTCCGCCCCAGGGTCTACATGCTTAGCGCCGTTTTTATTTTTAGTGGTCACCAACCCAACGGCCAGGGTGCAGCAACCACGATCCCGTTATGTTTCGCCGAGCGAGTCCGGGCTCCCCGCTGGGCTAGCCTGTGTAATATGCCTGTCCTAACACCCACCACAGGCGATGAGGTGCGGACAGCTCACGGGTGTTTAGGCCGCGAGTGCGTAGTTGTCGTCGTTGGCAACTATCTTTTTTGTCACATGATTAACGAGGTTGAGTGACATCCTCGGCATGCACCTGGAGTTTCGCGACCTGCGTCGAAGCCATGTCGTCCCCAGTACGTGAATAGACAGAATATACCCGTTCAGGATCCGCGAGAAGTCTAGACCTCGTGCTTCATGATGCGGGCCCGCTCACGCTGCCAGTCGCGCTCTTTTTTATCAGCGCGCTTGTCGTGCTGCTTCTTGCCTTTCGCGAGCCCGATGCTGAGCTTGGCCTTGCCCCGTGACCAGTGCAGGTCAAGCGGCACGATGGTGTAGCCACGCTGCTCGGTGGCGCCCACCAGTTTGGCAAGCTCGCTCTGGTGTAAGAGCAGTTTGCGGGTGCGGGTGGGGTCCGGGTTGACGTGTGTGGAGGCCGTTGGCAACGGTGGAATGCTGCAGCCAATGATGTACGCCTCGCCATTGCGCAAGATGACGTACGCCTCTGAGAGGTTAATCCGACCAGCCCGAAGGCTCTTGACCTCCCAGCCATGCAGGACGAGTCCTGCCTCGAAGCGCTCTTCTACGAAAAACTCGAAGCGGGCCTTGCGGTTAATCGCAATGCTCGCGCTATCGCCTGTGTGTTTCTTTTTGCCGGCTTTCTTGCTCACTGCGGCATTCTAACAGCCATGAGCGCAGGGCAACTCTCTGGTAATCTTGGCCGTTGTCATTGTTTTGCCATGGAGCCTGACTGCCACATGACCACGGTCTCACGATCAGCCCTGGTCCGACACTCGGCCGAAGAGATGTTTGACCTGGTCGACGATGTTCGCAGTTACCAGGAGTTCCTGCCGTGGGTGAAGCGCTCGCGCGAGATCGAGCGCAACGAGGACATGGTCTGTGGCGAGCTGTTGTTCTCCAAGGCAGGCTTTGAGAAATCCTTTGTGACGCGCAACCGCCGCCAGCCCGGCAAGATGATCGAGATCCGTCTGGTGGAGGGGCCATTTCGTCAGCTTGAGGGGTTCTGGCGTTTCCAGCCGCTGGGTCATGGTGGTTGTAAAGTCTCGGTGGATCTTGAGTTCGAGTTCTCGAGCCGGCTGCTTGGCGCCGCGTTCGGCCGGGTCTTCACGCAAGTGGCAGGCACATTGGTCGATTCGTTTGTGCGACGGGCCAATACCGTCTACGGCCGCGGGTAGTCAGCGGCGCCATGCGTGTGGAAGTGGCCTATGCCCGGCCGGATACCCAGCATCTCGTGGCGGTCGAGGTTGCGGAGGGGACGAGCGTGGAAGCGGCCATCATCGCCTCGGGTCTTCTCGAGGCGTGTCCAGAGATTGATCTCACACGCCAGTCGGTGGGGGTTTTCTCGCGAATCGTGCCGCTTGAGACACCCTTGGCTGAGAACGACCGGGTGGAGATTTACCGGCCTTTACAGGTTGATCCGAAGGCCCAGCGGCGGGCGCGGGCCAAGGCGCAGCGCGACAGGCGCTAGCAAATGGTCGGCTTATCGGCTGTTGTGCAGCGGATGCCCGTCTTCGATGAAGCTGCCCTCGGCAGCGACTACCTGCTCGTTGTCAAAGTAAACGGTGAGCCGTCGAGAGACAGGCTCAAGATCGCTGCTGCGTGGTTCCACCTCGTACAGATAATCCCACCGGCCTTCGCTGAAAGGATCCTCAATCGTGGGCGGGCCCAGCAAAAATCTCACCTGACGCGGCGACATGCCGGCCTCAAGTTGCTCGACAGCAGCTTCGGTGATGGCTGTGCCCTGACGCAGCTCAGGTTTGTAGACGATCGGCAGGCGATCGATGGTGCCCGCACAGCCAACCAGACTGGCCATGATCAAAAGCAATGTTGCTGCGCGCACGCCGGTGTATACTGGAATCATTGTAAACAGGCCGCCTCGAACCGGTTACAGGAGCATGCATGGTAACTCAGCCAACGCGACCTGGGCACGTCCCCTGGGAGATTAGTCAGGAGTCGGACGAACTGCGCCGCGCCGGACTGAAAGTCACGATGCCGCGCCTCCGTATCCTGCGCATGTTGGCGGGCCGGGCGCGGGAGCATCTGTCTGCTGAGGAGGTGTATCAGCGCTTGCACGAGGCCGGCGAGGATATCGGGCTTGCGACGGTGTATCGGGTATTAACGCAGTTCGCAGAGGCCGGCATCGTCATCAGCCACAACTTCGATGGGGATCGGGCGGTTTTCGAGCTGAATTCCGGTATCCAGCATGACCACCTCGTCTGCGTGGATTGCGGCCGGGTAGAGGAGTTCAAGGACCGGATTATCGAGCAGCGCCAGGCCGATGTGGCCGCGGTGGCGGGTTATGAGTTGATGAGTGATTCGCTGATTCTCTACGGCCGTTGCCCGGAATGTGCCAAAGCCGCCCGCCAGCAGCGCCTGGCTGAGGCCTCGAGCTGACTTAGCCCGCGCGCTCCAGCATCTCCCGCGCATGGCTGAGGGTCTGATCCGTGATCTCGACCCCGCCCAGCATGCGGGCGATCTCCTCGGTTCGCTCGCTATCAGCAAGATGACGCACCTGCGTGGTCGTGCGCCCTTCAGCGTCTTGCGATTTTTCCACCTGTAATTGATGGCGGCCCTGGGAGGCGACTTGGGGTAGATGCGTGATGCAGAGCACTTGATGGTGCTCGGAAAGGGCACGCAGCTTACGCCCGACGACCTCGGCCACCGCGCCGCCGATACCGGCATCGGCCTCGTCAAAAATCAGGCAGGGGAGCTCAGCGGTGTGTGCGGTGGCTACTTCCAGCGCGAGGCCGATGCGTGAGAGCTCACCACCCGAGGCGATGCGGTTCAGGGGCCCAGGGCGCTGATCGGGGTTGGTGCGCACGTCAAAGCGGACTTGGTCCTGGCCGTGGCGGGCAGGTTCGGCCTCGCGGTCAGGCTCGACGCGGATGAGCAAGGCTGCGCCAGGCATCCCCAGTTCGGCAAGGGTGGCGTTGACCTCGGCCATTAACCCGTCGGCGGCGCTCTGACGGGACGCCGTCAACTGCTCGGCGGCCTCGCGATAGGCTTTTTCGGTTTGTGCTTGCGCCTCGGCAAGCTCGATCAAACGTTGGTCTGCAGATTCCAGTCGTTCGAGTTCGCCACGAAGCTGTTCGGCGTGTTCGGCCAGGTGTTCCGGCTCGACGTGATGCTTGCGGGCCAGGTCGTGCAGGGTGCTGAGCTGGTGTTCCACTTCCGCAAGCCGGGCCGGGTCCATTTCCAGATGATCAGCAAAATGCCGCAGGGTCTGGCAGCCTTCCTGGAGCTGGACCTGGGCTGTGGCGAAAAGCTCAGTCGCCTCACCAAGGGCGGCATCGGTATCCAGATGCTCGGCGAGCTCGCGCTCGGCAGCGGCTAACAAGCTTTGCGCGGCGTTGTCGCCGTCATACAGCCAGTCGAGACTGCGCTGACAGGCCCCCAGGATCTGCTCAGCTCCAGCCAGGCGCCGTTGCTCACGCTCGAGCTCGGCAAAGGCCGCTTCACTGATCGCCGCGGCGTCCAGCTCTTCCAGCTGATAGCGCAGCAGGGCAATGCGGTCCTGGTGATCGTCGCTGCCCCCCGCCAGTTCGGCGCGCTCGCTGACGATCGCCCGCCACTGGCCGTGCAGTGTAGCGACAGGCTCGAGCAGGCTGGGATGGGCGGCGTAGCCATCAAGGGTTCTTCGCTGCACTTCGGCGCGGGCCAGGGCCTGGTGGGCATGCTGGCCGTGAATACCCACCAGCCGCTGACCCAGCGCTTCGAGCTGTGCCCGGGTTGCGGGGCGGCCATTAATCCAGGCCTGAGAGCGTCCATTGCTGTGAATGACGCGGCGCAGCAGGCATTCGCCGTCCTCTGCCAGGTCCTCAGCTTCTAGCCAGTCCCTTGCCCGCGGCGCGTCACTGACGTCAAAGCCGGCATGAATCTCACTGCGCTCGGCATGCGGGGGCACCATGTTGGTATCAGCCCGGTCACCCAGGCACAGGCCGAGGGCATCCAGCAGGATGGATTTGCCCGCCCCGGTCTCGCCGGTGAGCACGCTCAGGCCGTTGGACAGTGACAGTTCCAGACGCTCGATGATGGCGAAGTCGCGGATCCCGATCTCGTTCAGCATGGTGGTGTGGTGTCTCCCCAGCGCAGCTTCGCCCTGAGGATATCGAAATAACGGTGTCCGGGTGGGTGCACAAGTCGCAAACGGTGAGGGGAAGCGGCAATTTCAACCCAGCCGCTTTCAGTCAGGCCCAAATCCGCCTGGCTGTCGCAGCTCACATGCACGTGCTCGATCGCCGCCTGTTCGAGGCGGACCTGAACCCGACTGTCCGCACTGACCACCAAGGGCCGATTGCTGAGTGTATGAGGGCAGATGGGGACAAGGGCGAGGGCGTTGATCCCCGGATGCATGACGGGCCCGCCGCCGGACATGGCGTAGGCGGTTGAGCCGGTGGGTGTGGCAATGATCAAGCCATCGGAGCGATGGCGGTTACACGGCTCGTCATCAATCCAGGTCTCGAACTCGATCATCCGAGAGGTGTTCCACTTCTGAAGTACTACCTCGTTGAGGGCGAGTGAACGGGCAACAATCTCGCCTTCGTGGACGATGCGTGCCTCAAGCATCAGGCGCTCGTCCACAATGGCGCTGCCATCGAGTACAGCGTCGATCTCGTCAAATCGGTCAGGAGAGACATCGACCAGAAAGCCGAGTCGGCCACGGTTGATCCCCAGGACGGGGATGTCGTTGGTCGCGATACGCCGGGCGGCATGCAGAAGGGTGCCGTCGCCCCCCACAACGATGAGCAAGTCAATGTCGCCAACCAGCTGCTCGAGCGGTGCATGGGCCGGGACGCCGGGCAAGTGCGTGCCCATGCCGGCGTCGATCTGTACGGCGCGATCGCGGGACTCCAGGTGCCGAACCAGCCGGCCGATGGTGTCGATAACCGCGGTGTCATTGGGCTTGCCGGTGATGGCAATGCGTTGGAACGGCTGCATGCGGCCCCCCTCCAGGATGGCGCCCAAAGTAGCATGCTGTCCGCAAATTGACAGCCATGGAGGGCATTGTTAGCTTCGTTTGGCACTCTAGCCACGGGAGTGCTAAATCCACGGAGGTTCACATGGCTCAGCGATCGGCCGAGGCGCCGCTGAACGAGCGTGCCCAGCACCTGCTGAGGGCGCTTGTCCATCGCTATATCCGCGATGGTCAGCCCGTGGGATCCCGAGCACTGACACGGGACGCGGGGTTGGACCTGAGCGCGGCGTCCATCCGCAACGTGATGGCGGATCTTGAGGATGCGGGCTACGTGCAGTCACCGCACACCTCGGCCGGCCGTATCCCGACAGATCGGGGTTATCGCTTTTTTGTGGATTCGTTGCTGAAGGTGCGCTCATCTCATGGGCTCGACGCGGAGAGCCTGCGAATCCGCCTCGATGGTGGGCAGGATACCGACTCCCTGGTGGATTCCGCCTCGAATCTGCTCTCGGGCCTGACTCATCTCGCAGGCGTGGTCATGCTGCCAAAGCGCGATGCCGGGGCGATTCGCCACATCGAGTTCTTGCCACTGAGCGAGCGGCGCATTCTCGCGATCCTCGTTCTCAACGACCACGAAGTGCAAAACCGCGTGATCGAGGCGGATCGCGATTACAGCGCCGCGGAGTTACAGCAGGTCTCGAACTATCTGAGTGCCGAGTTCACGGGTAAGAGCATCGGTGATGTCCGCCGCGGTTTGCTGGAGGCGATGCAAGCTGATCAGCAGCACATGAACACACTGATGACCTCGGCCATTGCCGTGGCCCGGGAGGTCTTCAGCGAGCAGGACGAGACCCGTGACGATTTCGTGATGGCGGGTGAGACCAACCTGATGACCTTCGCCGAGCTCTCGAGCGTCGAGAAACTCAAGGAGCTGTTCGATGCGTTCGGCCGCAAGCGCGACATCCTGCATCTGCTCGATCGCTCGCTCTCCGCGGACGGGGTGCAGATCTTTATTGGCCAAGAGTCCGGCTACCGGGCCTTTGATGGCGTGAGTCTGGTGACTTCGACCTATCAGACGGATGACGAAGTGCTGGGCGTCCTCGGCGTGATCGGGCCAACCCGCATGGAATATGACCGGGTGATCCCGATTGTGGATGTTACGGCTCGACTGTTGGGGCATGCCTTGAAAACCGGACATTGAACCCCACATCACCCGGCAGGGACGGGTACGCACTGAATTTTCGGAGAACACGATGAACGAGGACGACAAGCGCAAGGACTCGTCGAACGACGAGGAAGAAGCCGCAGAGCAGGCTAAAGCGCAGCCGGCAGAAGCGGCCGAGCAGGCTGAGCAGGGCGAGCCGGATACGGAGACGGCCCTAGCCGAGGCCGAGGCGCGCGCCGAAGAGAACTGGAATCAGTTCCTGCGGGCGCGGGCTGAGATGGAGAATCTGCGCCGGCGCGCCGAAAAAGACGTTGCACAGGCCCGGCAGCAATCGCTGGAGAAACTCGCCGGTGAGCTGCTCGCGGTTAAGGACAGCCTTGAAATGGGTGTTCAGACCGCGCGCTCAGAAGGGGCGGATATCACCCAGATTGCGGAGGGCTCGGAGCTAACGCTGCGAATGTTCAACCAGGCCCTCGAGAAATTCCGTATTGAGGAAATCAATCCGGAAGGCGAGCGATTTGATCCGGCCTGTCACGAGGCGATGGCGGCGCAGCCAGCCGCCGATGCTGAGCCGAATACCGTGCTGAATGTTGTGCAAAAGGGCTATCGCCTAGGCGAGCGACTGTTGCGTCCAGCCATGGTCATTGTCGCCAAGGCACCGGAAGAAAACGGCGGCGAGGGTTGAAAAATCCTGCCCCTGCCTACACTTCAGGCAATGAACTGAATTTGTTTTTGAGGAGCGATTAATCATGGGCAAGATCATCGGAATCGATCTGGGAACGACCAATTCCTGCGTCGCCGTCATGGAAGGGGGGTCGTCTCGGGTTATCGAAAATGCCGAGGGTGATCGGACCACGCCATCGACCGTGGCATTCAGTGAAGATGGCGAGGTGCTCGTTGGGGCTGCCGCCAAGCGCCAGGCGGTCACCAACCCGGAGAACACGCTGCACGCCATCAAACGGCTGATCGGGCGCAAGTTCGAGGAAGACGTGGTCCAGCGCGACGTCAAGGAAATGCCGTACAGCATTGTCAAAGCGGACAACGGCGACGCCTGGGTGGAGGTGCGCGACAAGAAAATGGCGCCACCGGAAATCTCGGCCCGCGTGCTCCAGAAAATGAAGAGCACCGTCGAGGATTATCTGGGTGAAGAGGTGACCGAGGCGGTCATCACGGTGCCGGCGTACTTCAACGACTCACAGCGTCAGGCGACCAAGGATGCCGGGCGGATTGCCGGCCTTGAGGTCAACCGCATCATCAACGAGCCCACGGCGGCCGCGCTCGCCTATGGTCTCGACAAAAAGGGTGGTGATCGCAAGGTGGCGGTCTACGACCTTGGTGGCGGCACGTTTGACGTGTCGATCATCGAAATTGCCGAGGTTGAGGGTGAGCATCAGTTCGAGGTGCTTTCCACCAACGGTGACACCTTCCTTGGCGGTGAGGACTTTGACCGCGCAGTGATTGATTATCTCGTTGCTGAGTTCAAGAAAGACCAGGGCATTGATCTGTCGAGTGACCGGCTTGCCCTGCAGCGACTGAAAGAGGCGGCTGAGAAAGCCAAGATTGAGCTGTCCTCCGCCCAGCAGACCGAGGTCAACCTGCCGTATATCACGGCGGATCAGACCGGGCCGAAGCATCTGAACCTGAAGCTGACGCGGGCGAAGCTCGAGAGCCTGGTTGAGAACCTGGTGAGTCGCACGATCAAGCCCTGCGAGGTCGCGTTGAATGACGCCGGGCTCAAGGCAAGCGAGGTTGACGAGGTCATTCTGGTGGGTGGTCAGACCCGCATGCCCAAGGTCCAGGAGGCGGTGAAGGACTTCTTTGGCAAAGAGCCGCGCCGGGATGTGAACCCCGACGAAGCGGTGGCGATTGGCGCCGCAATTCAGGGCGGTGTGCTGGGTGGCGACGTCAAGGACGTGCTGCTCCTCGACGTGACCCCGCTGTCGCTGGGCATCGAGACGCTCGGTGGCGTGATGACCAAGCTGATCGAGAAGAACACCACGATTCCGACCAAGGCGAATCAGGTCTTCTCGACGGCTGAGGACAATCAGAGCGCGGTGACCGTGCATGTGCTCCAGGGTGAGCGTGAGATGGCGGCGGATAACAAGTCGCTTGGCAAGTTTGATCTGTCGGACATTCCGCCCGCACCGCGGGGCGTGCCGCAGGTGGAGGTCACCTTTGATATCGACGCCAACGGCATTCTGCATGTCACGGCCCGTGACAAGGGCACCGGCAAGGAGCAGTCGATTCAGATTCGTGCCTCCAGTGGCCTATCCGAGGACGAGATCGAGCGGATGGTCACCGACGCCGAGTCGCACGCCGAGGAGGACCGCAAGGCCCGTGAGCTTGTCGAGGCGCGTAACCAGGCGGATAACCTGATTCATGCGGCGCGCAAGAGCCTCGAGGAGGTCGGTGACAAGGCTTCTGACGAGGAGAAGAAGGCCGTTGAAGACGCCATCGGCGAGGTTGAGGAAGCCATGAAGGATGGCGACAAGGACACCATCGAGACCAAGACGCAGGCACTGGCGGAGGCCTCTGGCAAGCTTGCCGAGAAGCTCTATCAGGATGCCGGTGGTGCCGATGGCGCGGGCGATGGCGCGCAGGCCTCGGGTGAGGGTGAGTCTGCCAATCAGGACGATGTGGTCGACGCCGAGTTCGAGGAAGTGAAGGACGACGACAAGAAGTAACCGCGGCCGGCGAAGCGGGCTTCGCCAGGCAGGGCGCAGTGGGCTACCCACCGAGTGACGGTGTGGCTGGTCGCTGCGCCTTTGCCGTTGCGGCCGCGCCGGTTAACCTGCAACCAATTCGAACAGTACGGGCACCATGGCGAAACGCGACTATTACGAGATCCTCGGGGTATCCCAGAACGCCTCTGAGAGCGATATCAAAAAGGCGTATCGACGCCTGGCAATGAAGTATCACCCCGATCGCAACACGGGGGATACGGACGCGGAAGTCCGCTTTAAAGAGGCCAAAGAGGCCTACGAGGTGCTCAGCGACGGGCAAAAGCGCGCGGCCTATGACCAGTTCGGGCATGCCGGCGTGGATCCGAGTGCCGGTGGTGGCGGTCGCGGCGGCTTTGGTGGCGGCGGCGCAGACTTCTCCGACATCTTCTCGGATGTTTTTGGCGATATCTTTGGTGGTGGCCGCGGCGGGGGCGGCCGGGCCTTTCGCGGAGCGGACCTGCGCTATCGTATGGAGATCTCCCTGGAGGAGGCGGTCGAGGGCGTTGAGCGGGATATCCGCATTCCGACGCAGGTGCGCTGTGAGGCGTGCGATGGAAGTGGCGCCGCACCCGGCAGCACACCGGAGACCTGCCCAACCTGTCATGGGCATGGTGATGTACGCGTCCAGCAGGGATTTTTCTCGATCCAGCAAACGTGCCCGCGCTGCAGCGGCACCGGGGAGGTCATCGCTGATCCCTGCGTGCAGTGCGGCGGCAATGGCACTGTCCCCGATCAGAAAACGCTCAACGTTCGCATTCCGGCGGGTGTGGATACCGGTGACCGAATCCGGCTGAGTGGCGAAGGGGAGCCAGGTGAGCAGGGTGGCCCCGCCGGTGATCTGTACGTCGAGGTGGCTGTTAAGCCTCACCCCATCTTCACGCGTGACGGGTCTGATCTGCGTTGCGAAATCCCGCTCGCGTTCACGACAGCGGCACTGGGTGGCGAAATCGAGGTGCCGACGCTGGATGGGCGGGTGACGCTCAGGGTGCCGAGTGGCACGCAGTCCGGTAAGGTCTTTCGGATCCGTGGCAAGGGTGTGAAGCCCGTGCGGGGGGGTGCCCAGGGCGATTTGCTGTGCCGGGTGAGTGTCGAGACGCCGGTGAATCTCACCGGACGGCAGAAGGAATTGCTCGAAGAGCTCGCCGAGACACTGGAAGATGGCGGTGAGCACCATAACCCGCGGGGTAGCTCCTGGCTGGATTCGGTGAAGAAGTTCTTTGAAGGGATGAAGTTCTGATATGACCACCGTGGGAATTCTCGGGGCCGGGGGGCGCATGGGCCGTGCGCTTGTTGCTGCGCTGGCAGACGAACAGGGCTTGACCCTGGGGGCGGCGACGTTGCGGCCAGGGCATGCTGAGCTGGACGGCGATGCTGGGGTGCTCGCGGGCGTTGGCGCACTGGATATCGCGCTGACGGATGATCTCGCGGCGGCGGCGGCAGCGGTTGATGTGCTCATCGACTTCACACTGCCTGCGGCGTTTGAGGACAACTTGCAGGCGGCTGTCAGCGCTGGCACCCCCATTGTCATCGGTACCACGGGGTTGGATGCCGAGGCGGAGGCGGCGCTCGATGGCGCGGCTTCACATATTCCGATTGTCCAGGCGGCAAACTACAGCAGCGGTGTAACACTGATGCGCCGCCTCGCCGAGCTGGCCGCCGGGGCACTTGGCGATGATTATGATGTCGAGATACTAGAGGCGCATCATCGGCTGAAGAAAGATGCGCCGTCCGGCACGGCCCTTGCCTTGGGCGAGGCGGTAGCGGCGGCCCGTGGCGTCAACCTGACGGAGCAGTCGGTGCGCAGTCGAGACGGAATCACCGGTGAAAGACCGGTGGGTGCGATTGGTTTTCAGACTTTGCGGGGCGGCGATATCGTGGGCGAACACACCGTGATGCTGGCGGGCCAGGGCGAGCGCATCGAACTGACCCATCGGGCATCAAGCCGGGACACTTTTGCGCGTGGCGCCCTGCGGGCCGCGGGTTGGCTGGTTCATCAGTCCGCGGGGCGCTTCGACATGGAAGACGTGCTTGGGTTGAGCGCCTGAGCGGATTCGACCGATAGAGAGACCGTCATGCGCATAGCGATTATCGGCGCCGGCATCGCGGGACTCGCGGCAGCGCGTACGCTGCAGGCCGCCGGCATCGAGGCGGTCGTGTATGACAAAGGCCGGGGCCCGGGCGGGCGGACCGTCAGCAAGCGCACTGAGCACGGTTCGATCGATCTGGGGGCACAGTATTTCACCGCGCGGGACCCCGCGTTCCAGGCGGTTGTGGCCGAATGGCAAGCTGCAGGCGTTGTTCTGCCCTGGTCAGTGACACCGGTCGTCCTGCCTGAGCGACAGCCCGCGCGGCCCGAGACCCGTCTGGTGGGGGTGCCGCGGATGTCATCCCTGGCCAAACACTTGAGCGATGGGCTTGATCTGCACACCGAGGTACAGGTCAGTGAAATCACTCGGGAGCTCACCGGGTGGGTCTTGCGAGAGCGCACGGGCGAAACGCTGGGGGAGTTTGATCAGGTGCTCCTGACCGCCCCGGCGCCCCAGAGTCAATCCTTGCTGGCAGAGCCGAGTCCGCGGCTAGCAACGGAGGCGGCTGCCGCTCACATGCAGCCATGCTGGTCGGTCGGTCTGGTGCTGGAGCGTCCACTTGAGGTTGATTTTGACGCCGGTTTCCCGAGCAGTGGGCCGCTGGGATGGGTGGCACGTGCCGGCTCACGCCCGGATCGCCCGCATTTGCCTGAGATCTGGATACTGCACGCGACGGCCGCCTGGAGTGAGGCGAACATTGAGTGGTCGCCGGAGGCGGTGAGTGAATTCCTTGCCCAGGCCTTTGGTGATCTGTTGCGACGCCCACCGGCGATTGCCGAGCGCGTCGCTCACCGCTGGCGCTTTGCACGCGCACGGGGCGCGCTCAAGGCAGCGGACGGCTATCTTGAGCATGAGGACATCCTGTGTGCGGGCGACTGGGTGTCGGATGGCCGGATTGAGGGGGCCTGGCACAGTGGATGCGCCGCAGCACGGCGATTGATCAGCGCAGCTGAGCGCTCGGGCTCGCCGCAAGGCGGCGAATAATCGCTTCGTAAAGCTCGCTCAGGGCCTCCAGTTCTGCGATGTCGATGGATTCGTCGACCTGGTGGATACTGGCATTCACCGGGCCGATCTCCACCACCTCAGCGCCAAGGGGCGCGATAAACCGTCCATCAGACGTGCCACCCGCCGTATTGCCCTGGGGCGTCAGGCCGAGCTGTGCTTCAACACACGTGGTGATGGCCTCGCGCAGGGCGCCTGGCTCGCTGGAGAAGGGCTCCGCTGAGAGGTGCCAGTCGATGCGGGCGCCGGGGGCATGTCGATGCACGATGTCGGTGATGCGGGCCTGCAGCTCGGTCGCTGTAGAGGCGGGCGAGAAGCGCAGGTTGAACCGTGCACTCGACTCGCCGGGGATGACATTGCTCGCATCCGTATCTGCGTCGATGTCGGTGACCTGCAGTGTTGTTGGGGGAAAGGCCGGGGTGCCATGATCCCATTCTTCTGCGACAAGCTCGGCGAGGAGAGCGGTCAGTCGATGCAGCGAATTATCGGCGAGTGCCGGGTAGGCAACATGACCCTGGCGGCCGGTGACGGTCACGGTGCCGCTGAGTGACCCCCGCCGACCAATGCGGATGGTATCGCCGAGAGTGTGCTCGCTGCTGGGCTCGCCGACCAGGCACCAATCGATTGGCCCCGTCAGCCCCGTGAGTGTTGGGGCGATCGCACGAATGCCATCGTTTGCCGGGCCCTCTTCGTCACTGGTCAGAAGGATCCCCAGGCGCAGGCCACCCAGGGCCTCTGACTCAAGCAGCCGTTCACAGGCCGTTACCCACGCCGCCACACTGCCTTTCATATCGGCCGCACCACGGCCGTAGAGGCGGCCGTCGCGAATGCTTGGTGTAAACGGTTCGCTCTGCCAGGCCTCTACCGGGCCGGTGGGCACGACATCGGTGTGGCCCAGAAAAAGCAGCAGCGGTGTGCTGGAATCCGTGGCCCCGGCGCTGTCGGGTGAGCGCAACGCCAGCAGGTTACTCACCTCACCCTGAGGCAGTGAATGGAGGGCAAAGCCGAGGGCCGCCAGGCGCTCGGCGAGCAGGGCCTGGCAGCCGGCATCGTCTGGCGTGATGGAGGGCCGGGCGATCAGCGCCTCGGCAAGGGCGAGCGGTTGGCCGTGCATGATCAGGGGCGCAGCAGCTCGTTGATCCCGACCTTGGCGCGCGTTTTGGCGTCCACCTGCTTGATGATCACCGCGCAGTAGAGGCTGTGGCTGCCATCAGCCGCGGGTAGGCTACCGGAGACAACCACGGCACCCGGCGGCACCTCGCCAAACGTGACTTCGCCCGTCTCGCGGTTATAGATCTTGGTGCTCTGGCCGATGTACACGCCCATGGAGATCACCGCACCCTCGCCGACAATCACGCCCTCGACAATCTCGGAGCGGGCGCCGATGAAGCAGTTGTCTTCGATAATGGTGGGATTGGCCTGCAAGGGCTCCAGCACGCCACCAATGCCCACACCACCCGACAGGTGCACGTTGCGGCCAATCTGGGCACAGGAGCCAACGGTGGCCCAGGTGTCCACCATGGTGCCGGTATCGACATACGCGCCAATGTTGACGTACGAGGGCATTAAGACAACACCGGCAGCAATGTGCGCGCCACGCCGGGCTGCCGCCGGTGGCACCACACGCACGCCGTCCACTGCGAAATCGGCACTGTTGTAGTCGGCGTACTTGAGCGGGACCTTGTCGTAGTAATCGGTCGCGCCGCCGCGTATCCGCGTATTGGGCTGCAGCCGGAAGGACAGGAGCACGGCTTTTTTGAGCCACTGGTTGACCTGCCACTGGCCGTTCACCTTTTCAGCGACCCGTGCATCACCGCGATCAAGCTGACCGAGGGCCTGTTCGACCGCTTCACGAACCTCCGTCGGGGCGCTCTCGGGGGTTAGTTCGTCGCGTTGCTCAAAGGCGGTCTCAATAATGCTCTGGATCGCGGCCATGGGGGGTCTCCGTCAGTCGGTCTGTTCAATGAATTGGCGAATGCGCCCGAGGGCATCCTCGCAGATGCCTGTCTCTGCCACCAGCGCCAGGCGAACTCGGCCCGCCCCCGGGTCACCCGCGGCGGTGGGCCGCGAGAGATAACGCCCGGGCAGAACCGTGACGCCCGTGGCCGCGTAGAGATCGCGGGCAAATGCTTCGTCGTTGCCACGGGGCACGGGTAACCAGAGATAAAAACCGGCCTCGGGCTCGCGATAGGGGACGACGTCCTGCAACAAGCGGCTGGCGATTTCGAACTTCGCTCGATAAGCCGCCCGGTTGTCCCGCACGTGGGCCTCGTCCTGCCAGGCCATGAGGCTCGCCTGCTGGGTGTGTAGCGGCAGCGCGCAGCCCTGGTAGGTTCGGTAGGCCGTGAAGTCACGAATGAGTTGTGCGTCACCGGCGATGAACCCCGAGCGCAAGCCCGGAACATTAGAGCGCTTGGACAGACTGTGAAAAACGAGACAGCCGCTGTAATCGGGTCGTCCGGCAGCCTGACAGGCGGCCAGCAGGCCCAGCGGTGGCGCGGCTTCATCCCGGTAGAGCTCGCTATAGCATTCGTCGGCCGCGATGAGGAAGCCGTGGGTGTCCTGCAGCTCGAAAAGGCGGGCCCAGAAGCTTTGCGGGAGTACGCGCCCGCTGGGATTGCCGGGGCTACACAGATAAATCAGGCCACAGCGGCGCCAGGTGGCTGCATCAATCCGGTCAATGTCGGGCAGTTCATCCGAAGCGTGATCGGTGTTCAGGTAGATCGGCTCGGCCCCGGCGAGGAGGGCGGCGCCTTCATAGATCTGATAGAACGGATTGGGCATGATCACGCCCGGGCGTTGAGCCGGGTCGATCAGGGCCTGGGTAACGGCGAACAGGGCCTCGCGTGTACCGGCGGCCGGGAGCACCTGCGTGGTGGGATCCATGCCGCCCGATGGCAGATTAAAGCGCCGGGTGAGCCACTCGGCGATGCCTTCGCGCAGTGACGCACTACCCAGGGTTGCCGGGTAGCGGCCGATGCTCGAGTCGATGGCCTGGCGCAGGGTCTCGGCGATGAAATCAGGGGCGGGGTGCTTGGGCTCACCAATCGACAGCGGAACAGGCGTAACCCCGGCAGGGGGTTCGACGCCCTCCAGCAACGCCCGGAGGCGTTGGAACGGATAGGGTTGCAGGCGCGCAAGGCCGGGGTGGCTGTGATGGCTCATGCTAAACCCCATCTCCGCGGCGCATAATGTCGCTATCGCCCTCAAACAGCTCGAGGAGTTCACTGCGCAGTTGCTGGCGCAGCGCTGGTGTCAGCGGCGCGTTATCGGCATCGGTCAGAAAGAACACATCCTCGGCGCGCTCGCCAATGGTGGCGATCTTGGCGTTTTGCACCCGCAGGCTGTGGCGCGCGAATACGCTGCCCACGCGGGCAAGCAGGCCCGGCTGATCGCCGGTAATGAGCTCGACCGCGGTGCGCCCGTTACCCGTGTCCTCGCTGAAATCGACCTGGGTTGGCGTGTTGAAGTGGCGTAGGCGTCGCGGCAGGCCGCGGTGCCCGGGCTCTGGTGGCTTTCGGGTCTCGCCAAGGACCTCGGTGAGCGTCTCGCGGATCATGGCTGTCCGGGCGTCACGCTCGAGGCCCTGATCCGTTTCTTCGAGCACGAGAAAGCTGTCGAGGGTATAGCCATTGGTGGTGGTAATGATGCGCGCGTCCTGAATATCCAGACCGAGCTGATCCATCGCCGAGACCGCCAGGGCAAAGATGTTGTCGCGATCGCGGGTGTAGATAAAGACTTCGGTACCACCGCGACGGGTTTGCGGGTCAATCAAAATCAGCGGGACATGGGCGGCACTGCCGGCGGAATGGATGGCGGCGGTGTGCCAGGCGACCTCGTCGGCGGTGTAGCGCAGGAAATACTCGGGCGTGAAGTGCCGCCAGATAGAGCGCACGGTCATGTGATGCAGGCCCTGGTCGCGCAATAGATCGCGGGCGCGGGTTTGTGCTTCACTGACCAGCTCTTCTTCATCAACCGGGGCACCCAGCCCACGGCGCAGGGCCCGGCTTGCCCGGCGGTAGAGCTCGAGGAGCAAGGCCTCGCGCCAGCTGTTCCAGAGTTTGGGGTCGGTTGCCCGGATATCGGCCACCGTCAGTAAGTACAGGTAATCAAGATGCGTCAGGTCGCCCGCCTCGGCAGCGAACTCGTTGATCACCGCTGGGTCGCTGATATCACGGCGCTGTGCGGTCATCGACATCAGCAGGTGCTTGCGCACGAGCCAGGCGACAAAGCGGCAGTCATAGCGTGACAGCCCGTGCTGCAGACAGAACGCGTAGGCATCTTCCGCACCGAGTTCGGAGTGGTCGCCACCGCGGCCCTTGGCGATGTCGTGAAACAGACCGGCCAGGTAGAGCAGCTCCGGTTTGGGGATGCGCCCGTGGATCTGGCTGAGTAGTGGGAACTCTCCCCGGTGCTCTGGCATGGCTAACCGGCGCAGATTTCTCACAACCATCAAGGTGTGGGTGTCGACGGTATAGACATGAAACAGGTCGTACTGCATCCGCCCGGTGATCTCGGCGAAGGCGGGGATGTAGCGGCCGAGGATGCCGTGGCCATGCATGCGGCGCAGTGCGTGGGTGATGCCTTCAGGCTGACGCAGGATTTCCATGAACAGGCTGCGCACCCGCAGGTCCTCACGAAAGCGCTCGTCGATCAGATAGCGGTGCTCACGTAACTGTCGCACCGTGGCCGCGCGAATCCCTCGTACTTCGGGGTGCTGCTGCATGAGCAAAAAAAGCTCAAGAATGGCAATGGGATAGCGCTTAAAGATGTTGCGGTGGGTGACCTCAATAAAACCCCGTTTCACCTGAAAACGTTTGTTTAGCAGCCGCGGTTTTTCATCAACATCGCCGTACAGAATGGACTCCTGGTAGAGCTGCAGGAGCATTTCATTGAGGCGGTTGAGTCGCATGATCATGCGGTAGTAGCGCTGCATGAACTGCTCGACGGCCAGGGTGTGCTCGGCGTCTTTGTAGCCAAACTGGCGAGCAAGCTCGGTCTGGTATTCAAACAGCAGCCGATCTTCGCGCCGGCCCGCTTGCAGGTGCAGGGCAAAACGCAGGTCCCAGAGAAAGTGCTGGCCTTGCAACAAGGCATCGTACTCGCCGTCGGTCAGAAAACCGAGATCCACCAGGTCGCCGAGCGAGTTCGCATTGAAATGCCGCTTCGCCACCCAGCCAATCATGTGGATATCCCGCAGCCCGCCCGGACTCTCCTTGAGGTTCGGCTCCAGGTTGTAGGCGGTGTCGTGATAACGCTCATGACGGCGCTGCTGTTCGGCCCACTTCGCCTCGAAAAAGGCGGGACCAGGCCAGATGCGGAAGGGGCTGGTGGCCGCTTCCATGTCCTTGAACAGGGTGGAATCGCCCGCCAGTGGGCGAGCCTCCATCAGGTTTGTGGCAACCGTAATGTCCTTGTCCGCCTCGGTGACGCAGTCATCGATGCTGCGCACGCTATGCCCAACCTCGATGCCGACATCCCAAAGCGCCGTGATAAACCCGGTCAGCCTGGCATCAAGCCCCTCCACGGGTGTGGCTGGCACAAGCACCATGAGATCGGTGTCGGAGGCAGGGTGGAGCTCCCCGCGGCCGTAACCGCCCACCGCCACAAGACAGCCGATGTCCGCGAAATCCCCCATGAGGCGTTGCCATAATCGGATGACGATGGCGTCCATGAGTGTCGCGCGTAGCGGGACCAGGGTGGAAGCCGGTGTGCCCTCCTGAAACCGGGCGGCCAGCGTCTCGTCTGCATCGCGAAGTGTCTGGCGCAGCCGTATGGCCGGGTTCGGATCGCCGTCAAGCTGGCTATCCAGTGCGTCGAGGTCGAGCAGCTGACGGTCGAGGCCTTCGTCGTCCAGGGCAGGCGCCATAGCCACCATGTTAGTCGGGCGCACTCAGCGTGAGGATGTCGACGCCATCGTCGGTGACAGCAACGGTGTGCTCCCATTGCGCTGACGGGCTGTGATCCTTGGTGACCACCGTCCACTGATCACCGAGCAGCCGGGTGTCGGGGCGGCCGGCGTTGACCATGGGCTCAATCGTGAACGTCATGCCAGGCTGCAGGGTCATGCCGGTGCCAGGTTTGCCGTAGTGAAGGACCTGGGGCTCTTCGTGGAAGCCGCGGCCAATACCATGGCCACAGTATTCGCGGACCACGGAGCACCCCTCACCTTCAACCAGCGTTTGAATCGCATGGCCGATGTCGCCAAGGCGGGCGCCGGGCTGGACGGCACGGATGCCCGCCTCAAGGGCGGCCTGGGCAATCTCCGTGACGCGGCGGGCCTGAATACCGGGCTGACCTGCAAAGTACATGCGGCTTGTGTCGCCATGCCAGCCGTTATAAATCACGGTCACATCGATGTTGAGGATGTCGCCCCGTTTGAGTTTTTTGTCGCCTGGGATGCCATGGCAGATCACGTGATTGACCGAAATGCAGGTGGCCTTCGGGAAGCCGCGGTAATTCAGGGGGGCGGGGACGCAGTCGATGGAGTCGATGTAGGCGTGACAAAGCCGATCGAGCTCGCCGGTGGAAATGCCCGGGCGCACGTGTTCGGTGATCATGTCCAGAACCGAGGCGGCGCGGCGGCCAGCCTCGCGCATCTGTTCGATCTCGGCGGCCGTTTTTGTCGTGATGCTCATGGTGTATCCGTCTGCAGGGTCGAATAACCCCGGAAATGGCGTTTTGCGCGGCATCCGAAATTGTCGCTGCAAGCCGTCTATGGTATAAACGCGACGCCCTCAGGGCAATGCAAGAGAAAACTTCACACATGCACCGACACGACTGGCGGGGTGCCCCAAGGGGTTGTCAGTTGCGGGTGCATGGAGGCTTAACCCGATACAAGGAGATTTCACCATGGCCAAAGTGACCATGCGACAGATGCTGGAGGCCGGCGTTCATTTCGGCCACCAGACCCGTTACTGGGACCCGAAGATGGCGCCGTACATCTTTGGCGAGCGCAACAAGATTCACATCGTTAACCTCGAAAAGAGCCTGCCGCTGTATCAGGACGCCCTGAATTACGTGGGCAAACTGGCCGGCAACGGCGGTCGGATCCTGTTCGTTGGCACCAAGCGCGCGGCACGGGATGCCGTACGTGAAGAGGCCTTGCGCTGCAAGATGCCTTACGTCAACCACCGCTGGCTCGGTGGCATGCTGACCAACTTCCGTACCGTCAAGCGCTCGATTCGCCGCTTCAAGGAGCTCCAGGAGCAGAAGCAGGACGGGACGTTCGACAAGCTCGGCAAGCGTGAGGTCCTTTCCCTGCAGCGTGAGATGGACAAGCTCGAACGCGCCTTTGGCGGCATCGTCGATATGGAGTCCTTGCCGGACGCCCTGTTCGTGGTTGACGTTGGCTTTGAGAAGATCGCGATCCAGGAGGCCCGCAAGCTCGGTATTCCGGTTGTGGCCGTGGTGGATACGAACAACAGCCCGAAGGAAGTTGACTACGTCATTCCGGGCAACGACGACGCGATTCGTGCCATTCGGCTGTATCTGCACGGAGCAGCGGATGCCATTGTGGATGCGCGGATGACGACAGCGCCCGGCAGCAGCGGCGAAGATGAATTCGTCGAGATGTCGAGTGGGGCCGCTGAAGCCCCGGCTGAAGCTGCGACCAAGGCAGCGCCGACCGCGGCGGCCGCCGAAGCACCCGCAGAGACACCGGCGGAGGCGCCAGCAGAGGCACCGGCAGAGACACCCGCAGAAGCGCCTGCCGCTGAGCCGGAGCCGACCGACACACCGGCGGCCGACGACGACGCGGCAAAAACTGACGGCTAGACCGAACCGAACAGGGGAACGTACTGATGGCGATTACCGCACAACTCGTCAAGGACCTGCGCGAGCGCACGGGTGCCGGCATGATGGAGTGCAAAAAGGCGCTGGTTGAAACCAGCGGTGATATGGACGCGGCCGTTGAGTACATGCGCAAGCGTGGACTCGCGAAGGCGGACAAAAAAGCCGACCGCGTGGCAGCGGAAGGGGCTGTGGTGGCCTCGATTGCTGATAACGGCAAGGTGGGCGCGATTGTCGAGATCAACAGCGAGACGGATTTCGTCGCCAATGGCGATGACTTCAAGACCTTTGCCCGGCAGGTGGTCGAGCGCATCCTGATCAATGATCCGGCGGATCTCGGCGCACTGATGACGCTGCCGCTCGAAGCCGGTGGCCCGGATGTCGAAATGGCTCAAAAAGAGCTCGTGGCCAAGATCGGCGAGAACATCCAGGTCCGTCGCTTCCAGCGCTTTGAGACCGAGTCAGGTGCCGTTCATCACTACCTCCACGGTGGACGCATCGGCGTACTGCTGGAACTGGAAGGTGGCGATACTGACCTTGGCCGCGACTTGTGCATGCACATCGCAGCCAGCCAGCCCGTCTGTGTCAGCGTAGATGATGTATCCGAGGAGCGGGCGCAGCATGAGCGCGAGATTCTGATTGCCCAGGCGCAGGAGTCGGGTAAGCCGCAGGAAATCATCGAAAAGATGGTCGAGGGGCGGCTGCGCAAGTGGCTTGCCGAGATCACGCTGCTCGGTCAGCCGTTCGTGAAAGATCCTGATCAGACCGTCGAGGCGCTGCTGAAGAGCCGTGGCGCCCGGGTGGTACGGTTTGCCCGCCTTGAGGTGGGTGAGGGCATCGAAAAGCGCGCGGAGAACTTCGCCGAAGAGGTGGCGGCTACGATTCAAGGCAGTTAAGGGGATCCCCATGGCCGAACCGGTTTACCAACGCATCCTCCTCAAACTCAGCGGGGAGGCGCTGCTCGGCGAGGCCGATTACGGCATCGATCCTCTGGTATTGCGTCGGCTCGCGGCCGAAATCCACGCGTTGGTTGACCGCGGTGTGGAGGTTGCACTGGTCATCGGCGGGGGCAATATCTTCCGGGGTGCCGGGCTCGCTGAGGCCGGCATGGACCGGGTGGGCGCGGATCACATGGGCATGCTTGCCACGGTCATGAACGGCCTGGCGATGCAGGATGCCCTGGAGCGCGAGAATGTCTTCACCCGCGTGATGTCCGCGATCAAGATTAATCAGGTCTGTGAGGATTACATCCGCCGCCGGGCTGTTCGCCATCTCGAGAAAGGCCGGGTCGTGATCTTTGCCGCGGGAACGGGTAACCCGTTTTTCACCACTGACTCGGCAGCAAGCCTGCGGGCGGTGGAAATCGGTGCGGATCTGATGTTGAAAGCGACCAAGGTGGACGGTGTCTATTCCGCGGATCCCATGACCGATCCCTCGGCCTTGCGCTACGACCAGCTGACCTACGATCAGGTGCTCGACGATCGGTTGTCCGTGATGGATGCCACGGCGATCGTCATGTGCCGTGATCAGAACATGCCCATCGTGGTTTTTGATATTAACGAGCCTGGCGTGCTGGCGCGTATCGTCGAGGGCGAGCGTGTGGGGACCCGGGTCGAGCGGGGATGAGGCAATGATAGACGAGATTGCAAAAGACGCGGACCAGCGTATGGCGAAAAGCGTCGAGAACCTGAATCAGGATCTGCACAAAATCCGCACCGGCCGAGCGCATACGAGCCTGCTGGACCAGGTGAGTGTGAGTTACTACGGCACGGAGGTGCCGTTGAATCAGGCGGCTACGGTCTCCGTGGGTGATGCGCGCACGCTGGTTGTGACGCCCTTCGAGAAGAGCATGACCGGGCCGATTGAAAAGGCGATCATGGAATCCAATCTGGGTTTGACGCCGAACACGGCGGGCCAAGCGATCCGGATTCCGCTGCCGCCGCTCACCGAGGAGCGCCGGCGCGATTTGGTCAAAGTGGTGCGCAGCGAGGGCGAGCAGGCCAAAGTCGCAGTGCGCAATATCCGACGCGATGCGAACAGCGACTTCAAACAGCTCCTCAAGGAAAAAGAGATCACCGAAGACGAAGAGAAGCAGGGTGAGGATCGCATCCAGAAGCTGACGGACAAGCACATTCAGGCGATCGATGAGCTGTTGGCTGGCAAGGAAGAGGAGCTGATGTCCGTTTAAGGCCATCAGGTCGATAGACGCCGCCATGAACGCTGCAGGCAAACCCGTGCCCGCCCACGTGGCGATCATCATGGATGGTAATGGTCGGTGGGCGGCACACCACGGCGAGCCCCGTCATCAGGGCCACCGGGCTGGGGCGGACTCGGTGCGTGCGGTGGTCGAGGCGGCGGCGCGCGCGGGTGTGAGTGCACTGACGCTCTTTGCCTTTAGCAGTGAGAACTGGCGCCGGCCGGCCAACGAGGTCGGTATGCTCATGGAATTGTTCCTGCGGGTGCTTGACCGCGAGACCGATCGACTCCACGAGAATGGCATCCGCCTGTCGGTGATCGGTGATCGCGCGCAATTGTCCGACAAGCTTCAAAGACGCTGCGCCGCTGCCGAATCGCTGACAGCGGCTAACACCCGTATGGACCTCAATATTGCGGCGAGTTACGGCGGCCGCTGGGATCTTGCTCAAGCCGCGCGCACGCTGGCTGAAGAAGTGGAGCGTGGCGAGCGCGATGCGGCGTCCATTGATGAGGCGGCCCTTGGCCAGACCGTCTGTCTTGGACACGCCCCTGAGCCTGATTTGTTCATCCGCACCGGCGGCGAGCAGCGGATCAGCAATTTTCTGCTTTGGCAGCTCGCCTATACCGAACTCTATTTCACCGATACGCTCTGGCCCGATTTCAAGGCTCCCGAGTTGCAAACCGCACTTGACTGGTTTGCGAGCCGGGAGCGTCGCTTCGGTGGCCTTGCCGGCGCTAGCGAGGCGGCACCGGATGCTTAGGGCGCGTTTGCTAACCGCTTTGCCACTGGCCGCTGGCGTCCTTGCGCTGATCTGGTTTGCGCCCAGCACATGGGTGAGTGCGCTTTTTGCGTTGGTCGCGCTGCTCGGCGCCTGGGAATGGGTCGCGTTGTGTGGTCGACAAACGCTTGCGGTGCGGCTTTTGTATGTCTCACTTTTTGCTGCCGTTCTCGCGGGGTTGAACGCCGCAGGGGCCGCCGCGCCCCGGTTTCAGGAAGTGTGGGGTGTGCCCGCGTTAATCTGGTGGCTTGCCGTGCTGGTGCTCTTGCTTGCCCAGTCACGCCGCCCGGATGCGGTGTTATTACCGCCAGCCGCGCGCATGGTGGCGGGCCTGATCACGCTGAGTCTGGCGTGGCTTGGGCTCGTCGCGATCCATACCCGTCCTGATGACGGAGCGTTCTGGCTGACCGTGCTATTCAGTCTGGTATGGGGTGCCGACATCGGGGCCTATTTTGCGGGTCATCGATTTGGCCGACTCCGGCTTGCGCCAGCGATCAGTCCCGGTAAAACCTGGGAAGGCGTTGCGGGGGGCATTGTGACGGGTCTAGCGCTTATGGTTTTGCTCATGGTCATGGGGAAGGGCCTTGGCGAAGCGTTTCCGTCTCTCGGCTGGCTTGTGCCAACGGCGCTTATTGTCATGGCGGCTTCGGTCGTTGGTGATCTCGGCGAGAGTGTGCTCAAGCGCTGGGCGGACGTAAAAGACAGCGGCCGGTTGCTGCCGGGTCATGGCGGTGTCCTGGATCGTGTGGATGCGTTGCTGGCTGCTGCGCCCGTTATGACGACCGCGTTGATGCAACTGGCATGACCAAGACGATCATGAGTCAGCGGCTCTGTCTTCTTGGTGCGACGGGCTCCATCGGGACCAGCACGCTCGACGTCGTGGCGCGTCATCCCGATCGGTATCGCATCCAGGCACTTACTGCCCTTCGCGATGTGGCCTCCATGACAGCGCTTTGCGAGCGCTTCCGCCCGGCGATTGCGGTGATGGCGGATGCCTCGGCAGCTGCTGCGCTAGCCGATGCACTCGGGCCTGATCACCCGACACAAGTGCAGGCGGGGGAAGCAGCGGTCGTTGAAGCCGCAGCATATCCGGAGGTGGACACTGTCGTGGCCGGGATCGTTGGCGCTGCAGGACTCGCGTCTTGCCTGGCGGCGGTTGAGGCAGGCAAGCGGGTATTGATTGCGAACAAAGAGGCGTTGGTTGTTGCCGGGGATCTGGTCATGGCAGCGGCACGTCGAAGCGGGGCGGTGGTGTTGCCCATCGACAGTGAGCACAACGGGCTTTTTCAATGCCTGCCTGAGACGGCACCCGGCCGCGCTGAGCGGTCTGTGAACGATGTTGATCGTCTGGTGTTAACAGCCTCTGGTGGTCCATTCCGTACTCGCCCAGTGGAAACGCTGGCAACGGTGACAGTGGCGGAGGCCTGTGCGCACCCGAACTGGTCCATGGGACGAAAAATCTCGGTAGACTCTGCAACCATGATGAATAAAGGCCTGGAAGTCATTGAGGCTTCTAGGTTTTTTGAAATGGAGTCAGAGCGGGTTGAGGTGGTGATTCACCCGCAAAGTCTGGTGCATGCGCTGGTGCAATATCGAGATGGCTCCACCTTGGCGCAGCTTGGGCGGCCTGATATGCGCACACCGATCGCGGCGGCACTGGCCTGGCCCGCGCGGATTGAGGCCGGCGTCGAGGGGCTGGACATGACGCGGCTGGGACAACTCGATTTCGAGCCCCCCGAGCCTGGCCGGTTCCCCTGCCTTGGATTGGCACGCGCCGCATTGGAGTCGGGCAGTGCCAGTACCGCGGCCTTGAACGCAGCGAACGAAATAGCCGTGGCGGCGTTTTTGTCTGGAGAGATTGGTTTTCATCGCATCGCACCGGTGATAGAGGCTACTCTGGAGGGCATGACACACGCACCCATGAGCGACCTCGAGGCATTGCTTTCTCATGAGCAGTCCGCGCGCCACGTTGCCGGTGAGCACGTCCGGCGTTGGAGGCAGTGATGGGCGTGCTGACTAATATTCTCGGATTCCTGCTGGTCATCGGCGTACTGGTGGCGGTGCATGAGTTCGGGCATTTCTGGGTAGCCCGGCGGGTTGGTGTGCGGGTTTTGCGGTTCTCTATCGGATTTGGTCGCCCTTTGCTGCAGCGTACAGGCGCGGATGGCACGGAATACGTTATTGCGGCCATCCCCCTTGGCGGCTACGTCAAGATGCTGGATGAGCGTGAGGGCCCGGTCGACCCGGCTCACCAAAGTCAGGCGTTTAACCGCAAGCCGCTCTGGGCGCGCAACGCGGTGATCGCCGCGGGCCCTGTGTTCAATTTCGCGCTGGCGATTTTGGCCTACTGGGCCGTTTTTGTGATCGGGGCCACCGAAATGCGACCCGTGCTCGGCGAAATCCTGCCGGATACCCCAGCGGAAGCGGCAGGGTTTCAGGCGGGTGATGAACTCAAACAGGTCGCTGGCAGCGATATTCAAGCCTGGGATGAGGCGGTGTTGACGCTAATACGCGCCGCCGATAATCCCCCGATACCCGTGGTGGTCGAGCGACAGGATGGTACGCAGACGCAGCGTGAACTGGACCTGTCAGACGAGCGCTTGCTGGATGATCAGGGTGAGGTGCTTAACAAGATTGGGTTTCAAACCTGGCGGCCACGGATCGATCCGGTCATCGATCAGGCGGTCGATGGGGGTGCCGCGGCCGAGGCCGGGATCCAGTCTGGTGATCGGATCGTGGCGGTCGAAGGCGAGCCGGTCGAGCGCTGGGGGGCGTTGGTTGAGTCGATCCGGCGCTATCCCAACGAAACCGTGGATTTGACCGTGATACGCGGCGACGAGCCGCGTCAGTTAACGGTTAATCTGCAGGCACGCGGCGGGGGCGACCAGCAGATCGGCGTGCTCGGCGTGACGCCACGTGTGCCGGACGGGTTGTTTGAGGACATGCGCCATCAGGTCCGTTACGGCCCAGTGGCTGCAATACCCAAGGCGACTGAGGCGAGCTGGCGAGCCGGCGCGCTCACCGTGGAGGTGTTGGCCAGCATGGTCATTGGGGAGGCGTCGGTGAAAAACCTCAGCGGTCCGATCAACATTGCCCAGTATGCCGGTGATAGCGTCTCGCTCGGGATAACGCCATTTCTCAAGTTCCTGGCGATTGTCAGCATCAGTCTTGGTATCCTGAACCTATTGCCTGTGCCGGTGCTGGATGGTGGGCACCTTTTGTACAACACGATCGAGTGGGTCCGCGGGCGGCCTTTGTCCGAGGCAGCTCAGGGTATCGGCCAGCAGATTGGTCTCGCACTGCTGGTCATGCTGATGGCGCTGGCTTTTTACAATGACCTGCACCGAATCTTCGTGACCGGGGGCTGATTAAAAAGGCTGATGATGCGCAAGAAATTTGCAGCGCTTTTTCTGATGTGTGGGGCCGGTGCAGCCCAGGGATTTACGGTCGAGGACATCGATATTCGCGGTATCGAGCGTATCGCCGAGGGCACTGTGCTGAACTATTTGCCACTTGAGCGTGGTGACGAGATCGATGCCACAGCCAGTGCCGACGCCGTTGAGTCCTTGTTCGAGACAGGATTCTTTGATGATGTTCAGCTCCTGCGCGATGGCGATACGCTGATCATCGAGGTGGACGAGCGCCCTGGCATTGCGCAGATCGAATTCACGGGCAATGACGAAATTCCGGGTGATCGGCTGCGAGATGGCCTATCGGGCGCCGGTCTGGGTGAGGGGCAGAGTTTTGATCCATCGCTGCTCTCAACCATCGAGCGTGAGCTCGAGCAGCAGTACTTCGCGCTTGGATACTACGACATCGATATTGAGAGTACCGTCTCTCCGCTGCCCCGAAACCGAGTCAGCCTTCGCCTGGACATTGAAGAGGGCGAACCGGCTTCCGTACAGCCTATCCAGTTCATTGGTAATCAGGCCTTTGACGGCGATACGCTTCGTGATGAGTTCGAGATGGGCCCGCGGGCCTGGTGGGCTTTTCTATCAGACCGCGATAAGTATTCGCGTCAGCGGCTCTCCGCCGATCTAGATCGTCTGCAGCGATTCTACCGCGATCGCGGCTACGCCAATTTTGCCATTGACTCGACGCAGGTGGCGATCAGCCCGGATCGCCAGCGAATTCATATCACCGTCAATCTGAATGAAGGCCAGAGGTACAACGTCGGCGAGATCGAACTCGCGGGTGATCTGATTTTTGATGAAGCGGAACTGCGTGAGCTGCTCACCGTAAAAAGCGGCGAGGTCTATAATCAGCGGCGTATCGGCGAGACGGTGGATGCGCTTCGGGACAAGCTGGGCGAGCGCGGCTATGCGTTTGCACGGATCAACCCGGTCCCAGAGATCCGGGCCGCTGATGAAGCGGTGGATTTGACCTTTTTTGTCGATCCGGCCGATCGCGTCTATGTTCGGCGTGTCCGGATCAGTGGTAATGAGACCACGCGAGATGATGTGATCCGCGGTGAGATGCGCCAGTTTGAGGGGACATGGCTCTCAACCTCTGATCTTGAGGAGTCTGAACGCCGTCTTGGCCGGACCGGCTTTTTTGGTGATGTGCGGGTCAACACGCCGCGGGTGCCAGGTACCAATAACCAGGTCGACGTTGAAGTAGAGACCACCGAGCGCTTGTCAGGCAGTTTGCGCGCGGGTGTCGGCTTTGGCAGTGACCAGGGCGTGATCCTGAATTTGGGTGTTCAACAAGACAACGTCTTTGGTACCGGTGATCGCGCCGAGTTCGTGGCCAACAGCAACGACGCGGATACGGAATACCGGCTGTCCTATTTGGAGCGTAATCACACGCTCAGTGGCATCGATCGTCGCTACGCCATCGCCTTCCGCGACCGTGAAGCCGATGAATTTGATTTGAACGACTACGGTCTTAAATCGGCGACGGCATCATACGGTTACCGTTTGCCGGTCTCATCGAATGATCGTGTTGGTGCGGATCTGGAGTTCGAGGAGACGGATATCGATCTTCCCGCGGACGCCGATTCTTATCTGGTGGATGAGATTGCCCGCGAGGGGCGCAGTAATGCCGTTGTCCGCGCGAATATCTCCTGGACGCGGGATACGCGCAATCGGGCTGTTTTCCCGACGCAAGGGGGCCGGCAGCAGTCTCGCCTTGAGGTGTCCCTTCCCGGCGTCTCGGATTTCGAGTACTACCGGCTGAGCGTTGATCAAACCCGCTATGCCGCACTCAACGAGCGATTCACCCTCATGCTTGACGGGACGCTCTCGTACGGTGATGGCTACGGCGATTCGGAAATTCTGCCCTTCTACGAAAACTTCTATGCCGGTGGTATTCGTACTGTTCGAGGCTATGATCGCAATTCACTGGGCCCGACCGACGACAGTGATGAGCAAGTGGGTGGCAACCTGCGCGTGCTCGGCCGCGTCGAGATGCAGGTTCGCCCATCGCTGGATGACGACGCCAATAACCTGAGATTGAGTGCCTTTGTTGATGGCGGCCAGGTTTGGGATCTGGAGCGCGAGGGCCTGGGTGGCTTTGATCAATTCGACACGGCGGATTTGCGCTTCTCGGCGGGTGCCGGGCTGACTTACTACTCCCCGATTGGTCCGCTGACGATGAGTCTGGCTCGGCCACTCAATGATGAACCAGGCGATGAGACGCAATTTTTCCAGTTCACGATTGGAGCGACCTTCTGACATGGCGATGAATTCACCTGAGACGGCGATGCGCGCCAAGAGGGCATGCCACTCGCTGCTTTTAATGCTGATTTTCTTCCTCGCCGTTTCTGCCAACGGTGTGTCAGCCGATGAGTCGTTGAAAATCGGTTACGTGAATCCAGGCCGTGTTTCGGATGAGGCCCCACAGGCCGATGCGGCGCGTGAGCAGTTACAGGAAGAGTTCGCGCCTCGGGATGAAGAAATCCTCTCAATGCAGGACTCGCTGCGGGCGCTTGAGGACCGGCTGGCAGAGCAGCGCCTCAGCCTGGGTCAGGATGAACAGGAGGAGATGCAGCAGCAAATTGTTGTGCAGCGCCGCCAGATTCAGCGCCAACAAGAGGCCTTCCGAGAAGATTTCAACATGCGCCGCAATGAGGCACTGGGAGATCTTCAGCGCCGAATCCTGCGAGTGGTAAGTGAATTTGCCGAGGAGCAAAGCTTTGACCTGGTCGTGAGTGATGGCGTGGTTTACGCCAGTGACCAGGTCAACATCACCGATCGGATTATCCAGCGTCTCCAGCGCCAGTACGAGCGCGATCAAGGCGCTGAATAGCAGGGGGCATCGGCTTGCAAGGACAGTCATTCACGCTGGCAGAGTTAGCCGAGCTCACGGGCAGCGAGCTCTCCGGTGATGGCAATCTTGTAATCGATTCGGTAGCACCACTCGAGACGGCGGAAAGTGGTTCGATCAGTTTTCTTGCCAATCCACGCTATCGCCGTGCCGTTGCGACGACCCGGGCCAGTGCCGTCATCCTTCCGATGGACATGCGCGCCTCGGCGCCGGCCGTCCCGGCAGTCTTCTCCAACAACCCGTATCTTGCCTTCGCGCGGGTGGCCCGTGCGCTGAACCCGCAGCGTCCTGCACAGCCTGGGGTTGACCCCAGTGCCTGGGTGGCTCCTGGTGCTTACGTTGACCCGGCAGCGGAAGTCGCCCCACACGCTGTGGTTCATAATGAGTCCCGCATCGGTGCTGGCAGTGTGGTTTGCTCCGGTGCGGTTATCGGCGTGGGTGCAGTTCTCGGCGCTGACTGTGTGATCGGTCCAAACGTGACCATTGCGGAGGGCTGCCAACTAGGTGACCGGGTGCAGGTCAGTGCAGGTGCGGTGATTGGGGCTGATGGCTTTGGCTTCGCGCAGGATGGTGAGCGCTGGGAGGCCGTGCCACAGCTGGGTACCGTACAAATAGAAGATGACGTCAGCATTGGCGCCAATACCACGGTTGATCGCGGCTCCCAGGGAGACACGCGAATCCGTCAGGGCTGCAAGATCGATAATCTGGTTCAGATTGCCCACAACGTGGAAGTGGGTGAGCACACGGTGATTGCTGCGTGTACCGGTATTTCGGGAAGTACGCGGATTGGACGGTGCTGTATTATCGCGGGTTCGGTCGGAATTGCCGGCCATTTGAACATCGCCGATGGCACCACTTTCACCGGCATGGCCATGGTGACGGGCAACGTCCGTGAAGCCGGGGTTTATTCGTCCGGTATCCCGGCGATGCCCGCGCAGGATTGGCGGCGAAGCGCGGTTCGCTTCCGCCAGCTTGATGCCATGGCGAGACGGATTGATGCGCTCGAAAAGGCGCTTGAAAGGATGAATGATGACAACAACGAACACACTGGACCTTGAGGGCATCAAGCGCCGGTTACCCCACCGCTATCCGTTTCTGCTGGTCGATCGAGTGGTGGATTATGTGCCGGGGGAATCGCTCCACGCACGCAAGCAGGTCTCAGCGAATGAACCCTGGGTGACGGGGCACTTCCCGGGGCAGGCGATTATGCCGGGTGTGCTGCTGACTGAAGCGATGGCGCAGGCGTGCGGTTTGATGGCTTTTGTCACGCGGGAAGCCGAGCCTGGCTCTGAGCTGCCACCCGAGGCACCGTTATTTTTCCTGGTGGGCGTCGATAACGCGCGGTTCAAACGTCCGGTTGAACCGGGGGATACGGTGGATCTTCGGATTAGTCTAGGCCGTGTCGTCCGCGGTATCTGGCTTTTTGAGGCGCGTGCCGAGGTCGACGGCAACCTCGCTGCTAGCGCGGGGATTCGCTGCACGATGAAGGAAATGTGATGGAGATTCATCCGACAGCGATCGTCGACCCACGGGCAAAGATCGGCGAAGGGACCGTGGTGGGACCGTACTCGGTGATTGAGGGTGAGGTAACCCTTGAAGGCGGCTGCTGGGTTGGCCCTCACGTCGTTATTCGCGGGCCTGCGTCGATTGGCTCGGGTACGCGCATTTTCCAGTTTTCGTCGATTGGTGAGGAGCCACAGGATAAAAAGTTCGACGGTGAGCACACCTGGCTGGAGATCGGCACGGATAACACCATTCGCGAGGGCGTGACGATTAATCGCGGGACTGGCGAAGGGGGCGGGGTCACTCGGATCGGAGATCGCAATTGGATCATGGCCTATGTGCATATCGCTCACGACTGCCTGCTCGGCAATGAGGGTGTCTTTGCCAACGGTACATCGCTCGCCGGTCATGTCTGCGTTGGCGACGCGGTCACTCTGGGTGGTTTCACGCTGGTCCATCAGTTCTGCCAGCTCGGCGAGGGTTGTTTTACCTCAATGGGCAGCTGTATTCGCCGTGACGTCCCGCCTTGGGTGATGGTGTCTGGCGACCCGGGTCAACCGCACGGGATTAATAACGAGGGTTTGAAGCGCCGCGGGTTTGACAGTGAGGCCCGTCAGCGCGTGCGGACTGCCTATAAAATGCTCTATCGGCAAGGACGCGCGTTTCACGATGCGATTGACTCGATCGAGGCACTCTCGCCCGATGATCCGGTGCTGAACGGAATGGCCCATTTCCTTCGAGCCTCGTCCCGAGGCGTTGTGCGCTGAGCGGTGCGCGGCTGTGAAAATCGCGGTCGTGGCAGGCGAGCCTTCCGGAGATTATCTTGGCGCTGGGCTGATCCAGTCGTTATCCAAACGCTACCCCGGTGCCTGCTTTGAGGGGATTGGCGGGCAGCGCATGACGGCTGCCGGGCTCTCCTCGTTGTTCCCGATGGATGCGTTATCGGTCATGGGGATTGGCGAGGTGCTCTCCCATCTTCCTCAGCTTTTAAGAATCCGTCGTGGGCTTGCCGAGCGCTGGCTTGATGATCCGCCGGACCTATTCATCGGTGTCGATTCGCCCGATTTCAATCTCCCGCTTGCTAAAAGATTGAAGCGCGCTGGTGTGACCACGGTGCAGTATGTGAGCCCGAGCGTTTGGGCCTGGCGATCGGGTCGGGTCAATGGTTTGAGGAAGGCCGTTGACTGCGTGCTGTGTATTTTGCCGTTCGAACCTCAATTCCTTGCTGAACATGGCATTGATGGGCGGTTTGTTGGCCATCCGCTGGCCGATGATATCCCGTTGCAGCCAGATCGTGCATCAGCCCGGGAGCGATTGGGGATAGCGGACGCCCAGACCATGGTGGCGTTGCTGCCGGGAAGTCGAGCAAGCGAGATCAAGCGGCTGATGCCGCTGTATCTGGATGTGGCAAAACGTCTGCAAGGTTTTAACCCAGGCTGTCGGTTTGTGTTGCCAGCCGCTACGCCCAGCCTTGAAGCCACAATCACACAGATGACAGAGCAGGCGACAACGCCGCCCATCCAAGTGATTGCGGGTCAGGCGCGCGAGGTACTGGCCGGCGCAGACGTCGCGCTGGTGGCGTCGGGCACGGCAACGTTTGAGGCCATGCTGGTGAGGGCACCGATGGTCATGGCCTACCGAGTGAATCCATTAACGGCCCTGGTGGTCCGATTAAGTCTTAAAACCCGTTATTTCGCGTTGCCCAATATTCTGGCGGGCCATGCGCTAATCCCGGAGTTCGTGCAAAGCGAGGCGCGCGCCGCGCCGATCGCGACGGCGCTGATTGAGATGCTTGCGAACGGCGAGACGCGGGCGGCGCTTCAGCGTCGCTTCGCGAGTCTCCATGCCAGCCTCCAGTGTGATGCAGCAGAACGAGCGGCCGAGGTGGTCAGCGAGCTTTTGGACAAGGACACGGCATGAGAGCGCCTGGGCATGCCGAGCGCGTCGCGGGTATTGACGAGGTTGGCAGAGGGCCGCTTGCCGGGCCGGTGATCGCGGCAGCGGTCGTGCTCTCGTCTGACAGTGATTGGTCTCATCTTCGGGATTCAAAACGCCTGTCGGTTAAACGCCGACATGCGTTGACAGATGAAATCAAGGCAAAGGCGAGCGCCTGGGCGATCGGTGAGGCGAGCGTTGAGGAAATCGACCAGCTGAATATCCGCCAGGCCTCGCTCCTGGCAATGAAAAGAGCCTTTGAAGGGCTCGACCCCCGCGCAGACGAGGCCCTGGTTGACGGTCAGGACCTGCCGGACCTCGCCTGTCCGGCGCAAGCAGTCATCGGAGGGGATGCAACGGTTTTATGTATTTCCGCGGCATCCATCATCGCGAAAGTGCACCGGGATGAGGCGATGCTGGGCCTGCACAAAGCCTATCCCGTGTATGGTTTTGATCAGCACATGGGGTATCCCACGGCGATGCATCGTGAACAGCTGCGCCTGCATGGCCCGTCGGATGCTCATCGCCGCTCGTTCAAACCCGTTCGCGATCTCTAGTGCAGGGGCCCTTGGGCGCCTATCATCCATGACCGGTTCCGCAGTATCCTCAGCGGGCAGGTCAGGCAAGGCGATTTCATGGCATCCGGCTTCATCCATCTCAACGTCCATACCGAATTCTCGCTGATTGACGGCACGGTGCGGGTCAAGCCCCTGATCCAGGCGGCGGTCGCGCAGGGGATGCCGGCGGTGGCCGTGACGGATCAGGGCAACCTGTTCGGGATGGTGAAGTTCTACGAGGCGGCGCTAAAGGCCGGGATCAAGCCGCTGATCGGGGCGGATCTGCGGATTGCCAGTGAAGACGGCAGCCGCCACCACATCCTCAGTTTCCTGTGCATGAATGATGCGGGCTATGGCGCGCTGACCCGGCTGATTACCGCCAGTTATCTCGACGGCCAGGCCCAGGGCGTGCCGGTGGTGGAGCGGGCCTGGCTCACTGAGGGTACGGACGGCTTAATCGTCCTGTCCGGCGGCGCCCGTGGCGATGTCGGCGAGGCGCTGCTCGCCGGTGATGAGGCGCTCGCTCGCGACCGCCTGGCCTTCTGGCAGGGCTGTCTGGGTGATCGTTACTATCTTGAACTCCAGCGGACGGGACGGCCCGGTGACGAGTCGCATGTGCATGCCGCTGTTGCACTGGCGGGCGAAGCGTCCTGTCCCGTCGTGGCCACCAATGCCGTTCGCTTTCTTGAACCGGATGACTTCGAGGCGCACGAGGCGCGCGTTTGCATTCATCAGGGTCGGATTCTGCATGACGAGCAGCGCCCGCGTGACTACGCCCAGGCGCAGCACCTGCGCAGTCCCGCTGAGATGATGGAGCTGTTCGCCGACTTGCCCGAGGCCATTGAAAACACGGTGGCGATCGCTCGGCGCTGTAATCTCTCTTTGACGCTGGATCAGAACGCGCCGCCGGATTTCCCGGTGCCAGCGGGGCGCTCGATCGAGGCGCACCTGAGGGCGGAGTCGGAAGCGGGTCTTGCGGAACGGATCGAGGCCTTGGGTACCCCCGGCGGCACGCCCGAGGCGTATCAGGAACGGCTCGATTACGAGCTGGCCGTGATCGAGCAGATGGGTTTTCCAGGCTACTTCCTCATCGTGGCCGACTTTATTCGCTGGGCGAAATCACGGGACATCCCCGTTGGACCGGGGCGTGGCTCTGGTGCCGGCTCACTCGTCGCTTATGCGCTGTCAATAACTGACTTGGATCCATTGCGTTACGATCTTCTCTTCGAGCGCTTTCTAAACCCTGAGCGTGTCTCCATGCCCGACTTTGATGTCGACTTCTGCATGGAAAAACGCGACCAGGTCATCGATTACGTGGCGGAGCGCTACGGCCGGGAGAAGGTCTCCCAGATCGCGACGCACGGGACGATGGCGGCCCGAGCCGTCGTGCGCGACGTGGGCCGTGTGCTCGGCCATGGTTATGGCTATGTCGACCGGATCGCAAAGATGATTCCCTTCGAGCTGGGGATGACGCTCGATAAGGCCCTTGCGCAGGAGGCTGATCTGCGTGAGCTGCGCGAATCAGACGAGGATGTTGCGTTCCTGCTGGATTTGGCCGGACGTCTGGAGGGGTTGTCGCGCAACGTGGGCAAGCACGCCGGCGGGGTCGTGATCGCACCCTCGGATTTAACCGATTTTGCGCCGCTGTTTTGTGAGCCTGGCGGTGCTGGGCTGGCCACACAGTTCGACAAGGACGATGTCGAGGCGATTGGTCTGGTCAAGTTCGACTTCCTTGGCCTACGGACGCTCACCATCATCGACTGGACGGTCAAGGCCGTTGCCGCCATACGCGCTGAACGCGGTGAGCCGGCGCTTGAAATTGACAAGATCCCGCTGAATGACACGAAGACCTTCGCGCAGTTGCAGGCCTGCCATACCACGGCGGTCTTTCAGCTGGAATCTCGTGGCATGAAGGATCTCATCCGGCGCCTGCAACCGGATTCGTTCGAGGACATTATCGCACTGGTGGCGTTGTTCCGGCCCGGCCCGCTGCAGTCGGGCATGGTGGAGGACTTCATTGACCGCAAGCATGGCCGCAAGCCGGTGGCCTATCCCACACCGGAGCTCCATCACGATGCGTTAAAGCCGATTCTCAAGCCCACGTACGGCGTCATCCTCTATCAGGAGCAGGTGATGCAGATTGCGCAGGCGGTGGGCGGCTACAGTCTCGGCGAGGCCGATTTGCTGCGCCGGGCCATGGGCAAGAAAAAGCCCGAAGAGATGGCCAAGCAGCGCAGTATCTTCCTGGAAGGCGCCATGAATCAGGGGCTGCGGCGCGAGCACGCCGAAGGCCTGTTCGATCTGATGGAGAAGTTCGCGGGGTACGGATTCAACAAATCCCACTCCGCGGCCTATGCCCTTTTGTCCTATCAAACGGCTTGGCTGAAGGCGCATTACCCAGCTGCGTTCATGGCGGCGGTGTTGTCCTCGGATATGGATAACACCGACAAGGTCGTGACCCTGATCGATGAATGTCGAGCGATGCGTCTCGCTGTGGATCCGCCGGATATCAATCGCTCGGACTGGATGTTCCAGGCGGCCGGGGATGAGCGGGCCATCTACGGTCTGGGGGCGGTCAAGGGAGTCGGCTATTCTGCCGTGGAGGCCATTGTCGAGGCCCGCCAAAGCAACGGTGAGTACACGGATCTCTACGATTTATGCCGACGCGTGGACTTACGCCGGGTGAATCGACGAGTGCTGGAGGCGCTGATTCGCTCGGGCAGCCTGGATACCGTGACACCCAACCGGGCCAGCGCGATGGCCATGCTCGCCTCGGCATTGCAGGCGGCCGAGCAGCAGAGCCGCAACACCGAGTTGGGTCAGGATGATTTGTTTGGCCTGGGTGATGGCGCTGCATCCAGCGCGCCGGACCACGAGGTCGAACCGGTTGCGGAGTGGGATGAGCGTGAGCGGCTGACGGCAGAGAAGGAGACCCTGGGGCTTTATCTTACCGGCCACCCGATTAGCGAGCATGAGGCAGAGCTGTCCGGGTTTATCAGCTGCCGCCTGAATGAGGCGACCGGCGGTCGTGACAAGGAACGCCGAGTCATCGTGGCCGGGCTGGTCGTGGCCGTGCGCACGCGCATTACCCAATCAGGGCGGCGTCTGGGGTTTTTGACGCTCGATGACCGCACCGCTCGACTGGAGGTGATCCTGTTTGGTGATGCCTACCAGCGCCATCGTCATCTTCTTGAAAAGGATGCGTTGGTCGTTGTCGAGGGGGATCTTGGCTATGACGAGTTCAGTGATGGCTACCGCGTGTCAGGTGAGCGGGTTTTTGACCTCGCCGGCGCACGCATGGCTTTCGCTCGGCGGCTCGTCCTGCGTGTGGATGCGGGTCAGGCGGGCAACGGGTTCGTCCCCCGGCTCCAGGAGACACTGGCGCCGTATCAAAGCGGTGAGTGCACGGTGTGTATCGACTATGAGGGGCGTGGGGCCACAGCGCGGCTGCGCCTGGGCGAGGCCTGGCGGGTGAGGCCGGATCCGGACTTGCTTGAGCGCCTGGGCCAACTCCTTCCCCCCGACCGGGTGGCGGTCGACTACCGTCGATAGGGCGATGGCCGGGGCCGGCCAGCGTGATACGATAAAACGTTGTGTGGTCAGGGAGCATCTGTCTTGGCGTCCATGGATCTGAACTTCCTTGAATTCGAGCGACCCATTGCCGAGCTCGAGGCGAAGATCGACGAATTGCGGCACGTCAGCGATGACGCGGAAGTCAGCATCAGCGACGAGCTGGTGCGGCTGCAGGCGAAAAGCCGTCAGCTGACCGAGCAGATTTTTCGCAACCTGACCCCGTGGCAGGTCTCTCAGCTTGCGCGGCATCCCCAACGGCCCTATGCCCGGGATTACATCGCGGCAATCTTTACCGAATTTGAAGAGCTTCATGGCGATCGCGCCTACGCGGACGATGCTGCTGTTATTGGCGGCGTTGCTCGACTGGACGGGCGCCCGGTCATGGTGATTGGTGAGCAGAAGGGCCGCGATACCCGCGAGAAGATCCAGCGCAATTTCGGGATGCCCCGGCCGGAGGGCTATCGCAAGGCCAAGCGGCTGATGGAGATGGCCGAGCGCTTTGGGCTGCCGATTTTTACCTTCATCGACACACCCGGCGCTTATCCGGGTGTTGGCGCTGAGGAGCGCGGTCAGAGTGAGGCCATCGCCCGTAATCTCGCCGTGATGTCGCGTCTGCGGGTCCCGGTGATCTGCACGGTCACGGGTGAGGGCGGCTCCGGGGGCGCACTCGCGATTGGCGTGGGTGACCGACTTTTGATGCTCGAATACAGTACCTACTCCGTCATTTCCCCGGAGGGCTGCGCGTCAATTCTCTGGAAGAGTGCCGACAAGGCAGCCGATGCCGCTGAGGCAATGGGGATTACCGCCACGCGCCTGAATGAACTTGAGCTGGTGGATGAGGTGATTGAAGAGCCTCTCGGTGGTGCGCATCGCGACTGGGCGCTAGCCAGCAGCCGGGTTGCTGATGCCCTGCGCCGGCAGCTGGCGGAGGTGATTGACCTTGAGACAGAAGCCCGCCTCGAGCAGCGCTATCAGCGGCTGATGAACCTCGGACACTTCCGCGAGTAAGCGGTTGTCGCCATGACACTGCCCACACCGGCGGATGTGGTTGCCAGCCTGCCTTCCGGTGTCCAGCGCCTGGTGGTCGCCTTCAGCGGCGGTCTCGACTCCACCGTGCTTCTCGATCTCGCTTGCGCGAGCGGCCGCCCTGTTTTGGCTTGCCATGTTCACCATGGATTAGCCGCGGCGGCTGATGACTGGGTGACCCACTGTGAAAGCGTCTGTCAGGCGGCGGGCGTCGATCTGCGGGTAGAGCGCGTGCACGTGGACGCCCACAAGGCGGGTGTTCAGGCAGGCGCGCGTGCCGCGCGTTATGCCGCGCTGGCTGACTCGCTGCAGGCGGGGGATGCGCTGCTGACCGCGCATCACGCGGAGGATCAGGCTGAAACGGTGCTCTTGCGCCTTTTACGTGGAACGGGTGTGGATGGCCTCGGGGCGATGTCGCCTTGCCAGTCGTTCGGTGTGGGTTCGTTGATACGCCCGCTACTCGCGTATCGCCGCGCCGAGTTGGCGGCTTACGCCGAAGCCAGGGGGCTACGCTGGGTGGATGACCCCGGTAACGCATCGCTTCGCTACGATCGCGTGCGTGTGCGCCAGCATCTTTTGCCAACGCTTGAGTCGGAATGGCCAGGCGCGGTTCATGCCCTCAATGCGCTTGCGCACGACGCGCGTGCGGATCGCGAGGCCCGGGGCCTATTACTCGCACCACGGCTGGAAGCCGCGTTGCTCGAGCAAGACGGCCCGATGCGCGTGTCCTGTCTTGCAGCCGAACCGCCGGTTATTCAGTGTCTGATGCTGCGGGAGTGGCTCAGATCCGGCGGAATTCGGCCGCCCGGCCGACGTCGGCTTGAGGCATCTATTGCCGCGTTTGTCCGCGCAGCACCGGACCGAGCGCCGGAGATGAGCTGGCCAGAGGGACGCGTGGCCCGCTTTGGCGATCAGTTGTATCGTCTGCCGGTTGGTTGGCCGTCTGTACCAGACAACGAAGTCGTGAAGGGACCTGAGCCGCGAACCTGGCCAGGGCTGGGAACGCTGTCGTGGAGGCCGGATGCGGGCCAAGCAGGCCTGGTGCCGACCTGGCTGGATGCAGGGGTAACCGCGCGCGTTATGCGCCCCGGCGATCGACTGCAGATCCCCGGGCGTCCGCGCCGGGCGCTTAAGTCGCTGTTCCGTGAGGCCAACATGCCCCCCTGGTGGCGGCTGCATTTGCCGATCCTGGTGGATGCAGCTGACGAGCCGCTAGCGGTACCAGGTATCGGCGTTGATGCCCGCGCAGCAGCGTCAGGCAACGCGGTCGCACTCGCGCCCGTCTGGGCGCCAGCCGAGCGGCCCGACGCCCCGGATTGGCATTATTTCCAGAGGGAGCCTTAAACCGCCGCGGGCCGTTTTCATTGTGCCCCCTCGCGGGTTCTGCTACCTTTTCAACCCGTCCTGCGGGGGCCTCCCGCCGCCGCAATCCGCCAGCAGGCCGACGGGAACAATGACTCGATTTATCTTCATCACCGGCGGTGTCGTGTCCTCTCTGGGCAAGGGCATTGCGGCCGCCTCATTGGGCAGCATCCTTCAGGCGCGGGGACTCGAGGTGACCATGGTCAAGCTCGATCCCTACATCAATGTCGACCCGGGCACCATGAGCCCTTTCCAGCACGGCGAGGTGTACGTCACTCACGATGGTGCGGAAACCGATCTTGATCTCGGACATTACGAGCGCTTCGTGCGCATGCGGGCGAGCCAGGACAACAACTACACCACAGGGCGTATCTACGAGAGTGTCATCCGCAAGGAGCGCCGTGGTGACTATCTGGGCGGCACTGTTCAGGTCATTCCGCATATCACCGATGAGATCAAGTCGTGCATTGAGCGGGGCGCAGGCAGTGCCGATATTGCGCTGATCGAGATCGGTGGCACGGTCGGTGATATCGAATCCCTTCCGTTTCTGGAGGCGATTCGGCAGATGGGCACGGAACTCGGCCGAGACCGCTGCCTGTTTATTCACCTCACGCTGCTGCCGTGGGTAGGGGCTGCCGGGGAGATGAAGACCAAGCCCACACAACACTCCGTCAAGGAGCTGCGCTCCATCGGCATCCAGCCCGATATCCTGGTTTGCCGTGCCACGATGCCGATTCCGGCGGAGGAGCGACGCAAAATCGCGCTCTTTACCAACGTCGAATCGCGGGCGGTTATTTCGGCGCTGGATGTCGATAACATCTATAAAGTCCCCGCCATGCTGCATGACCAGGCGCTCGACAACATCGTCGCCGAGAAGCTGGGTCTGGAGCTTCCGCCCGCCAGCCTGTCGGACTGGGATCATGTCGTGGAGGCCATGGAGGCACCGCAGGGCGAGGTGACCGTGGCGATGGTCGGCAAGTATGTTGATCTGGCTGACGCCTACATGTCCCTGAATGAGGCGCTTCGCCACGCGGGCATTCAGCAGCGCCAGCGGGTGTCGATTCGCTATATCGATTCCGAGGCGATCGAGCGGGATGGCACCTCGCTGCTGAACGACGTCGACGCCATCCTGGTGCCCGGCGGCTTTGGTGAGCGGGGTATCGAGGGCAAGATCGCCGCCGCCGGCTATGCCCGACGCGAGGGCGTGCCTTATTTGGGTATTTGCCTTGGGATGCAGGTGGCGGTGATCGAATATGCCCGTCACGTGGCGGGGCTCGAAGGGGCGCATAGCACAGAGTTTGTCACGCATCCGCGGCATCCGGTCATTGGCCTGATCACCGAGTGGATGAACGCCGAGGGATTACGCGAGTATCGGGATGCCGAATCCGATTTGGGCGGAACCATGCGGCTCGGCGGACAGGCCTGTGATCTGGTCCGTGGCACGCGCTATCACCAGATCTATGGCAAGGACCGGATTGTCGAGCGTCACCGCCATCGCTACGAATTCAATAATGGCTATGAATCAGCGCTCGCTGACGCCGGACTGGTGATTTCGGGTTGGTCGAGTCACGGCCATCTCGCCGAGGCCGTTGAGCTGCCGGATCACCCTTGGTTCCTGGCCTGTCAGTTCCACCCGGAGTTCACCTCAACGCCCCGGGACGGGCATCCGCTGTTCGGCAGCTTTGTGGATGCCGCTCGGGCCCATCGCGCCGAGCAGGCGGAGGCATCCGGGTGAGCGTGCACGTCGCTGGGCGGCCCGTGGGTCTGGATCAGCCCCTGTTTTTGATCGCCGGGCCCTGTGTGGTGGAGTCTTCCGCGCTCACCCTCGAGATCGCGGGCAGCCTGGCGGAGATGGCACAGGCCCGGAATATCGGCTTTATCTTCAAGGCATCCTACGACAAGGCCAATCGCTCTTCGGCCGGGAGTTATCGGGGGCCTGGGATAGAGGCGGGGCTGCGTGCGTTGGAGACCGTACGCTCAGCGCTGCAAGTGCCGGTGCTCACCGACGTCCACGAGGCCTCGCCCCTCGATGAGGTGGCTGCTGTCGTTGACTGGCTTCAAACGCCGGCGTTTCTCTGCCGTCAGACCGATTTTATCCAGGCGGTTGCGAGTTGCGGCCTACCCGTAAACATTAAAAAAGGCCAGTTTCTTGCCCCATGGGACATGCGCCATGTGGTGGACAAGGCCCGCGCCACGGGCAATTCGCAGGTCACCGTATGTGAGCGGGGCGTGTCGTTCGGGTATAACAACTTGGTCTCGGATATGCGCGGGCTGGCGGTGATGCGCGAGACGGGTGCACCGGTGGTGTTCGACGCAACCCATTCCGTGCAGTTACCGGGTGGGCAGGGGCACGCCTCGGGCGGGCAGCGCGAGCATGTACCGGTACTGGCCCGAGCCGCGGTTGCGGCCGGGGTCAGCGGGCTCTTTATGGAAACCCATCCGCGGCCTGCTGAGGCGCTCTCTGATGGCCCGAATAGCTGGCCACTCGATCAACTCGCCGATCTGCTTGATACGCTGATCGAGCTCGATGCCGTGGTGAAGCGCCACGGCTTTGCCGAAACGGCACTCTAACAGGAGGCAATTTATGCCAACGATTAGCCGCATCCATGCCCGGGAAATCCTTGATTCACGGGGTAATCCCACTCTTGAAGCCGACGTTACGCTGAGTGATGGCAGCTTTGGGCGGGCGGCTGTGCCATCGGGCGCGTCGACCGGCGCCCGCGAAGCGGTGGAGCTGCGGGATGGCGAGGCCGATCGCTACCTCGGCAAGGGCGTTCAGCAGGCCGTTGCCAACGTCAACGGAGAGATTCAGGCCGCGCTCAGTGGCATGGAGGCGACCGCTCAGCGCGCCGTCGACGAACGACTGATCGAGCTGGATGGCACGCCCAACAAGAGCCGGCTTGGCGCCAATGCCCTGCTGGGCGCCTCACTGGCCGTGGCGCAGGCGTCGGCCAATGCGGCAGGGCAGATGCTCTACCGCTACCTGGCACCGAATGCAGCGCCCGTCCTCCCGGTGCCGATGATGAATATCCTCAATGGCGGCGCGCATGCCAGCAACAGTGTGGATATCCAGGAATTCATGGTGATGCCAGTGGGCTTTGAGCGCTTCAGTGATGCGTTGCGATGCGGCACTGAGATCTTTCATGCGCTCAAGAAGGTTCTCGGGGCACGAGGCTTGTCCACCGCCGTTGGCGATGAAGGCGGGTTCGCGCCGGATTTACCGTCCAATGAGGCGGCCATCGAGGTGATCCTCGAGGCGATCACAGCAGCAGGTTATGAGCCGGGTCGAGAGGTCTGGCTGGCGCTGGATGCGGCCAGCTCGGAGTTTTACGAAAACGGGGAATACTATCTGGCCTCGGAGGACCGGCGGTTCAATGCCGAGGGGTTCGCCGAGGTGCTGGCGGACTGGGCCAACCGTTATCCCATTCTCTCCATCGAGGATGGCATGGCGGAGGACGACTGGATGGGCTGGGCGGCGCTGACGCAACGAATCAGTGAGGGCGTTCAGCTTGTTGGCGATGATCTGTTCGTTACCAACACCGAGATTTTCCGCCAGGGCATAGAGCAGAGTATCGGTAATTCGATTTTGATTAAATTCAATCAGATCGGAACGTTAACTGAGACTTTGGATGCGATCGCAATGGCAGACGAAGCGGGCTATTCCGCGGTGGTTTCGCACCGCTCGGGGGAGACCGAGGATACGATCATTGCCGATTTGGCGGTCGCCAGTACAGCGACCCAAATCAAGACGGGGTCGCTGTGTCGGTCCGACCGGGTCGCAAAATACAACCAGCTGTTGCGCATTGAGGAAGCCCTCGGCGATGGCGCCCGGTATGCCGGCAGCCAGGCATTTCCGAATCTCAAGCGGCTGGGTGCCTAGGAACGCGGCATGCGGATCGTCGCAGCCCTTCTGCTCCTGGTGTTGTTCCTGTTGCAGTCGCGTCTGTGGCTCGGGGATGGCTCGATTCCGGAGGTTTGGCGACTCCAGCACGCCGTTAAAGAGCAGGCGTCGCAGAACGAAGCCCTGGACGAGCGCAATCGCGCATTGGCGGCTGACGTTGCCGATCTGCGTCAGGGCCAGGAGGCCATCGAAGAGCGAGCCCGTCGGGAGCTTGGCATGGTCGGTGCTGACGAGCAGTTTTACCTGGTGATCGAGCCTGATGAGCGCTAGTCCACTGTGGGGCGTGATTGCGGCGGCGGGCGCAGGGCTGCGCGCCGGTGACGAAATCCCGAAGCAGTATCATGTGGTCGCGGGGCGCTCGGTTCTGGCCTGGTCGCTGGATGCCTTACTGGCCGTTCCCGGGATGAGTGGTGTGATGCTGGCGGTGGCCGCTGAAGATACCCGTGCAACGACGCTGCCCGCGGCGGAAGACAGCCGCGTGCATTTTTGTTCTGGCGGGGCGGAGCGCGCGGCCAGTGTGCGCTCCGCGCTGCGCGCCCTGGCAGCGATTGGGGCAGGCGATGAGGACTGGGTGCTGGTCCACGATGCGGCCCGGCCTGCAGTGGCGGTGTCAGACATTGAGCGTCTGGTCGACGCGGTTGGTGATGAGCCGGATGGCGGGCTGCTTGCCTGCCCTGTGCGCGATACGCTCAAACGCGCTGATGCCAATGGGGCTGTCGCCGAGACCGCTGCGCGCGAGGGCTTATGGCAAGCGATGACGCCGCAACTCTTTCCATTGGGTCGCTTGCGCGACGCCCTGGATGCCGCAGATGACCGTGTAACCGATGAAGCCGGTGCCATGGAGCGCATGGGTGCGCGGCCCATCCTGGTTGCCGCGAGCCTGTCAAACATCAAATACACCTATCCCGAAGATGCGCCATTGTTGGCGCGATGGATGATTAGCACGGGCGGTGAGGGCGCGTGAATTTGCGCATCGGCCAGGGCGTGGATGCCCATCAGTTGGTGGCTGGGCGGCCGCTGATCCTCGGTGGGGTAGCGATTCCTTTCGATTACGGACTTGCCGCACACTCCGATGGTGATGTGCTCCTGCATGCGATCACCGATGCGCTGCTTGGTGCGGCTGGTGCGGGGGATATTGGGCAGCACTTCCCTGATACGGATCCCACCTATGCCGGTGCGGACAGCCGTGGGCTGTTGCGTCAGGTGGTTCGGGAGGTGCTTGACCCGACCTGGTCGGTGGTGAATATCGATGCAACGCTCATCGCCCAGCGCCCCAAGTTAATGGAATATCTCCCGGCCATGCAGGCCCATCTCGCCGAGGATCTTGGTGTGACACCGGGGCGCATCAATCTCAAGGCCACAACGCTGGAGTGGATGGGCTTTACGGGCCGGGGCGAGGGGATTGCGGCGATGGCCGCTGTCATGCTCGAGTCCAACGCTGACTCGTGAGTGAGCCGACGGCTGGCCTGACGGGGCCCATTAGCCCGATAACGCCGGTAAACGCCTGGGGCGCACCGCTGGGACAGGCCCGGGTGGCGGCCTCTCCCGCAGATTTTCAGGTGACCGAGGTGCTTGGCTATCGTGCGGATGGCGAAGGCCCGCATCTGCTCGTTGAGATCGAAAAGTGCGGCTTGAGTACCGCGGACGCGATGCAGCAGCTTGCGCGCGCGTGGGACTGCCCGCGGCGTGAGATGGGTTACGCCGGTCGTAAAGATCGACAGGCCGTGACGCGGCAATGGCTCAGTGTGCCCTGGCCAGTGAATGCCGCATTACCGGAGACCGGGCCAATCGGTGAGGGTCTGGTGGTGTTGAGCGTTGAGCGCCACCGCCGCAAGCTGCGAATCGGTGCCTTGCAGGGCAATCGCTTTCGGCTGACGCTGCGCGAGGCGAGCCTGGACCCGAGAGCGGTGAGTAGCCGGCTTGCCAGGGTGGCGCGCTGTGGTGTCCCCAATTACTTTGGCCCGCAGCGGTTCGGACGCGGCGGTCGCAACCTCTCGGCCGCGGTTGACTGGTTAACCGGGGGTAGGCGCCCCCGGGGTCGGAGTGATCGCAGCATGCAGCTCTCGGCGCTGCGTAGCGAGGTCTTTAATCGGGTGCTAGCGGCGCGCGTGCTCGATGGCAGCTGGAATCAAGCCATAGCGGACGACCTGATGGTCCTCGATGGGCGCGGCAGTCTGTTCCCGGCAAGTGAGGAGCCTGCGGACTCACTGGCGCGGCGTATGGCCGGCTTGCACGTTCACGCCACGGGCCCGTTGCCTGGCCGTCGGGCGGATGCCCTGCGGTTGCCGGCGGCGCTGGCCGACTGGGAAGACAAACAAACGCCTTGCCTGGCAGCGGCTGTGGACGGCCTGACCGCCCAGGGGCTTGATGCCGCCCGACGTGCGCTTCGGCTGAGTGTTGGGGAGCTCGCCTGGGCCTGGCCTGCGCCACAAACGCTGGTGATCACCTGCAGGTTGCCGCGTGGGGCCTATGCCACCACCGTGTTACGGGAGCTGGTGACCTGGTCAGCGCCTGAGTAGGACATAGAGGGCGCCCGTTCCCCCGTCCACGGGCCGTGCGGAGCAAAAGGCCAGCACGTCATCGCGCTGGCGTAGCCAGCGGTCGACCTGGCCTTTAAGCACGGGGCCGGCATTGGAGGAGCGTCGGCCCTTGCCATGAATTACGCGCACGCAGCCCAGGTGGCGACGATGGCACTCGTTAATGAAGTCATGCAGCAGGCGTTTTGCCGGTTCAACCGTCTGTCCATGGAGATCCAGCTCGGCCATGACGCTGAACTCACCGCGCCGCAGTCGCTTGAGGGTGCGTTTTTGCAGGCCGGGGCGGGCATAGGCAAGTGCTTCGCCCAGCTCCACGCCAAGCGGATTGCCATCGGGGTCGCCCTCAGCGAGTTCCCGCAGCACGGCGCGGTCATCGGCATGCCGCTGTCCGGGCACGGGTGGCGGGCGCCGGCGTTTTAGCTCGGCAGTCTGGCGTGAGCGCATGGGGCGGACATCCGACATGGCGGCACGAAACAGTGCGGTATCCGGGTCGTCATCCTGCATCACTGGCTCCCGCAACGCTCATTGATCGGTATAGTACACGGGCGATGTTCAAGGATAACAAGAGAGCGCTATGAGGATTCTCGTCAGTAACGACGATGGCTATGACTCCACCGGTATTCAGACGTTGGCGACGGCCCTGGCCGAGCGCTCGGAGGTCACGGTTGTAGCGCCCTCACGCGATCGCAGTGGCGCGAGCAACTCGCTGACGCTGGAGTGGCCGATTCGGGTGTCGCATGAATACGGTGCCGTCTATCGGGTGGAAGGGACGCCAACGGACTGCGTGCATCTCGCCATTACCGGATTGCTGGAGCAACTCCCCGACATGGTGGTTTCCGGGATCAACGCGGGGGCGAACCTCGGCGACGATGTGCTCTACAGCGGCACGGTGGCAGCCGCCATGGAGGGCCGAAGTTTAGGCCTGCCGGCCATCGCGATCTCGCTGGCCAGTCACGAGCCCACGCATTACGACACCGCGGCCGAGGTAGCCAGACGGGTCATACGGCGGCTGAGTGACGAACCATTGCCGGCCGATACGATTCTGAATATCAACGTGCCCGATGTGCCCTGGGCGTCTCTCGAAGGCTTTGAGGCCACGCGGCTGGGTCAGCGGCACCGCGCCGAGGCCGCAATTCGCACGCAGGATCCGCGAGGCCGGCCCATCTACTGGATTGGTCCACCCGGGGCGCAGCAAGATGCCGGGCCAGGGACGGACTTCAACGCCGTCTCGCGCGGCTTCGTCTCAGTTACCCCCATCCAGGTCGATCTCACCCGGTATCCGGCGCTCGATCAGATCTCGGGTTGGATTGGAGGCCTTGGCTGATGGATGCCCGCCGGCGTGATGGTATCGGCATGACCTCGCAGCGGACGCGTGAGCGGCTTGCCAGGCGGCTTGGCGACGCCGGTATCCGTAATGTCCATGTGCTGAATGTCATTCGTCAGGTGCCCCGCCATTTGTTCGTGGACGAGGCGCTGGCCTCCCGCGCCTACGAGGACAGCTCGCTGCCGATTGGTCATGGGCAGACGATTTCGCAGCCATTTGTCGTGGCGCGCATGACAGAAATTCTGATTCGCGAAGGGATACCGGAGCGCATCCTTGAGATTGGCACCGGCTCCGGCTATCAGGCGGCCGTTCTCGCGGCGCTGGTCGGGCAGGTCCACACTATTGAGCGGATTCGCGCGCTCCATGAACGCAGCCGAGCGCTGTTTCGGCAGCTGGGGCTTTCCAACATCCGGCAACGGCTCGGCGACGGCCATGCCGGCTGGGCCAGTGCGGGGCCGTTCAATGCGATCATTTTGACGGCGGCGCCCACGGTGATCCCCGAGCCGCTCCTTGAGCAGCTGGCCGAGGGCGGAGAACTGCTTGCACCGGTCGGTGATAGCCAGGCGCAGGAGTTGCGCATTTACCGTCGCAGCGGCGACACCGTGGTGGAGGAAGGGGTTGAGGCCGTGAGTTTTGTGCCGATGATCGCCGGGACGGAGTAATGGGCGTGTTCACACGGCTGTACGATGCGGTTCTGCGCTGGGCTCGACATCGCCGGGCCCCCTGGTTTCTGGGCGCGCTGAGCTTTGCAGAGTCCTCATTTTTCCCGATTCCCCCGGATGTGATGCTGGCGCCGATGAGTGTGGCGCGCCCGGATCGGGCCTTGCACCTGGCGGGGCTGACAACGCTGACCTCCGTTGCCGGTGGTTTGCTGGGTTATTTGATCGGCGTGGTGGGCCTGGAGCTTGTCATGCCGGTGATTGTGGACACCGGCCATGCCGGCGCCTATGAAATGGCGCGCAGCTGGTTTGTTGACTGGGGATTCTGGGTCGTGCTCGTTGCGGGCTTTTCACCGATTCCTTACAAGATCTTCACGATCGCGGCCGGTGCAATGGCCATCGCCTGGCTGCCGTTCGTGCTGGCCTCGCTGTTGGGGCGCGGGGCCCGCTTCTACCTGGTGGCAAGCGTGCTGGCCTGGGGTGGGCCAAGGGCGGAACCCTGGCTGCGGCGCTACATGGAGCGGATCGGTTGGTTGACCGTGCTGGCTCTGGTTGTGGTCGTCCTCGCGGTCTCGCTATGAAGGTTCGCGGCGGCGTCCTGCTGGCTGTGGTGATGATCCTCGCTGGCTGCACGGAATTCGACTATGCGAGTGATCGGGCGCTGCGTCAGGCGGACACTGACGTGGTTGCGGGCGACGTGCATGTGGTTGAGCGAGGCGAGACGCTCTATCAAATCGCCTGGCAATACGGCCTCGACTTTCGGGATGTCGCCCGCTGGAACGATCTGCGCTCGGCAGATCTGATCTTCGCAGGCCAGGAACTGGTGCTGAGTGGCCCAGCTGATACGGGCAGCGGTCAAACACAGTCCAGCGCGCAGAGCAGCGGGCTGAGCGGGCCGATTGCCTGGCAGTGGCCTGTGGAAGGGGAGATTGTCGGGGCGTACGACGCCAATGCGATCGGCAAGCGGGGGATTCGCATTGGCGCGGAGCCGGGTAGCGTCGTCGCGGCTGCCGGTGGCGGCGATGTGGTCTACAGCGGCAGCGGACTGCGTGGCTACGGTAATTTGGTGATTATCAAGCACAACGACCAGTTTCTTACAGCCTACGGCTATAACAGCGAACTGCTCGTGGGCGAGGGTGAGCGGGTCGAGGGCGGCGATGCGATCGCCCGGGTGGCCACTGATGGTGAGCGCGCGGGTCATCTGCATTTCGAGATCCGCCAGCAGGGCGATCCCGTGAATCCGGCGAGCTATCTCCCCTGAGTGCCAGTAAGCTCGCCACCATCCAAGATGAGCGCGGCGACCACGCGACGGCCCTCTGACATCAGCAGGTTATAGGTTCGGCACGCGGAGGCGGTGTCCATGACCTCTAGACCGATGCCACCGCGCATTAGCGAAAGCATGAGCTCCCGGCCCGGGAAACTCTGCTGGGCGCCCGTCCCGAGCAGCACCACTTCGGGCGCCAGCTCGCTGACGGTCTGTAGATGATCGCTCGTTAGAGCCTCGAGGCTCGTCGGGCCCCACTCAGTGACCAGGGTATCCGGGCTGACCAGGAGACTGGCGCTATATCGCGCATCGTTGATCCGGATCTCGCCATCGCTGTAGCCGAGGATGCGGTACGCACCCTCCGCGCTGTCCATACTCATTTTCATTAGGCAACGATAGCCGCCGGCTTTGGGGTTGAGCAAGGAGCGTCCATTTGACACGCACAGGGGGCAAATTTAGCGTTCACCGGTTATCATATGGACATCGCAACCCAGGGGATCGGCTTGAACGAGGAATTCCAGCGCATCAAGCGCCTGCCACCTTATGTTTTCAACATCGTGAACGAGTTGAAAGCGCAGGCCCGGGCCCGGGGAGAAGACATCGTCGACTTCGGTATGGGCAACCCGGATCTGCCCACGCCACCGCATATCGTCGAGAAGCTGGTGGAGGCGGCCCAACGGCCGGATACCCATCGCTACTCCATGTCTCGAGGCATCCCGCGTCTGCGCCGAGCCATCACGCGCTGGTACCACCGACGCTACGATGTCGCGCTTGACCCAGAGAGCGAGGCCATCGTCACCATCGGGTCCAAGGAAGGGCTAGCTCACCTCGCCCTGGCGACACTGGGGCCCGGCGATGCGGTGTTAGTGCCCAACCCGGCGTATCCCATTCATCCTTACGGCATCGTGATCGCGGGCGCGGACATCCGCCATGTGCCCCTGGTGCAGGGGGGGGATTTCTTCACGGAGCTGGAAAAGGCCATTAAGGACACCTGGCCGAAGCCGAAGATGCTGATCCTCAATTTCCCGGCCAACCCGACGGCGCAATGCGTTGAGCTTGAGTTCTTCGAGCGCGTGGTCGCGATCTGTCGGGAGCACGGCATCTGGATCGTTCATGATCTGGCTTATGCGGATCTGGTCTACGACGGCTACGAGGCGCCTTCTATTCTTCAGGTCGAGGGCGCGCGGGAGGTGGCCGTGGAGTCCTTCTCGCTATCGAAGAGCTATAACATGCCGGGTTGGCGAGTCGGCTTTGTTTGCGGCAATGCTCAGGTCATTGCCGCGCTGGCCCGAATGAAATCGTATCTCGACTACGGCATGTTTACTCCCATCCAGGTGGCAGCGATCCACGCGCTCGAGGGTCCGCAGGAATGCGTCACTGAGATTCGGGATACGTATCAGGCGCGCCGGGATGTGCTTTGCGACGGGCTGCAAGCCGCTGGCTGGCCAGTCGAAAAGCCCAAGGCGACCATGTTCGTCTGGGCGCAGATCCCCGAGCCATACCGCGACATGGGCTCGCTCGAGTTCTCGAAGAAACTGCTGCGGGATGCGGGTGTTGCTGTCTCGCCCGGTATCGGTTTCGGTGAATACGGGGATGAGTATGTCCGCTTCGGGTTGATCGAGAATCAGCACCGCACACGCCAAGCCGTCCGGGGCATCAAGCAGATGTTCCGGCGGGATGGTCATGTTCATAACACGGGAGAGTCCAGTTGCAGCCGGTAAAGGTAGGCCTGCTTGGCCTAGGCACAGTAGGCGGAGGCACCGTCAATCTGCTTGAGCGCAATCGCGATGAGATCACGCGGCGTGCCGGGCGGCCCATTGATGTGGTTCATGCAGCAGCCCGTCACCCGGATCGGGCGCGGACCTGTAGTACCGAGCACATGCGCCTTGAATACGATGCCTTTGCCGTGGTGGATGACCCTGATACAGAAATCATCGTTGAGCTCATTGGTGGCGTTGACCTCGCCAAGGAACTCACTTTGCGGGCGATCGAGCGCGGCAAGCACGTCGTGACAGCCAACAAGGCGCTGATTGCGCTGCACGGTAACGAGATTTTTGCCCGGGCCCGAGACAATGGTGTCACGGTCGGGTTCGAGGCGGCGGTAGCGGGTGGCATCCCGATTATTAAGGCCGTGCGCGAGGGCCTGGTAGGTAATCGGATTGAGTGGCTAGCCGGTATCATTAACGGCACCAGCAATTTCATTCTCTCCGAAATGCTGTATGCAGGCCGTGAGTTCGGTGAAGTCCTCGCCGAGGCGCAGCGTCTCGGGTACGCCGAAGCCGACCCGACGTTCGATGTGGAGGGCGTGGATGCGGCGCACAAGCTCACCATCTTGGCCTCTATCGCTTTTGGCATCCCCTTGCAGTTCGACAAGGTCCACATGGAAGGCATCGGCCAGATCAGCACCGATGACGTGGCCTACGCCAGTGAGCTGGGTTTTCGTATCAAACACCTTGGGATCTGCCGGCGGGAAGGGGACGGCATCGGGTTGCGCGTGCACCCAACCCTGCTACCGGAGCGCCAGTTGCTCGCAAACGTGGATGGCGTGATGAACGCAGTGATGGTGAATGCCGATCCGCTGGGGCCCACGCTGTATTACGGTGCTGGCGCCGGCGCGGACCCGACCGCATCAGCCGTGGTTGCGGATCTGGTGGATGTGGTGCGCGAGTTCACCCTGGAGCCAGAGAACCGGGTGCCTTACCTGGCATTCCAGTCCCACTCGCTCTCTGATGAGCCGGTGGTGGGTATGGAAGCGGTGGACACCGCCTACTACCTTCGGCTTGAAGCGCAGGATGAGCCTGGCGTTCTCGCAGAGGTCACCGGCGTACTCAGTCAGGCCGGCATCAGTATCGAGGCGGTGATCCAGAAACAGCCTGCCCCAGGGGCCGAGACGGTGCCGGTGATCCTGCTGACGCATCGGGTCCGCGAGTCCAAGATGGATGCAGCCTGTCAGGCCATTGAGGCGCTGGATGCAGTGCACGGCAGCCTGGTGCGTATTCGTGTGGAGACGCTGGCATGACCGACACCAAACGCTACACCGGGTTAATTGGGGCCTACGGCGATCGCTTGCCGTTAGCGGCCGATGCGCGGCCCATCAGTTTGGGCGAGGGCAACACCCCGCTGATCCGACTCGATAATCTGGTGTCTGATCTGGGTCGCGAGGTCGCGCTCTACGTTAAATTCGAGGGCCTGAACCCCACCGGTTCATTCAAGGACCGCGGGATGACCGTCGCGGTCACGCAGGCGGTTGCCGAGGGCAGCCAGGCCATCATCTGCGCCTCGACCGGTAACACCTCGGCCTCGGCGGCCGCGTATGCCGCCCGGGCCGGTATCCGGGCGTTTGTATTAATTCCGGATGGCAAGATCGCCATGGGCAAGCTGGCCCAGGCCATCATGCATGGTGCCGAGGTCATGCAGATCCGCGGCAATTTCGATGACGGTATGCGGATCGTCAAGGAAATGGCTCAGCAGGCACCGGTCAGCCTGGTCAACTCGGTCAACCCCTATCGGTTGCAGGGCCAGAAAACCGCGGCGTTCGAGATTTGCGAGGCGTTGGGCCGTGCGCCGGACTACCACTGTCTGCCAGTGGGCAACGCGGGTAATATCACCGCGTACTGGATGGGGTATACGGAAATGGCCAAGGCGCCTGGAGAGGCCGGTACGGCTGCCTGCGCCTTCTGTGCTGGCGACTGTCAGTACCATCAGGCGGCCGTGTCGTCCCGGCCCGTTATGTTGGGCTATCAAGCAAGTGGCTCAGCGCCATTTTTGCGCGGGGGGCCGGTGAGCCATCCCGAGACGATTGCGACAGCCATTCGGATCGGTGCCCCCCAGAGCTGGGATTACGCCAAGTCGGCCTCGGAAGAGTCGGGCGGCTGGTTTGATGAGTTTACCGATGAGCAGATCCTGGAAACACAGTGGTTGCTCGCCAGTCGTGAGGGGGTGTTCTGTGAGCCCGCCTCTGCCGTATCGGTTGCGGGCGCGCTGCGGGATATCCGCGCCGGGCATATCGAGCCGGGTAGTACAGTGGTCTGTACCCTCACGGGACATGGTTTGAAGGATCCGGATGTGGCTCAACGCCGGGCCGAAGCAGCAGTTTCCACGGTGGATGCGAATTCGACCGCGGTGCGCGAGGCAATCCTCCGTCGGTTGGACTAAGGCGGTGCCCGTGCCCCAGCAGATTGAGTGCATTGCGCCACGCCTGCTCGGGCCGGTCCCCGGCACCCTGGCTGATGCACTTTCCGATGCTGGCCCCTTCCCGCAGCTTGAATGGCTGGTGGCGCACGCGCGGCGTGAGCCGGCAGCGGGCGTGGATACCGAAACCCTACTCGCCTCAGTCCACCCATCGCTCCCCGCGCCCGGTCCGCTGGTCGCCGCAGGGCAGGGTCTTCCTTTATCCGGCTACGGCTATCGCGCGGCACCCGTTCATCTGCGGCCAGATCGTGATCGTCTTTTGCTGTTCGCTGGGCCGGAGTTTGAACCCTTACCGGAAGAGTCGACCCAGCTCGTCGACGCGTTCAACCACACGTTTGGGGCCGATGGCTTAACGCTGTGGAGCAATGGCGCGGACTGGCTGTTGCTGGTGGATGAACCGCCCGGGCCCGATTTGCCAGCCCTGGCGCAGGTGGCCGGTTATTACCTGGATACGGTGCTGCCCGACGAGGTGGCGTTCCGCCGCTGGCGACAGCTTCTTAATGAGATGCAGATGTTTTTGCATGACCATCCCGTCAATCAACAACGGGAGGCACGCGGCGAGGTTGCAATCAATGGATTATGGTTCTGGGGTGGTGGGCCATCCGCAGCCCCAAGCGAGCTCGCATCCGACCGGGTGGTGGGTGACGACGCCCTGAGTCAGGGACTGGCCACCTTAGGTGGAACCGCACTCGAGGGGGTCGACACGGGCCTGGGTGCCGACAACGGTGAGATAACACTGATCTGGACTGACGCCGAAGCCGCGCTCGTTGCTGGTGATGCCGCGGGCTGGATGGCCGCGGTTGAGCGGTTTGAGACATTGATCGCCCCCAGACTGGTCAAGGCGGCGCAGGCGGGTAGTGCGCGCATCAATCTCTATTCCGGCAACAGTGAGCGTTTGAGCTTGGGCCCCTGGGCCCATTGGCATTTTTGGTGTCGGCGGCATCCATTGTCCCGGCGGGTGACGCGACGCGGATGAATAGGGGGGATAGCATCCGGTTTACCGATCGGCCCGTGCCCACGCCGTGGCCGGTCCTGCCCGATGGTCTGCCAGGGCTGTTACAGCGCCTCTATGCTGCGCGGGGCGTCGACGGGGCGGGTGATCTGGATTATCGCCTTGCCCAGCTGCCGCACCCGGATACGCTTAACGGGTTAGAGGCGGCCGCGGCAATCATGGCGCAGGCCATCATCACCGGCCAACGCATACTGGTGGTTGGCGACTTTGATGCCGATGGCGCGACGAGCTGCGCGGTGGCCTTGCGCGGCCTGCGGGCTCTCGGTGCGGCCTCCGTTGATTATCTGGTGCCGAATCGCTTTGAGTTTGGGTACGGCCTGAGCCCGGAATTGGTTGAGGTCGCGCGAGGCCATCACCCGGACTTGATCCTGACCGTTGATAACGGGATCTCCGCGCATGCGGGCGTTGAGGCCGCCAGTGCGGCTGGCATCCCCGTAGTCGTCACGGATCACCATTTGCCGGGGCCAACGCTGCCGGCTGCGGCGGCCATCGTTAATCCACAGGTGGCTTCTGCCGAGTTTGCCGGGCAGGGGCTGGCGGGAGTAGGGGTCTGTTTTTATCTGCTGCTGGGGGTGCGGTCAGCCCTTCGCAATCAGGATTGGTTTACGACAGGGCGACCTGAGCCTGGGTTGGTCGATCTGCTGGATTTGGTGGCCCTTGGCACCATTGCCGATGTGGTGCCGCTTGATCGGGTCAATCGTGTGCTGGTGGCACAGGGTCTGCGGCGCATCCGAGTCGGGCAGGGTTGCCCAGGGGTGCAGGCGCTGCTCAAAGCCAGTCGTCGGGAACCAGCGCGGGTCAACGCCGCCGATTTGGGGTTTGGTGCCGCCCCCCGCCTGAATGCGGCCGGCCGACTGGGCGACATGAGTCTTGGCATTGAAACGCTGCTCGCTGAGGATACGGCGAGCGCGGAAGCCCGCGCCAAAGAGCTGGAGACCTTGAATCAGACACGCCGCGAGCTCGAGCATGGCATGCGCGATGAAGCGCTCGCCGGTATTGAGGCCGCCCAGCTTGCCGCTGACGGCGCACTTGAACCGGTGTTGTGTTTATACGACGAGCAGTGGCATCAGGGGGTTGTCGGAATTGTTGCCTCTCGGATCAAGGAGCGTTTTCAACGCCCGGTGATTGCTTTTGCGCCGGCGGAGGATGGGCTACTCAAAGGCTCTGGGCGCTCCATTGCCGGTGTTCACCTCCGCGATCTGCTGGAGGCGGTCGATACGCGAACCGAGGGAGCGGTCATTCAGCGCTTTGGTGGGCATGCCATGGCCGCGGGGCTGACGCTGCCTGCGGCGCAGTATCCCGCGTTCCAGTCCGTTTTGCAGGGCCTTGTGCGCGAGCGCATGGGCGACCACCCGCCCGGTGAGGAAATCGTCACTGACGGTGAGCTTGAGGCGGCGGAATTCAGTCTCGAGCTGGCACGCCAGATTCGAGAAGGCGGCCCCTGGGGGCCAGGCTTTCCTGAACCGTCCTTCCGCGGCCTGTTTCACGTTCGCAGCCAGCGTGTCGTGGGTGAAAATCATCTCAAGCTGATGCTCTCGCCAGCATGCGCACCGAATCAGCAGCTGGATGCTATTGCCTTTAACGCCCTCGACCGTGGTTGGAGCTCAGACACCAGGCAGATCACCGGCGTTTTCCGACTCGACGTGAATTACTATCGAGGCCGTGAGCAGCTTCAGCTGGTTTTTGACTATCTCGCGGCAGCTTGAGCCACGGTGCCGTCTTCGCCTATGAGTTCTGCGAGATCGACCATCACCTCGGCGGTTTCATCCAGTAGCGCATCTGGCAGTTGATCTCGATCGAGGTCATCCAGATCCTCAATGGTCTCCCGGCCGTAGGCCGCGAGCTGTGCGTTGACTGCTTCCAGCCGAGCCGCTTCCTGTTGCTCCTGGGCCGCGCGTCGACGGTCTTCGTTTAGAGAGACTTCGGTGCGGGCCTCCGCTTCGCGCAGCCGTTTCGCCTCGGCACTGACACTCATCAGCGCAGGATCGGTGAGCATGCGCCGGTCATGACGGCGGCGAAGTTCTGATAGATAACGCGCCAGCTCCCCCTGTTGCCGGTATTCCGTTGAGCGAATCGTATCCCAGGGCAGGGCACGCTCAGCCGAGCGTTCGCCGCTCTCATCGCTGCTCTGCGGGTAGGGGAGATGGAGATCGGGTTGAACGCCCTCGAGTTGCGTGCTCTCGCCATTGATGCGGTAGAACTTGGCAATGGTGAGCTTGAGCCGCCCAGTGGCCGCATCTTCAACGCCCGATCCAACGCCGAATTGGTCAAGTCCGATCAGGGTCTGGACCGTGCCCTTGCCGAAGGTTTGGTCACCAATCACCACACCACGGCCATAGTCCTGCAACGCGGCGGCGAAAATTTCTGATGCCGAAGCGCTGTTGCTATCCACCATCACGCCAAGGGGGCCATCGTACTCGGCGGGTTCAGCCGCTTGATCCTCGAGGACCTCGCGCTGGCCGTTACTGCGATTCACCTGCACCACCGGCCCCTGATCGATGAATAGTCCGGTCATTTGCACAGCCTCTTCGAGCGACCCGCCGGCGTTGCCACGCAGATCGATCACCAGGCCGTCGATGTCGGACAGTGTCTCGGAGTCCAAAAGCCGGGCGACATCATCGCTGGTGTTCCGGTAATCCTCGGCGCCGGCGTTGGCTGCGCCCAAATCCGCATAAAAAGCCGGAATATCAATAACGCCGATGCGGTGATTTTGCCCGTCACGTTTTACCTCGCGGACCTCCGCCTGCGCCGCTTGTTCCTCTAGCTCGACGGTATTGCGGGTGAGGGTAATGGTCGTCTCGTGCCCATCGCGGCCTTCTGGCATGACGCGCAAGTGCACTTCAGAGCCTTTCGGTCCGCGAATCAGGTCAACCACGTCTCCGAGGCGCCAGCCCACCACGTCCTGAATCGCGTCTGGATCATCGCCGACGCCGGTGATCTGGTCACCCGGCGACAGATCGCCACTTCCCGCCGCAGGGCCACCCGGGATGAGCTCGACAATCTCAACGAAGTCTCCCTCGCTGGTCAGCATCGCGCCAATACCCTCCAGCGAGAGGCTCATGTTGATGTCGAAGTTCTCGGACGTCCGCGGGGACATGTAACTGCTGTGCGGGTCGAATTGCGACGCCCAGGTGCTCATGTAGCTCTGGAAGACGTCCTCGGCGCTGGATTGCTCGAGGCTGCGGACCAATCGCTCGTAGCGCTTGGTCAGCGACTCACGCACCTCGGTGCGGTCCCGGCTATTCAGGCGCTGGATCAGTGCATCATTGATGACCCGTTTATCCCAGATTTGATCGAGTTCACTGCGACTGGCGGCCCAATCGGCATCGCTGCGATCGAGATCAAGGCGCGCCTCCGTGTCGAATGCGAGTCCTTTCTCCAGTCGATCCAGGGCATGTTCACTGCGGTCTTCAACGCGTTCCCGATAGCGGGCGAAAATGTCGAAAGCGGTGTCCAGCTCGCCAGCGCGGAGTTCATCATCCAGTTGATCCGCCCGATGGCGGAACGCCTGGATGTCGGCCTCAAGGAAATAATAGCGATCCGGGTCCAAGGCTTCGAAGTACGCGTCATAGACCGCTTCGGATAAGGCATCATCGATGGACTCATCGCGGTAGTGATACCGCGACAAGAGCTCACCGATGACCTGGGAGGCCCGTGGGTGTATTTCCGATGGCGTGAGTCGATCTGCGGCTGCCGTCGAGCTGATCCCGATGGCCAGGGCCAGCGCCAGCGCGATGTGGTGACATAATGAATACCGTGACACTGAATGCCCTCGCATACGGGTTGAGTCCTCATTGTGACACCGGTGATCACAGGAATATCCTGCTGGATCTGTTAGCGTAGCCCCCCTGAGCAAAGAGGGAAACCAATGTTCGCTGAATTCGTCTGGCCCTACGGCCGATCCGGTACGGCCCCCGCGCTGGAAATCCTGAGCGCGAACCCGTCTGTGCGCACACAGACCCGGAGCACGCCGGTGGTGTTCGTGCATGGTGCCTTTGTGGGGGCGTGGTGTTGGCAGGAGCATTTTCTGGACTATTTTGCTGAGCGTGGGTTTCGTGCCATTGCGCCGAGTTTGCGGGGTCATGGCGCCAGTGAGTCGGCAGGCGCCCTGTCGCATGCGGGTATCAATGAATATGTGCGGGATCTGGAGCGCGTCATCGCTGATCTGGCCGGTCCGCCGCCGATTCTGATTGGCCACTCGATGGGGGCGCTGGTTGTTCAGCGCTACCTGGAGCGCCATCCGGCTTCAGCGGCCATCCTGCTCGCGCCGGTGCCGCCGCAGGGGCTGATGCCCTCAACGCTGCGAATGATGCTGGGCGATCCCATGCTTTTTGCCCAGTTCGGACTGATGCAAACCATGGGTGCCCGGGTCGTTGATGCGGACATCGCACGGCGTGCCGTGTTCTCGGACCGTATGGCGCCTGAGGATCTCGAGCGCTTTGCGCGTTTCGTGCAGCCGGAGTCGCAGCGCGCGCTCTGGGAGATGTCGATGCATGGCGCAGCGCGACCCTGGCTAGTGGATCCCAAACCGCCGGTGCGGGTCATTGCAGGGGCGGAAGATACCCTGTTCTCCGCGCCGGAGACCCAACTGACTGCAGGTCTCTGGGGCGCGGACTGGCAGGCCATGCCGGGTATGGCACATGCCATGATGCTTGAGCCGGGTTGGGAGGCTGTCGCCGAAGAGATTGTCCGCGGTCTGTGGGCGAGCGGGATTTAGCTACCAGCGGTATTTGTCCCAGAGCTCAGGATTAGCCCAATGGCGGGCGTTGAGCCAGTCTGGCGTGACTTTGTAATGCGCCATGTCAAATTCATACCAGCGCCGGCGACGGCTGCCGTGATCAGCGCTGATGCCGCGGCGGTGGAAACCCAGCCCAATCAGGGCCTGACGCGATAATATTGTGCCCTCATCGGCTGCCGCAATCACAACGACACGCTCGGCATGGACGTCGCGCAAGCGACTGACGAGCGTTGTTGCCGAATCAGCGGGTAGGTTCGCTTCCCCATCGACAATGGCTAACTCGAGCCGGGCATCTGGCAGGCGCTCCGCCTCGCTATCGGCGCCGGTGAGTGACTGACCGCCGTGTGCCAGCACCTGGCTCGTCAGCGATGATTGATCGCTGATGAGCAGGACCCGCTCAGACGCGCATTCGGCAACCAGCTGCCCAAGCATCGCTGAAGTGTCGACCAGGGCGTCCGTTGTCATGCCGACTCCAGGCGCTGATGTAATGCCTCATATTCTGCGGTGAGCTTGTGTCTTGGTGCCAGATGAACCAGGGGTTTGGAGACCTGATGAGACTCCCGCACTTTGACCGAGGCAGACAGAAAAGGCTCAAGCACGGTGTTGCCATCGGCCTTGAGTGACTCCACAAGGGAGGCCGGCAAGCGCGCACGCGACTGGAACTGATTAACGATGACGCCCTCAACTTCGAGCGCGGGATTATGATCGGCCTTGAGCTCCGCCGCGCTCGCCATCAGCTCATCAAGTGCCTGGCGAGCGAAGGCATCGCAATCAAATGGGATCAGGCAGCGATCCGCGGCGATCAGCGCTGACAGCGTATAGAAGTTCAACGCCGGCGGTGTATCGATGTAGACCCGATCAAAGCCCTCAAGCGCTGCGAGCGAGTCCCGTAGCTTGTAGATTTTGTAGCGTGACTCCAGCCGCCCCTGAAGCGTCTCAAGCGCAGGGTGAGACGGCATAACAGACAGGTGTTGAAACGGGGATCGCCACACAAAGGCATCAGGCCCGCGTGAGTAGATCCGGTGGCTTAGCGTATCCTCGAAATAACCAGCGAGTGTTTCGTCAGCTGACTCGGGATTCTCGCCGAGGAGATAACGGGTTGCGTTGCCCTGGGGATCCAGATCGAGCACCAGGGTGCGTAAGCCCTGGTGTGCGGCCATCGCCGCCAGATTGCTGGCGATGGTGGACTTACCGACTCCACCTTTTTGATTGAATATCACCCGGCGCATCGGCGCTCTCCCTGCTATGATTTCTCAACAGCTGTCGGATCAGTCTAGGCAGGTGGTCAACGCAGGTCGAGAGGCATCATGTTTGGTGTAGCAAGACGGGCTCTATTCGCACTTCCTCCTGAGCGGGCGCATGACGTGGCGCTTGGCACGCTTGACTGGGTTATGCGTGTGGGCCTGGCGCGGCGCCTGATCGGGCAGGTTCGTGACCCCAGGCGCCTCATGGGGCTGACGTTCGCGAACGCGGTTGGCCTTGCGGCGGGTCTCGACAAGGACGGGGACCATATCAATGGCCTGACCGGGCTGGGTTTTGGTTTTCTGGAGCTGGGGACGGTGACACCGGTGGCCCAGCCGGGTAATCCCGCGCCACGGTTGTTCCGCATACCTGACCATGAGGCACTCATTAACCGACTCGGCTTTAACAATCAGGGCGTTGATCACCTGGTGGAGCGCGTTGAGACCGCGCAGGCGAATGTCCCGATTGGCATCAACATCGGCAAAAATCGGGATACCCCCCTCGAGCACGCGACGGATGACTATCTACGTTGCCTCGAGGCGGTCTACGACTCGGCCGACTATATTGTTGTTAACCTTTCCTCGCCCAACACACCGGGGCTGCGCCGCTTGCAGGAAGGCCAGGAGCTCACGGGTTTGGTCCAGACACTCATTGCACGCCGTGACGCGCTAGCCGACGCGCGAGGTCGGCGTGCTCCGTTGCTCGTCAAAATCGCGCCGGATCTGGATGATGACCCCATTCGGGCATTGGTCGATGCGCTGCGTGAATGCGGTGTCGATGGCATCACGGCGACCAATACCACGATCGGGCGCCCCGACGTGCGAGAAGATCCGGTGGCGGAGGAGGCAGGGGGGCTGAGTGGCGCTCCGCTGCGGGATCGCGCAACGGCGGTGGTTCGCCTTGTGCGTGAAACCGCCGGCCCGGACCTTCCCATTATCGCAGTGGGTGGAATTCTCAATGCCGCCGACGCTGTGGAGAAGATGCAGGCCGGTGCGGACCTCGTCCAGATTTATACGGGCTTTATTTATCGCGGACCAGGCTTGATTCGAGATGCTGCCAAGGCCATTGCCACGGCATCGCCGACTATGACTCACTTGTCCTGATTGATTTGGCAGGTGACAATGAGCAGCTTGGAGAGGTGGCAGAGTGGTCGAATGCGGCGGACTTGAAATCCGTTGAGCCTAAGGGCTCCGGGGGTTCGAATCCCTCCCTCTCCGCCAAATACAAAAATGGCCCCCGAGGGGCCTTTTTTGTATTTGACAGTTGTTGGGGTGCGACCCATCGGCGCGAGCCGATGGGGACGGCGAGCGTAGCGAGGCGCCCGAAGGGTGAGGCCCGCAGGGCCGAATCAATCCCTCCCTCTCCGCCAACTGACTAAGAAGAACGCTCTGCATGACAGGCCCTAATACCAATCGACCTATTCTGGTATTCGACGTCAACGAGACACTGCTCGATATAACGGCGTTGGCGCCAATCTTCGAGCGCGTGTTCGGTAATGCGGATAGTCTGCGCGAGTGGTTTGCTCAGTTGATCCTCTACTCCGAGGCGGTTTCTCTGTCTGGTGGCTATACGCCGTTTAATATACTGGCTGCCGGGGTATTCAGAATGCTCGGTAAGACAAAGAGCGTCGGCATTCAGGACGTCGATATAGAAGCCCTGTCCACTGCAATGGCAACCTTGCCTGCGCTGCCGGACGTCCATCCGGCGCTGAGCGCACTCAAACAATCAGGTTATCGTCTGGTGACCTTGAGTAACTCACCACCCGGCTCAGGGGAAAGCCCGCTTATGCGGGCCGGCCTTGCCGAGTTTTTCGAGCAGAGCTTTTCGGTCCATACCGTCGAGCGGTTCAAACCCCATCCGGATACCTATCAGCAAGTTGCTGAGGCCCTAGACGTCTCTCCGAGCGCACTTTGCATGGTGGCCTGTCATGTTTGGGATACGATTGGCGCAGGGGCGGCGGGCTGGCAAACGGTGCTGGTACGTCGTGCGGGCAATGCGGAAATACTGGCTCCAGGTGTTAGGCACCCAGACTGGATTGTCGATGATCTGAACGGACTTCTGGAGATCGCAACAAGCGAGTGGACTTAGAAGCGGTATTCAACGCCAGCAGAAAAGCTCGGTGTGTAACGGAAACTCTCGAAACGGCTGCCCAGTTCGGCATCTTCGAGATCGTCATCATCAAGTGCATCCATTGAGCTGCCGGAAACACTGTCGAAGGTCAGGCCCATGTCGAGCGATAGGCCCAGGCGCCCATTGGTCCCAAAGTCGTTGTCATAACCCACACCGACGTACGTCTGCATGTCATCGGTGCTGATTTCCGGGACCGGCACAGAGGACTCGCTAAAAAGCTCCTCTCCATAAACGGCACCGCCGGTCATGCGGAACCCACCGTCATGAACCGACCAGTCGACCATCGCCGAGAGAACGGGCGTCTGCTCTGAACCATCCAGTGTTAAGCCATGCGTGTTGATGACATGATGCTCGTCATTGACACCAAACCGGATGTCGAGGCGGTCATTGAGATGCGAGGTCAGCTCGAGCCCGGGGCTGACCCGCGAACTCCAATCAGCAGGTTGGGCAAACGCAACGCACGGCGCCAACAGGCTGAATAGCCCGATGGCGACCATGATCCTTGACCGTTGACCGTTAACGATGAACATGGCGATATTATTGCTTAAAATCCCCCAAAAGCGAAGGGGGTTTGCCCTACCTTTGGTGGTTTTTCTTCCATTCTTCGTACGGCATTCCGTAAACAATCTCTCGCGCGGTGTCTCGATCCATCGGAATTTCTCGCGTCTCAGCAGCCTCGGCGTACCAGCGCGACAGGCAATTACGGCAGAACCCGGCAAGATTCATCAGGTCCAAATTCTGCACATCACTGCGCTCACGCAGGTGGTTTACAAGCGCGCGAAAAGCGGCTGCTTCCAATTCGATTCGAGTTTGCTCGTCCAACTGTCTTTCCTCCGACACGGCTTCTGGCGGATACTGTGCCTCATTATGTCAGGGTATGAGTGGCAATGAACGAAACGATCAGAGCAGTCATGGGATGGAGGGTACAGACCATCGGTGCGCTTGCCGCGGGCTTATGGCTGTCCCTTGCGTCGGGGACGGCTAGTGCGCTGATGTTTCCGCTACCACCCGAGGACACCAATGTCATTGGCGAAGTGCAGGTCATTGCAGCGGACGAGGAGGATACCCTGCTGTCTCTCGGCCGGCGTTACGGCATTGGGTATGAGGAGATGCGCCGTGCCAACCCGGAGGTGGATGTCTGGTTGCCCGGCGAGGGGACGCAGGTGACCATCCCAAGTCGGTTTATCCTGCCTGAGGCGGCTCGTGAGGGCATCGTGATCAACCTCGCGGAAATGCGCCTTTACTACTACCCAGGGGCGGAAAGCGATAATACCGGGATGGTGGAGACCTACCCAATCAGTGTTGGGCGAATGGACTGGTCGACACCGCTTGGGAAAAGCCAGATCACCGAGAAAACCGAAAATCCCTACTGGTTCCCGCCTGAGTCAATTTTGACCGAACGGCGGGAGCAGGGACGCCCGCTGCCCGAAGCGGTGCCACCGGGGCCTGATAATCCACTGGGGCGCCATAAGCTGCGCTTGGATATTCCTGGGGGGGCATACCTGATTCACGGCACCAACGAGCCGCGGGGCATCGGTATGCGCGTCACCCACGGGTGCATCCGAATGTTCCCGGAAGACGTCGAGTCGCTATATGAGCGGCTGCCATCCGGATCGTCGGTAGAGATTGTGAATCAGCCGGTAAAGGCCGGATGGCTGGACGATCAGCTGCTGGTTGAGGTGCACCCGATTTTGCCGCCTGAGGCAGAGAATGCCTTTGACAACGTTGAGCCGCCGTCGATCATGGAAGCGGTACTTGCGGTTGCGCGGGTGCTGGAGCAGGGAGATGTGCGAGTTGATCACGAGCGCCTGGCGGGCGCGGTTAATTCGGCGGACGGCCTCCCCGGCGCGGTCTCACGGTCAAACACCCACCAAATCGCCTTGGACGAGGCAAAGCTACCGACGCTGTTGTACTAAGCTCAGCGTGAGCCCATAAAAAAGCCCCGCCGGAGCGGGGCCTGTCGCAGTCGCGAAGCGCTTCTGCTTATTTGTACATCGAACGCTCGAACATGCGATCGATCTTCTCGGCGTTGTCATCCGCGGTGCGCTGCGCGCCCTCAGCAGTCGCCGTGGCGCGGCTGGCCTCATCCATGGCGGCGTCGATCTGTGCCTGCAGGTCCTCGGTGGAAGCCTGGGTGGCGCAGCCAGCCAGAATACCCAGCGAAGCGCCGGCGATAGTCAGTTTGAGTAGCGTTTTCATTGACTGGTTCATAAATTGAACTCCTTTAAAGCCTGTGCGATTGCAATCGTTAGACCCCGGCAACAGCCCGTTTAAAGCCGTCACGAACGTCTGGCGCATGATTGCTCGCTTACCGGCGACTTTCAACCCCCCGAGAATGGCTACTCGATACGAACCGGCGTACCCACAGCAACCAGTGATTCGAATGTTTCAATTTGGTCGTTGGTCAAGGCAATGCAGCCCTGAGTCCAATGGAAATTGTCATGAACGTCTGGATCGCCATCGCCAATTCCGTGAAATCCGATATAGCCACCCAGTGGCCCGTCTTGGGGGAATTCGCCGTGCCTTGCGCCATGATCGATTGATCTTTTGTACTCGGCGTCACTGATCAGGCCACGTTTGCGGGCCCGGTCAATATGCTCGAGGCGCGGATAATCAATACCGAGGAAAATATGAAAGGGGCTATTCTGGTTGACGCGAGTAATACGAAATTCCCCGAGCGGTGTCTTGTCTCGCCCCTTTAGCCGCAGCGGTGAGACGCCGCCACGGCCGAAGGCGACATGCTCAAATTGTTCTACCACTTTGGTGCCGCGGAGCACGGTGGCCATCGACCGATCCGTGTCGACGTGGACCCAGAGCCCGTCGTGAGGTGGCAGGCTTGTGCTTGCCCAGGTCAAAGCGGGGAGGGCCAGTGATGCGCCGAGCAGACTAGTCAGAAGACGTCGTCGGGTCGTCCTCATGCCAGGTACCGGTAAATTGCAGCGGCGGAGAAGGGCCATTCAAGTACCGCATCCTGGTCCATTCGGTGAATGACGGGAATTCGCTCACCGTAAGTGGCCTCTGTGTCCGGATCATCCATTATTTCAATAATCTGCAGTCGAAATTTCAGGCGCTCTATAATTGGACGGGCCACATTGAATGCCTCGTCGCACAGACGACATCCACTTGTGGTGTAGAAGCGGACGAGAGGCATGAAGTGCACGCTCCGTGATATCTTTTCAAAGTGATAAGGATACCGCGCAATCGCTGATATGCGACAGACCCCCAACCCCAAGCTAAGTGTGGCGCCGATGATGGACTGGACCGATCCAGCCTGTCGGTATTTGTTGCGGCTAATTACGCGACACACGCTCCTTTATACCGAGATGGTACCTGCCCAGGCCCTTTGGCATGGGCGGGCCGAACGGTTTCTTGCCGGTGATGCCAGCGAGCACCCAGTGGCCGTTCAGTTAGGAGGGAGTGACCCGCAGCAGTTGGCTCACGGGGCGCATTTGGCTCAAGTGTGGGGCTACGACGAGGTTAACCTGAATGTGGGCTGCCCCAGTGATCGGGTGCAGTCGGGTCGCTTTGGCGCCTGCCTCATGCGCGAGCCAGATCTGGTTGCAGACCTCGTGCGCGCGATGCGGGAGGCGAGCGATCTGCCGGTCACTGTGAAATCGCGGATTGGGGTCGATCATGATGATCACTACGACCAGCTCTGCGCGTTCGTCGACACCGTGGCAAGCGCTGGGGCTGATGGACTGATCGTGCATGCTCGTAAAGCTTGGCTGAGCGGTCTATCACCCAAGCAAAATCGCGAGATCCCCGCATTGCGGCACGACATGGTCGCGCAGCTCAAAGCGGATTTCCCCCAGCTCACGATTGTTCTGAATGGCGGTATCAAGGATCTTGCCGCGGCCGAACACTGGGGCGAGGCAGTCGACGGGGTCATGATCGGCCGGGAGGCATACCATAACCCCTGGCTGCTTGCTGAGGCAGACCAGCGGATTTTCGCCGCGCCAGGGGCGCCGAAAGCCCCGGATCGAGCCAGCGTCGCTCGGCAGTACCGCGATTATGTCGCGTGTCGGCATTACGCTGGGGTGCCAATTTCCCGGTATACACGGCATTTAATGGGGCTGTTTCAGGGGCTTCCCGGTGCCAGGGTGTGGCGGCGGGCGCTCAGTGAGGCGGCCGCTCGACCCGGCGCTGGCTCCGAAATCATTGATGAGGCGCTTGATCAGTGGGCGGAATGTGCCGCCTCGGTGCGTTTTGAAGCGAGTGTGGCGAGTGCTTAGAGGCTGAAAAAGGCCTCACTGTTCGTCGCGGTGAATTCGGCAAGTCGGCTGGGATCTTGCCCGCGAAGTCGGGCCACGCTCTCAAGGACATGCGGCAGGAAAGCGGGTTCATTGCGGCGGTCGGCCGGTTTCTCTGGCATATCTCGGGGTAGCAGAAACGGCGCATCGGTCTCGATCATCAGGCGATGATCCGGGATATCCGGCACGCTCTCGCGTAAGGTACTGCCACGCCGCTCGTCGCAAATCCAGCCGGTGACGCCGACATGCAGGTCCAGATCAAGGCAGCGGTGCAGAAAGGCACGGTCGCCGGTAAAGCAGTGGATGACCGCGGCGCTTATCTGGTCCCGATAATCCCGAAGGATAGCCAGAAAATCGTCTTCGGCGTCTCGCTGATGGAGAAAGGCGGGATAACCGCTCTCGACAGCAATGGCCAGTTGCGCCTCAAACGCCTGACGTTGTGCTGATCGCGGTGAGAAATCGCGGCAATAATCCAACCCGGTTTCGCCAACGGCAACCGCGTTAGGATGAGCCAGCAATGCGGTGAGCGCCTCCGTGCTCTGAGCGGTCCATTCACTTGCGTGATGCGGGTGAACACCAGCGGTAGCGACCATCACGCCTGTATGGCTCGATGCCATCTCGAGGGCCTCGGACGACTCGGTGAGGGTGACCCCGGTGAGGACCATGCGGGCAACGCCCGCGTCCATCGCACGTTGAATAACCGCTTCACGGTCGACGTCAAAGCGTCCATGCGTCAGATTGACGCCGATGTCGATGAGTTCGTGATACCCCATGGCGGCATTTTGCGGGAATTTTGACACCTTATGAACAGTCACCTCGATCCTGACCGACAGCCGATGTACTGGGTGGGTGATTGGGCCGGCCGACGGCGGGCGCTCACCCCTGATCGGCTTGCCGTTATCGAACCCCATACCGGAACCAGGCTCGATTATCGCGCGCTCGACGATCGGGTGTGCCGGCTGGCCGGCTGGATGCAGGCGGTAGCCGGTATACGCGCGGGTGATCGTGTGGGTCTGGTCACGACGAATCGCCTCGAGGCGATCGAGTTGTATCTGGCCTGCGGCAAGCTGGGCGCCGTGCTCGCGCCGATCAGCCATCGGCTCACTGCCGATGAGGCGAGTCAGCTACTCGCCCGTCTGCGCCCAAGCTGGCTATTTTATGACACGACGTTGCGCGAATTTGTCGCAGCGCTGCACGGCACGGCAACGCAATGCCCCCAGTTCAGTTTTGGCGGTCCACAAAGTGATTACGACCGCGTCCTGCCCGGCTACCCCGCCAATGCGGTCAATACCGAAGTCGCGCTCGCCGATCCGGCGCTTATCGTCCACACCGGTGGCAGTACCGGCTTGCCAAAGCTCTGTGTCATCAGCCATCGACAGATGGTCTGGAACGCTTTTGAGCTCTTGAGTGCAGCGCCGGATGGACTAGGGCGGCGACGCGAACTGGTCCTGTTTCCGCTCTTTCATATCGGTGGCTGGAATACGGTGACGCCCATCCTGCATGCCGGCGGTTGTTTGGTCCTCCAGCCGGCTTTCGATGCAGCCGAGGCGCTGCAGCTCATTGAGACACACGCGGTGAATCACTTCGGTGCGGTTGAGGCGATGCTCAAAGCAATGACGCAAGCCCCGGCATTTGCATCGAGTGACCTGGCGAGTCTTGAGGGCATCACCACAGCCGGCGCGCCCTGTGCGCCGGCCACCATGGCGCCGTTCTTCCGCCGTGGTATCCCCGTCAGTCAGTCCTATGGGCTCACCGAGGCGGGCCCGTCTAATTTCCTTCAACCGCGCGCTGATCAAAGCCTGGAGACGCTCGAGGCGCGGCAGCAATCGATTGGGACGAGCTTGTTTCATTGTGACTATCGGATCGTTGACCCAAAAACCGAAACCGAGACAGCGCCGGGGGTACCGGGAGAGTTGCAGCTACGCAGTCAGCACACGTTCGACGGCTACCTGGATGATGCCGATGCAACACAGCAGCGCGTTCGGCCAGATGGCTGGGTGCGCAGTGGGGATTTGGCGGTTACCGAGGAGAATGGGCAGGTCCGGGTGATTGGTCGACTGGATCATGTGATCATCACCGGGGGTGAGAACGTGGCGGCTGAGGAGGTAGAGGCTGCCCTTGTCGCACATGAGGCCGTACAGAGTGCCCTCGTATTCGGCATTCCGGACGAGCGCTGGGGAGAGCGGCCGGTTGCCTGGGTAACCGGGCCTGAGGAAAGCGAGATACCGGCGGTCATGGCGTCACTCGACGACAAACTCTCGCGCTTCAAGCAGCCGGTGGCCATCGAGTTGGTCGACACCCTGCCGCTTACCGGGGCGGGCAAACCCGATCGGCGTTCGGCACAAGCGCATTATCTTTCCAAGCATCACGGAGATCCGACATGACGCCCGCACGCATTCTGATTGTGGCCGGGTCTGACGCGGGAGGCGGGGCCGGCATCCAAGCGGATATTAAAACGGTTTGCGCCCTCGAGGGGTATGCCATGACCGCAGTGACCGCGCTAACGGCGCAAAATACCCTCGGTGTACAGTCCGTCATGGGAATCCCTGAGGCGTTTATTCGCGCACAGATGGACTCTGTACTGGATGATCTGGGCGCTGATTGCATTAAAACCGGCATGCTCCATGCGCCGGCCGTGATCGATGCGATTGCGGATTGTCTGACCGCGCGGGCGCCCAATGTGCCGCTCGTTGTTGATCCGGTCATGGTGGCGCAAAGCGGTGATCGGCTGGTGGATGACGCTGCCATGAACCGGCTGCGTGAGCGCCTGATCCCGCAGGCGAGCGTGATTACTCCCAATATTCCTGAGGCGGAAGCGCTCTTGGGCCAACGCATTCAAAGCGCTGATGAAATGCAGGACGCCGCCGATGCGCTGCGGGCCCTGGGCTGTGACGCCGTTTTGCTCAAGGGCGGGCATTTATCCAGCGATGACCTGGTTGATGTGTTCGCCCACGCTGGGGGTTACCTGAGGCTGCATCATCCTCGCATCGCCACCACCAGTGACCATGGCACCGGCTGCACCCTGGCCTCGGCGATCGCTGAGGGCATTGGCCGGGGGATGGCTCTGCCTGCTGCAGTTGAGCGAGCGCGAGATTATCTCCAGCAGGCGCTTGAGACGGCGGTGCCGCTTGGTACCGGACACGGTCCTGTGAATCATGGACACACCGTGATTCCGTTTGCGGCCCCACAGATCGCTCGCTGATTGGCATACTACGCAGATGATCCGTCTGTCTGCGAAAAGCCGTTATGCCGTCAGCGCACTGATGCATCTGGCCGTCCACCAAGACACGGGTGCGGTGCCGTTGGCGGAAGTGTCTGTCTGTCAGGGCATCTCCATGTCCTACATCGATCAGATTTTCTGGCGCCTTCGTCGTGAAGGCCTGGTGCAGGGCACACCGGGGCCAGGGGGTGGCTATCGGCTGGGTCGAGCCGCGGAGGCCATCTCCATTGGCGAGATCACGACGCTCATGGACGGTGCCAGTGGGCCCAGACGGGTGGGCTCGGCGCTGGATGAAGCGCTTTGGTCACATCTTTCCAGCGAGATCGAGGCATTTCTTCGGAGGTTCACCCTCGCTGACTTCGTGGCACGCCCGCAGATTCGCGAGACCATCCTTCAGCAGTACGCGGGCCGTGAGTGGCGCTGCGAGGTGTGTGGCGCCCTGGCGACTCGGCGCCATGCACCCAGCGGGGAGACCGGTTCATGACCTATGTCGTCACCGAGCCCTGCATCCGCTGTCGCTATACCGACTGTGTCGAGGTCTGCCCGGTCGACTGCTTCCACGGCGGGCCCAATTTTCTGGTGATCGACCCGGTGGAGTGCATTGATTGCGCAGTGTGCGTCGCGGAATGCCCCGTGGATGCCATTTACCCGGATGACGAGGTGCCCGCTGATCAGCAGGACTTCATTGCCCTGAACGCACGGCTTGCCAACCAGTGGCCGGTGATCAGTCGGGCTGAGCCACCGCCAGATGATGCCGATGACTGGTCAGTGGTGACGGCGAAGCGAGAGCAGCTTAGCGAATGACTCAGCGGGTTGTTATACCATTGCCGTAACGACGTTCCACATAGCGCTCCACCACCGCCTTGAAATCCTCAGCGATGTTATCGCCCTTGAGGGTGACGGTCTTCTCGCCATCCTCATACACGGGAGCGACCGGCTTTTCTCCCGTGCCTGGCAGGCTGATGCCAATGTCGGCCTGGCGGCTCTCACCTGGCCCATTAACCACGCATCCCATAACGGCAAGGCTCATCTCTTCAACGCCCGGGTACTGCGCTTGCCACTCGGGCATGCGGGTCCGGACGTGGGACTGGATCTCGTCAGCCAGTTCCTGGAAGAAGGTGCTAGTGGTGCGGCCACATCCCGGGCAGGCGGCGACAAGCGGCGTGAAGCTGCGCAGCCCCATTGTCTGCAGGATTTCCTGGGCGACCACGACTTCCTGGGTCCGGTCGCCACCTGGCTCTGGCGTGAGTGAAATGCGAATGGTATCCCCGATCCCTTGCTGGAGCAGCACCGACAGGGCGGCCGTGGACGCCACAATGCCTTTGGAGCCCATCCCGGCCTCAGTCAGCCCCAGATGCAGCGGGAAGTCACAGCGGTTGGCGAGATCCTGGTACACGCTGATCAGATCCTGGACCCGGCTCATTTTGCAGGAAATGATGATGCGGTCATGGGGGAGGCCGAGCGCTTCAGCACGCTCAGCACTCTCCAGTGAAGACGTTACGACCGCGTCTTTCATGACCACCTCAGGCGGTCTGGGATTCGCGAGACGGGCGTTGTCATCCATCATGCGTGAGAGCAGATCCTGATCCAGGCTGCCCCAGTTCACACCAATGCGCACCGGTCGATCGAGATCGCGAGCGATTTCGATGACCTCGGCGAACTGGGGGTCACGGCGACTGCCTTTACCAACATTGCCGGGATTGATGCGCAGCTTGCCCAGCGCTTCGCCACAGGCCGGTACCGCCTTGAGGAGCCGGTGGCCGTTAAAGTGGAAGTCGCCCACCAGCGGAACGTCGACGCCCATGTCATCCAGACGCTGTCGTATCCGCGGCACGGCCCGGGCCGCCTCTTCGTTGTTCACCGTAATGCGCACAAGCTCCGAGCCAGCCCGCGCCAGATCGGCCACCTGGATGGCTGTGCGGATCTCATCCACGGTGTCCGTGTTGGTCATCGACTGGACAACGACGGGTGCATCGCCCCCTACCGTGACGTGGCCCACCTTGACCGGCACACTATATCGACGCTGATATCCGGGAATCTCATTCATACGGCAATCATAAAGGATGGTAACGGCATGATCGATCTCTATACCTGGCCGACACCGAATGGTCACAAAGTTCACATTGCGCTCGAGGAGCTCGGTCTGAGCTATGACGTGCATCCGATCAATATCGGTCAGGGCGATCAGTTTACCGAAGAGTTCCTGCGCATCAGCCCGAACAACAAGATTCCGGCGATGATTGATACGGACGGCCCCGGCGGGGAGCCCATTTCGGTGTTCGAATCCGGCGCTATGCTGATGTATCTCGCAGAAAAAACCGGTGAATTGATGCCGACTGGGCCGCGTGGTCGCGTCGAGACCCTGGAGTGGCTCATGTTCCAGATGGGAGGCCTCGGGCCGATGCTGGGCCAGGCCCATCATTTCCGCCAGTACGCACCCGAGACGATCGACTACGCCGTTAATCGCTACACCAATGAGGCCGCTCGGCTCTATGGTGTGCTCGATCGGCGCCTGGCTGGGCGGGAGTGGCTCGCCGGCGAGATGTACAGCATCGCGGATATTGCCTGCTTCCCGTGGATTCGGCCTTATGAAAACCAGGGCCAGGTACTCGCCGATTTCCCGAACCTCAAGCGCTGGTTTGACGTCATTGCAGCCCGGCCAGCCGTGGAGCGGGGTGTTGCGGTGCTTGCCGACGTCCGGCCACCAAAACTCGATGACGAGGCAAAAGAGAAGCTCTTTGGCGCGAGTCAGTACCAAAAACGATGAGTGCGCTCGATGATCTGCTGGCGGTTATGGCCCGGCTTCGGGATCCCGCTGAGGGTTGCCCATGGGATCTTCAGCAGACCTTCGCCTCGATCGTGCCGCATACCCTTGAGGAGGCCTATGAGGTGGCTGACGCCATCGAGCGGGATGATCGCGAGGACATGCGCGACGAGCTCGGCGATCTGCTTTTTCAGGTGGTGTTCTATGCACGCCTGGGTGAGGAAGAGGGCAGCTTTGACTTCGACTCAATCGCGGCGGGTGTGCGGGATAAGTTGATTCGGCGTCATCCGCATATTTTTGGCGAAGCCGGCCCGATCACGGCTGAAGGCCAGCGCGCGAGCTGGGAGGCGATTAAAGCGGACGAGCGGCTCGCACGGACCTCGGGCACAGACCGTCCCGGGGCACTAGATAGTGTGCCACTGGCACTGCCTGCGCTCACGCGCAGTCGCAAATTGCAGGGCCGCGCGGCGCGCGTCGGGTTTGAGTGGCCGGATCCCCGGCAGGTCATCGATAAAGTGCGCGAAGAGCTCGATGAACTCGATGAGGCACTCGCGGATGAGCCGCGCGATCAGGCGCACGTTGCAGAAGAGATCGGGGATTTGCTCCTCGCCTGCGTTAATCTGGCGCGGCAGGCGGGGGTCGACGCTGAGCACGCGCTACGCGCCGGTAACCGCAAGTTTGAGAGGCGCTTCAGGGGTTTGGAAGCCGTTCTTGCCGAAGCGGGCGAAACGCTCGAGGAGGCGAGTTTCGAGCGCCTCGAGGCTGCCTACCAAACCGCAAAGGCCCGTGAAGGCGAGGAACCAACCGGCACTTAGGCGTGCCTAGAGATAGGAGCGCCCCAACCCGGGACATCTTGTTGAACGAAGACCAAGGAGATCGCATGAGCTTAACTGAGAAACAGTGCACGCCCTGCCAGGGCGGGATTGACCCGATGACCCGCGAACAGGCCCAGGCCTACCTCGCTGAAGTGCCTGGATGGACACTGAGCGATGATGCATCCCGCATCACTCGTCGGTTCAAGACAGGCGACTTCGCGGCTGCGCAGACCGTGGCGAACCAGGCCGGAGAGGTTGCCGAAGATCAGGATCATCACCCCGAGATCACCTTTGGCTACGGCTACTGCGAGGTGGAGATTTTTACCCACGCCATTGGCGGGCTGCATGAAAATGACTTCATCTTCGCGGCAAAGGTCAATCAGGCGGTAGACGCCTAACGCGACCAGTCGCCGGTGCGCCCACCGCGCTTGTGGGTGAGTGCTACACCATCGATTTGCATGCCGCGGTCCAGCGCCTTGCACATGTCATAGACGGTGAGTAGGGCGGTCTGAACCGCGGTGAGTGCCTCTATCTCAACGCCCGTCTGGCCGCGGGTTTCCGCCTGAACTTCACAGTGCACGGCCAGATTCTCAGGCTCGGGGGTCAGCGTAACCTCCAAGTGGGTGAGCGGCAGGGGATGGCAGAGTGGGATGAGTTCGGCAGTGCGCTTCGCGGCCATGATGCCGGCAATCCGCGCGGTCCCAAGGGCATCGCCTTTTTTCAGGTCGCCCTGCCGGAGCGCCTCCAGGGTGGCCGCTGCCATGTGAATCCGCCCCTCAGCGATCGCCACTCGCTGCGTTGCGGGTTTACCCCCGACATCGACCATGTGGGCCTCACCCTGCGGGTTGAGGTGGGTGAGGTCGCTCACTGTCCATCCCGCAGCGAGTGCTTGCTCGTTACCGCTAGATGGTCATCGAGGGCATAGACCAGCGGATCGCCCGTTGCGATTTCGACCCCCGTGATGGCCTCATCCGATAGCCCTTCCAGGTGTTTGACGAGCGCCCGCAAGCTATTGCCATGGGCTGCAATCAGCAGCGTGTCGACACGCTTTAGGGCAGGGGCAATATCCGATTCATAAAACGGTAGAACGCGTGCCAGCGTGTCTTTAAGCGATTCGGTGCCTGGCAATGTGGCCGCGGGCAAATGCGCGTAACGAGGGTCATGGACCGGATGGCGTGGATCGTCGGCGTCCAGTGGCGGTGGCGGCGTGGCAAAGCTGCGTCGCCAGACGTGCACCTGCTCATCGCCGTATTGCTCGGCTGTTTCAGCCTTGTCTAGGCCAGTCAATGCGCCGTAATGGCGCTCATTCAGGCGCCAATCTTTCGTCATCGGGATCCACAGCCGATCCAGAACATCCAGGCTCATAAAGGCGGTGCGAATCGCGCGGGTCAGCACGGAGCTGAATACCGCCTCGGGTGCCAGGTCAGCGTTCTCCATCAATCGCCCCGCCTCAGTGGCTTCCTGGCGGCCGCGCTCACTCAGGTCAACGTCATGCCAGCCGGTAAACCGGTTCTCGAGATTCCAGGTGCTCTGGCCATGGCGAAGCAGTATCAGGCGTTTCATGGATCGATCCGTCCCCGTCTTGCAGTGTGCCGAAAGCCGATAGCGTATCATTGCAGCAGGTTTATTCAGGAGTTGCCCGGTGTCACAGGGTCACTGGCTGTCTATCTCGATTGCCCGACAGGTCCTCGAGTTAAGAAAAGCGGAGCGCTGTCTGGGTGCCTGGCCCGTTTCCACGGCCGCGGCAGGGGCGGGTGAGTGCAATGGCAGTGGTCAAACGCCGCGCGGGTGGCATCGGATACGGCTTGGCATCGGCGCGGGGGCGCCTTTGCGATCCGTTTTTGTCGGCCGCCGTGCGACGGGTCAGACGTGCTCCCCGGAATTGATGGCGGCTAACCCGGGTCGTGACTGGATCCTGACCCGCATTCTCTGGCTCACGGGGGCCGAGTCCGGCCGTAATCGCGGGGGTGATGTCGATACGCTGCGACGCCTGATCTACATCCATGGCACCTCTGATGAGGACCGACTCGGTGAGCCGGTCTCCGCGGGTTGTATTCGCATGGGCAATGCCGATATCTGCAGCCTGTTTCCCAAGTGTTATCCCGGCATGCCGGTGCTGATCAGTGAGGATTCATCATGCTCGGGCCACTGATGCTGGGGATTGCTGGCACTGAGTTGCTCGGTGAGGAGCGTGAACGGCTGTGTCACCCAGCGGTCGGCGGTGTGCTGTTATTCGCCCGTAATTACCGCGACCCGGCGCAGCTCGCTGGGTTAACCGAGGTAATTCGCGGGCTCAGGAACCCGCCCCTGCTTATTGCGGTGGACCAGGAAGGTGGGCGCGTTCAACGCTTCCGAGCTGGGCTCACCGAACTCCCGGCGGCTGAGCGCCTGGCTCGATCCTATGCGAGTGCGCCAAGCCTGGCGCAGGAGGCCGCGCAGCGTGCCGGTTGGCTGATGGCCATGGAGCTCCGAGCGCTGGGTGTCGATTTCAGCTTCGCGCCGGTTCTGGATTTGGATCATGGGATCAGTCAGGTGATTGGTGATCGGGCGCTTGGCGCCGATGCGCAGACGGTGGCCACGCTCGGTCTGGCCTGGCAGCGCGGGGCGCGTGAGGCAGGGATGGCCTGTGTGGGTAAGCACTTTCCCGGGCATGGTGGCACGGCCCCCGACTCCCATGAGGCGAGCGCTCGTGACCCGCGATCAGTGACGGATCTCGAACACCAGGATTTGTTGCCCTTCCGGCGCCTGATCGACAACGGCCTGGCTGGTGTGATGATGGCGCATGTGGCTTATCCAGCCATGGAAGACTGCCCAGCGGGGTTTTCGCCGCGCTGGATCCAGTATCTCCGGGAGACGCTGAGATTTGAGGGCAGCATCTTCAGTGATGACCTCGAGATGGCGGGAGCTGCTGGGGCCGGCAGTCTCCAGGCCCGCGTCCAGGCGGCGCTTCAGGCGGGCTGCGACATGGCGGTACTGGGCAATGCAGCGCGTGAGGCGGATGCCATTCTTGCCGAGGTGAGCGGACACTCAAGCGGGCGGGGCCTGCGCCTTGCCCGGCTGCATGGGCGGGGTGGAGAACCCCTGGCGACGCTGCAGGCGCGCGCCGACTACCAAGCAGCGCGGGAGCTGCTGGCCGCTCTCTAGCGCCGTCGCTATACTGGTGGATTGATCAGCCATGCGGAGTCGGGGATGTCACAGGGCGTTGAATTGGATGCGACCGAGCTGGCGGGTGTCATGGCCCGTGCGGAATGTCTGCACGATGCACCGGCCATTGAGGCCGCGCTCGATCGCATGGGCGAGGCGATTTCAACGGCGCTCAGTGGCACGCGTCCGTTGCTGCTTGGCGTGATGACTGGCGCCATCGTCCCGCTGGGTCGCTTGCTCTCCCGGCTCGATTTCCCCCTCGAGGTGGATTACATCCACGCCACTCGGTATCACAAGACCACGACCGGCCGTGAGCTGGTATGGCTGGCCCGCCCTCAAACCCCCCTCAGAGGCCGGCATGTGCTCCTGGTGGATGACATTCTCGATGAGGGGCACACCTTCCGCGGGTTGCTTGAGGCCTGTCAGGAGGAGGGCGCGGCGAGTGTTCAGACCGCAGTGCTCGCGGATAAGCCTAATCCCGCTCGAGTCCCTGGCTTGAAAGCGGACTTCGCGGGGCTAACGGTACCCGAGCGCTATGTGTTCGGCGTGGGTATGGATTACAAAGGTTATCTGCGCAACGTGAATGCGATTTACGCAGCGCATCCGGATGACGAGGACTGAGTATGACGCTGGCGATCATCGGGGGAAGCGGGCTGACGGAGCTCGAGGGCCTGGAGATCGAGCGCCGCGAGATGGTGCATACGCCCTACGGTGAACCGTCCGGGCCGCTCACGCACGGGCGCCTGCACGGGCAACCGGTGATCTTCCTGGCGCGCCACGGTTATGGCCACACGATCCCACCCCATCGAGTGAACTACCGCGCCAACATCTGGGCCATGCAGGCGGCCGGTGCGAAGCAGGTAATGGCGGTGGCTGCCGTTGGGGGGATTCATGAGGCACTCAGCCCGGCCCGGCTGGCCTTCCCTGACCAGATCATCGACTACACCCATGGCCGTGCCAGCACCTATCACGATGATGATCATGATGCCGTCGTTCACATCGATTTTACTCAGCCGTACGATGCAGCGCTTCGCGACCGGCTGATTGCGGCAGCGCATGAGGCTGGCGTGGATGCGCAAACTCAGGGCTGCTACGGGGCAACTCAGGGACCGCGGCTTGAGACCGCCGCCGAGATTCAGCGCCTCGCCCGAGATGGGTGTGACATGGTGGGAATGACCGGCATGCCGGAGGCGGCGCTCGCCCGGGAACTCGAGATCCCTTACGCGACCTGCGCTGTCGTTGCGAACTGGGCGGCCGGCGTGGGGCGGGATGAAGTCATTGCGATGGAGCAGATTCACGAGACGCTGCAGACCGGAATTCAATCGGTCCGGCAGGTTTTACAGGCCCTTATCTCGGGTCTGGCACCTCCGTTACCTCAATAATCACACCAAGCGCGGGGTGATCGACGTAGTGACGCTCGTCGCTGCGCATGCGCCGGGCATCTGACATGACCCAGGTGCGGTCGTCGTCAGCGGGCGCACGCAGCTCGATTTCTGCGTGCAGGTAGCGACTGCGATAGACCCGCAGCATACCGCGCGGGGCATCTGCGCCCAGGTCGGCAGGGAGCGCAACAGACTGCGCCCGATCGGCATCGAGGCCTGGCTGCTCCCAAGCGGTATGCCAGTAGACCGTAAACCCTTCACGATCGCGAAGACGCCGAGCGATAGTGTTCAGTGCGCGTTCTGACTCGGGAACCCGTGTATACCCGAGGCCCTCTTCGCCTGGATCCTGCAATGGCCAGGCAAAGCGAACGGGCAGTGGTGGGGGCGTCTCGCTGGGGGCCTCCGCAAACGTCTCGGCTATGGGTGGCTGACCTAGCAGGATGACCTCGACGCGGTAGTATTGAGGCGAGTCTGAGTTGTCCTGTGCAGGCGCCTGGCCAGTCAATGCCAGTCCCAACAGCAACAGCATGGGCAAATAAAACCGGTACGGGCGCCTTTTCACGTTGGCCTCCATGGGGGTGATTCAGGCGGCCTCGCGCAGTGCCATCGCCTGCAGCATCTGCTCAATAGCCTCAATACGCGCCTCAGGGGTTTCCGTTTCCAGGCGAAAGCGCAGCCGCTCCTGTCCTTCCAGACGATACACCGCTGGCTGTTCCTGAACCATCCGAACCAGTGCGCCGGCATCCACTTGAGGCGCGTCACTGAATTGCACCAGCCCGCCGCCGGGGCCCGCTTCGATCCGCTCGATTCCCATGGCCTGAGCACGTTGGCGTAACTGCGCAATAGCCATCAGGTTTTTGGCCGGCTCAGGGAGCAGGCCAAAGCGGTCGATCATCTCCACCTGCAGCTCACGTAGCCCATCCGCCCCCTTCGCACTGGCAATTCGCTTGTACATGACCAGCCGCGTATGAACATCCGGGAGATAGTCAGCGGGCAGTAGGGCGGGGATGTGGAGATCCACTTCGGTGGCCTGCTCCAGCGGTTGCGTGAGTGCGGGTTCCTGGCCGGCCTTAAGTGACTGCACAGCGCGGTCGAGGAGGTCGTTGTAGAGCGTGAAGCCCACCTCGTGGATCTGCCCGCTTTGTCCCTCGCCCAGCAGTTCGCCTGCACCCCGTATTTCCAGGTCATGACTGGCAAGAGCGAATCCGATACCCAGGTCTTCAAGCGAGGCGATGGCCTCGAGCCGTTTCGCCGCATCCGGGGTTTGGCTGCGACGGGGTGGTGCCAATAGGTAGGCATAGGCGCGGTGGTGTGAGCGTCCAACCCGGCCACGCAGCTGGTGAAGTTGGGCGAGGCCCAAATGGTCCGCGCGATTGATAATGATCGTATTGGCGGTTGGTACATCGATTCCGCTTTCGATAATCGTTGTGCAGACCAGGATGTTGTAGCGCTGGTGGTAGAAGTCGAGCATCACGCGCTCCAGCTCACGCTCTGGTATCTGGCCATGCGCCGTTCGAACGCGAGCTTCCGGTAACAGCTCCGCCAGAGCCTCGGCCGTTCGCTGGATGCTCTGAACATCGTTGTGCAGGAAGTACACCTGTCCACCGCGGTGAAGCTCTCGCAGGCACGCTTCGCGAATAAGCGCGTCGTTCCATTCATTCACGAAGGTCTTGACGGCCAAGCGCCGGGCGGGCGGTGTGGCGATGATCGACAGGTCACGCAATCCCGCGAGCGACATGTTCAGGGTACGTGGGATGGGCGTCGCCGTGAGGTTGAGCACGTCGACGTTCGCGCGCATCCGCTTAAGCGTCTCCTTCTGGCGCACACCGAAGCGGTGCTCCTCGTCGATGATGAGCAGGCCCAGTTCGCGGAATTGGACGGAGCGCTGCAGCAGCTTGTGCGTGCCGATGACAATATCGACCTTGCCGGCCTCGAGATCAGCGAGGGTACGCGCCTGCTCATTGGCAGACTGAAAGCGGGAGAGCTGCTCGATGCGCACTGGCCAGTCGGCAAAGCGGTCACTGAAATTCTGGTAATGCTGCTGGCAGAGCAGGGTAGTCGGAACCAGGACGGCCACCTGGCGACCCGATTGCACACCGGCAAACGCCGCCCGCATGGCCACCTCGGTCTTGCCAAAGCCGACATCACCACAAACCACGCGATCCATGGGGCGTGATCGCTTCAGGTCTTGCAGCACCGCATGAATGGCCACTTCCTGGTCGGGTGTCTCTTCGAATGGGAATTGCGCGGCAAAGCGCGCGTATTCGTCCTCTGGCACGCGGTGCGGCTCACCTTGCTGGGCCTCCCGGCGGGCGTAGATATCCAGGAGTTCAGCGGCCACGTCCCGTGCCTTCTCCGCCGCCCGGCGCCGAGCTTTTTCCCATTGGCCGCTGCCGAGGCGATGGAGCGGGGCCTCGTCGGTATCCGCGCCGGTGTAACGGCTGATGAGGTGGAGGCTGGAAACCGGCACATAGAGCTTGTCGTCACCCGCGTACTCAAGGGTGAGGAATTCTGTATCGACCTGATCGATGGTGAGCGTTTGCAGGCCGCGATAGCGTCCAACGCCATGCTGTTCATGGACCACGGGCGCGCCTGGGCGAAGATCCGTCAGATCCCGGATGATGGACTCCGGGTCTCGCTGCGGCGCGGACTTGCGGCGGCGCCGCTGCTCGGCCCGCTCGGGATAGAGTGCTGCTTCCGGAATCACCGCGATATCCGAGTCCGGCAAGCGAAAACCATGGTCCAGGGGCGCCACGGTCAAGCCCACGGACGGTCGCTCCGTCAGAAAGGTGGGCCAGTCCTCCATCGCACTGGGCCGCAGGTTATCGGCCTGCAGGCGCTCGCGAAGCGCCTCACGGCGCCCGGGTGTTTCTGCTGTGAGCAGGATGGCCCCCGGGTGTTCGCCAATAAATGTGACCAGGGCATCCAGGCCATCATGCTCAGCGCTTCCCCGGGCAAGATTGGGCAGGGGCCGGCTGGGGAGACTGCGGTCCCGCGCGCGGGCTGGCTCACGGCGGTGATCCGCCGCAATATCGACCAGGGGATGCGCGTTCAGGCCTTGGCGCACATGATCCGGATTGAGATAGAGCGTGTCCGGTGGCAGCAAGGGCCGCTCGCGGTCGTGACGGCGTTGCTCAAAGCGCTCACCAATCTGATGCCAATCCGTATCCATCTGGGCGTCGATATCACCGTGGCGGATCGCGAGTGTATCCGCCGGTAGATAATCGAAGAGGCTCGCTGTTTGCTCGAAAAATAACGGCAGGTAGGCCTCGATGCCGTTAGGGATATGGCCGTCACTGACCGATTGGTAGACCGCCGAGGCCATGGGGTCGCCCTCAAAGTGCGCCCGGAATTGATGGCGGAACCGGCTAATCGCTGCCTCATCGGTCGGAAACTCATGCGCAGGAAGCAGTTCGATGGACTCCAGGCGCTCGGCGCTGCGCTGCGTTTCCGGGTCAAAGCGTCGAATCGTGTCGATCTCGGTGTCGAAGAGATCAATGCGATACGGTGCCGTCGCCCCCATCGGAAAGAGATCGAGTATGGAACCGCGCACCGTGAATTCACCATGCTCCAGGACCTCTGAAACACACCGATAGCCCGCTTGCTCCAGTCCTCGACGCATGGCTTCGAGGTCGAGCGCTTCGCCAACCGCCAGCCGAGTCACTGTCGAGCGCAGAAACTCAGGGGGTGCAATCCGCTGCATCAGCGTTGCCACGGGCAGAATGAGAATACCGCGACGGCGGCGGCTTAGACGATGAAGTGCGCGCAGCCGCTCCGAGACGATGTCCTGATGGGGGGAGAAGACGTCGTAAGGGAGGACTTCCCAGTCGGGCATCAGCTCAATTTCTTCATCGGGCGCAAAAAAACGCAGCCCACGCCGCAGTTGTTGCGCCTCGGTGCTGCCAGCCGTGACCACGAGAAGGGGGCCGTCGTGGCGTCGGCTGGCTTCGGCGATGGCGAGCGCCGACGCATCACCAGGCAGGCCAAGCCAGTCTTGGCGCTCACCGGCGCGCTCCGGCAAAGCCGGCGCGAGCAACTCTGCATCAGTCGAAGTCATGACGTCATCGGGTAACGGAAAGGGCCGCAGAGTCTAACCAATGCCGTGATCTCGCGAAACTGGGTGAAGCCCGGGCCGTGGCTCGGTAGACTCCGCGCATGGATTACGACGCACCCCTGATTCCCGCCGTCCTTGAGCGCCGCTACAAGCGCTTTCTGGCGGATGTGCAACTACGCTCTGGTGAGACGCTGACGGCGCACTGCCCCAATACTGGCTCGATGCTGGGCTGCGCGGAGCCCGGCATGCCGGTTTGGCTGTCTCATAGTGATCGGGCAGGGCGGAAATATGCGCATACGTGGGAGCAAGTAGGCGTTGCAAACGGCATCCGTGTGGGGATTCATACGGGTCGGACCAATCGTTTGGTCGGCGAAGTGCTCGATTCCCCTGAATTGATGCCCGAGACCGCTGCGGGCGGCCCGGCTCGCGCCGAAGTAACGGTGCCGGGATTACCTATGCGCGCGGATTTTTATCAGGAAGGAGACGGCCGATTTATCGAGGTAAAGAACGTGACAGCGGCGGTGGATCAAGGGTTGGCTGTCTTCCCCGATGCACGGAGCAGCCGTGGCGTGCGTCACCTTGAGGTGCTCCAGGCCCTTGTGGAGGGTGGGACGCCTGCCATGCTGGTGTTCTGCGCTCAACGCGCGGATGTGCACACGGTGAGCCCAGCCGACGACATCGATCCGGCCTATGGGCAGGCCTTGCGCCGCGCCATGGCCGCTGGCGTGGACGTCATTGCGCTGGGAGCCGAGCCAACTGATGCGGGTATCGAGGTCACGCGCCGACTTAGGGTGGTGGCATGATCCAGCCTCTGCCACTTTTCATCGGCCTGCGCTACATGCGGGCGCGCCGGCGGAATCGCTTCGTTTCGTTTATTTCCGCCAGCTCGATGCTGGGGATCGCCGTTGGGGTCATGGCCCTGATCACGGTGCTCTCTGTGATGAATGGCTTCGAGAAAGAGCTGCGCGAGCGCATTCTCGGCATGGTCTCCCACGCCACAGTGCAGGATTACGAGGGCAGCCTGCAGGATTGGGCTGGTTTGATCCCCGAGCTGGAGGGCATGCCGGATGTGACGGGGGTGGCGCCTTTTGTCCGAGGCGAGGTCATGCTCACGCGTGGCAGTGCGGTGACCGGGGCCTTGTTGCGGGGGGTCGACCCTGAGCGGGAGGCAGCGGTTTCAGAGGTGGCTGACAACGTGGTGGCCGGGTCACTCGCCAATCTCGAAGCCGGCAGTTGGCAGATTGTCCTGGGCAGTCGGCTTGCCCAGGAACTTGGTGTCGGCCTGGGCGACCCGCTCAATCTGGTTACCCCGGAGGTGCGGGCATCAGCCGCCGGCATTCTGCCGCGCATGCGCCGGTTTGAGGTGGCGGGGATCTTTGATGTCGACATGGCTCAGTACGACGGATCGCTGGCGCTGATTCATTTGACCGATGCCCAGCGTCTGCTGCGCCTGGAGGAGGGCATTAGCGGCATCCGTCTGGAGTTCACGGACCTGATGATCGCCCCCGAACGGGTGCGGGGTATCGCGCGCTCCCTGCCGGGGGATTACCTGGTCAGTGACTGGACCATGCAGCACCGCAATTTCTTTCGAGCGGTGGCCATGGAGAAAACCGTGATGTTCATCATTCTGATGCTCATCGTCGGAGTTGCGGCCTTCAATATCGTCTCAACGCTGATTATGGCGGTTCAGGACAAGCAAGCAGATATCGCTATTCTTCGCACACTCGGCGCTCGGCCGGCGACGGTCATGGCGGTCTTCGTGATTCAGGGCTCTCTCCTGGGTCTGCTCGGCACATTGGTCGGGACGGGGGCGGGGATCGGCCTGGCCTTGAATGTCGAGACCATCGTCCCGGCCATCGAACAATGGCTTGGGCTGGAGTTTATCTCCGGCGATGTTTACTGGATTAGCGAGCTCCCTTCCGATCTGCGATGGCCTGATGTCTGGCGTATCACGGGTTCGGCCGTGGTGTTGAGCCTATTGGCTACGCTCTACCCCGCCTGGCGGGCGGCGCGGACTGCACCGGCGGAGGCATTGCGCTATGAGTGATGCGCAGCCGGTCATTGCCTGCCAGGGCGTGCGCAAGGGCTTCAACGAGGCCGGTCTGGCCGTGAATGTTCTGCAGGATCTCGATTTTCGGGTGGCGCAGGGTGAGCAGGTCGCCATTCTCGGGCGCTCCGGATCGGGTAAGAGCACGCTCCTGCAGTTGCTTGGCGGCCTGGAAGACCCCGACGCGGGCACGATTGAGGTGGATGGCGTAGCGCTGAATGGGCTTGGCGCGGTGGGGCGGGGTCGCCTGCGTAACCGGGCGCTGGGGTTTGTTTACCAGTTTCACCATCTCCTCGGCGAATTCTCCGCCATGGAAAACGTCGCGATGCCGCTGCTCATTCGCGGATTGAGGGCCAGCGAGGCCCAGTCGCAAGCGGAGGCTATGCTGGACCAGGTTGGTCTTAGCGCGCGCTGGGCTCACAAGCCGGCCGAGCTATCGGGCGGTGAACGCCAACGGGTGGCGATTGCCCGAGCGCTCGTCACGACACCGCGCTGTCTGCTGGCCGACGAGCCCACGGGCAATCTCGACGGGCAAACCGCGGAGTCCATCCTTGCGCTGTTTCAGTCATTGAACCGGGCCAACGGCACGAGCGTGGTGCTGGTAACGCACGATCTCGATGTCGCCGGGCGGATGGATCGACGGTTGAATCTCTCCGACGGGGTGCTCCAGCCGCTCTGATACCGCCTGCTAGCCTTTCAAAGGTGAAGCGGGCGACTGAGGGAATCAGCGTTGGGTGACTATGGGCTAGGCGGGCGTCTGCTCGCCTTTTTACTCGGGTTACTCGTCGCGGTCTGGCTCCCAGCCCATCTCGGCCCGTGGGTCCTGACCCTTGTTCTGCCCCTTCCCACCCTGGCGTTGAGTGCATCACGGTCGCTCCCAGGCTGGTTGGCGGCCGGCGTGCTCACCGCGCTTGTCTGGCAGGCCTGGGCGTTGTCATTACGCCCCGCCTTGGAGCTGAGTAGTCCAGTGGCTGTCACCGGTCAGGTCGTGGACCTCCCGGACAATCATGAAGACCGCCAGCAGTTCCTGTTCGCCGTAGAGGCCATCGAGAATTGGCGTGGGCCGCTGCCAAGGCGCATCCAGGTGTCGATCTATGATCAACGCCCGCGCGTTCAGGCCGGTGAGCGATGGCGGCTATGGGTTCGTTTGCGACGCCCACGGGGCTACATGAACCCCGTTCGTTTTGATTATGAACGCTGGCTGGCAGCAGATGGGATTGATGCCCGGGGGACGCTGAGCCGGCCGGACGAGGCAGAAAGCAAGACACCCGCGAGCGGCTTACCCGCCTGGCGCGCCCGCTTGAGCGATCACATCGGCTCCTTGGCAGGGTCAGGACAGGGCAGTGCGCTGCTGCAGGGGTTGATGGTGGGTGACCGTCGAGGGTTTAGCGAACAGACATGGGAGATTCTGCGGGCGACAGGCACAAGCCATCTCATGGCGATCTCCGGGCTGCACATTGGGCTGGTTGGTGGGCTTGGGGTCATGTTGGGGCAATGGCTCTGGGCACTCGCCCGGATACCGGGTGCGCGGCACTGGAGCGGGCTGGTCCTCGGGGGCATTGCCGCCACAGGCTATGCGGCACTTGCAGGCTTTGCGCTGCCGACCCAGCGCGCGCTTATCATGTTCGCCGTGGTCGCATCCGCAGCGGCCGTCGCGCGCCGTCTTCTCCCTGGCCGTGCATTGCTGCTGGCGGCCATGCTGATTCTTACGCTCGACCCCGCCGCTGGGTTATCGCCAGGCTTCTGGCTGTCGTTCAGTGCGGTGGCATTGATCATTCTGGTCGCCCGGGGTCGCCGGCCGGGCGGTCCAGGCGCGCTGCTGCGTATCCAGGCATTACTGACATTGGGCCTTGCGCCCGTGTCGGCGCTGTTTTTCGGCACCTGGAGCCCGCAGGGCTTGATCGCCAATTTGCTGGTGATTCCTGTTTTCTCGTTTTTTATCGTACCGGCGGCGCTTGGCGCGACCCTGTTGGACCTAATGACTCCGGGCATCTCAGCTTGGGGGCTTGGTGCGCTTGCCCGACTGCTGGAGGCACTGCTGATAGCGGGGGAGTGGCTGGATGGGGTTGGCCCAGGCCTTTTATCGCTGGGCGTTGGCGAGGCTGTTGGCTCGATGGGCGCTCTGCTCGCTGTTGGGCTCATGCTGCTTCCCCGCGGGCTGCCCTTACGCTGGCTTGCGGTACCGCTGTGTTTCCCTATCGCGCTCGCGGCACCCTTACGCCCGGATCATGGCGAAGCTTGGATCGATTGGCTCGAGGTTGGACAAGGGAACGCCGCGGTTCTCCAGACCCGCGCCGGCGTAACGGTCATTGATACCGGGCCTGCCTGGTTCTCGGGCGGAAACGCGGCGACATTCACGCTGAAGCCGTTTCTTGAGGAGCGTGGCATCCGTCGGCTCGATCGGTTGGTGGTCACGCATGCGGATCGTGACCACCGAGGCGGGGTCGAGACACTGCGCGAGGCCTTTTCCATTGACCAAGTCATGACGGGTGAGCCGATAAGTGCTTTACCGGGTGCTCGCCAGTGTGTTTCCGGTCAAAGATGGTCGGCTGACGGCGTCAATTTCGCTATTCTGGCGCCGGAGCCTGGCCGGATCGGCACCGGCAATGAGGCATCGTGTGTGGTGCTCGTTGAAACCCGGGGTGGCCGAGTGCTCTTTACCGGCGACACAGAGGGCCAGGCGGAACACGCGCTTGCCAGGCGCCTGCAACAGCCGGTAGACGTTATGGAAGCCCCGCATCACGGTAGCCGACACAGCACGACCTCAGCTCTTCTGGAGGCCGCAAAACCAGACCAGGTGGTGGTGGCTGCAGGCTACCGCAATCCGTATCGGATGCCGGATGCCGGGCTGATTCAGCGCCTTCGTTGCCGAGGACTTGCGATTCATGACCTGGGCCTTCGTGGTGCGCTCCATGTAAAGCTGACGGCTACCGGGGTGGAGATTGGCCCTGGCGCACGCGTCCGCCACGGTCGATGGCTGAACGAGTCGCATCGAGTCGGTCGCTTTCAGGGCGGTAAGCAAATCCATTATCATTCCCGATTACCGTGCGCGCGCTGATCAGCGCCAGCGGACTGTGGAAATCGCCCACCAACCTGGCGGCAGGATATGGGGAAACCATAAGGAATATGCCATGAACGTGGCCCGCGAGGGTGCTCCCCAAGTCGAAGGCTGGGCAATTTATCAGCGTCTGCTGGGTTATGTGCTCGAGCACTGGAAGGTTGCCCTCATCGCGGTGCTCGGCATGGTTATTACCGGTGCGACTGAGGCGGGTTTCGCCTGGCTGATCAAACCGATGCTCGACTCGGGCTTTGTCGAGCGGGACATGGCGATTTTGCGTCTTATCCCCGTTGGCATCCTCAGCATTTTCATTATCCGTGGCGTGAGTAGTTTCGCTGCGCAGTACGGCACAGCCTGGATTAGTCGTCGGGTTATCGCGCGCTTGCGGGAACAGGTATTTGATCGCTTTTTAACGCTGCCGCGACGCTATTTCGACGAAGCCTCCTCCGGGATGCTCCTCTCGCGGCTCACCTACAATGTCGAGCAGGTGGCACAGGCTGGAACGAACGCCGTTGTCATCATTATTCGCGACTGTGCAACTGTGATCTTCTTGCTTGGCTACATGGCCTGGCTCAGCTGGTCGCTGACCCTTACTTTCACGCTGCTTGGGCCGGTGGTGATCGGTGTCGTCTGGTATGTCAGCAAGCGCTTCCGGCGTCTGAGTCATACCATTCAACGCTCGGTCGGCAATATTGCCTATGTGGCGGAGGAGGCCATTGAGGGCAGTGATGAGGTCCGCATTTTTGGCGCCCAGCAGATCGAACGAGACCGCTTTGCCAAGGCAAACGTGCGCAACACCCGGCAGTTCATGAAGTTCGCAGCAACCCAGGCGCTCAGTACCCCGGTCGTACAGTTTTGTGCGGCGCTGGCATTATCGGTCGTCGTCTGGTTGGCCACGCTCCAGGGCAGCATGACCACAGTGACCGTTGGGACGTTCGTTTCTTTCGTGACGGCCATGCTTTTGCTGCTGCAGCCCCTAAAGCGATTGACTAAAGTTCACGCGGAAATTCAACGAGGTATAGCAGCCGGAGAAAGTATTTTCGAGATCATCGATGAGCCGCCGGAGCGAGACCTTGGACGGTATGACCCGGGACGTGTCGACGGGCGCCTCGAACTAGACGCAGTAGGCTTTCATTATGGCGATCGCTCCCAGCCTGTCCTGCAGGGGATCAATCAGACCATTGAGGCCGGTGAGACGGTCGCTATCGTCGGGCGATCCGGGAGTGGTAAGAGCACGCTGGTGAGTCTATTGCCGCGATTTTACGAGCTAACAGAAGGGGAAATTCGCCTGGATGGCGTGTCCCTCTCTGATTATCGGCTGTCTGCACTGCGCCGTCAGATTTCGCTGGTCGGCCAGCAGGTGGTTTTGTTTAACGCCAGCGTTGCCGAAAATATTGCTTACGGCCAAGACCCAATCCCTGATCGACCGGAAATTATTGCAGCGGCCGAGGCAGCCAATGCCCGCGGTTTTATCGAAGCGCTACCGGATGGGTTCGACACCCAGATCGGGGAGAATGGCGTGCTGCTCTCAGGCGGGCAGCGTCAGCGGCTTGCGATTGCCCGCGCGCTCCTGAAGGACGCTCCCTTGCTGATTCTCGACGAGGCGACCTCAGCGCTTGACTCCGAATCCGAGCGGCACATTCAAGGGGCACTCGAGCGCCTCATGCAGGGGCGCACCACGCTGGTTATCGCTCACCGGCTCTCAACCATTGAGCGCGCTGATCGTATTTTGGTTCTTGACGGAGGGCGCGTGGTCGAAAGTGGGCACCACACCGGGCTGATCCAGCATGGTGGTGCCTACGCCGCTCTCCATCAGCTGCAGTTTGGACTGGGCGACGGCGCAGCCCATGATCGGTAAACGAACGCCGGCCTTCTGGGAAGCGGGCGGGCTCATCAGCACGGCGCTTCAACCGCTTGCCTACGGATTTCGCGGCCTCGCTGCTTTACGTCGACTCGGCTATGGCTATGGCTTGTTGCCGGTGCGATGGCTCTCGGTGCCCGTTGTGGTGGTGGGTAATGTAACCGTGGGTGGCGCAGGCAAGACCCCACTGGTGATCTGGCTCGTCGAGCGGGCCCGGGCCCTGGGTTATCAACCAGGCGTTATTTTACGCGGCTATGGTGGACAACTCGCGGGGCCGATGGCGGTCTCGGGAACAACTCACCCCGCAGCGGTTGGCGATGAGGCGGTGCTCATCGCGCAACGCACCGGCGCGCCAGTGACGATCGCCCGGGATCGTCCAGCTGCTGGCCAGGCCCTGCTCGAACGCGAAGCGGTGGATCTGATCATTAGTGATGATGGACTGCAGCACTACGCGCTGGGTCGGCATGCTGAGGTTCTGGTGATTGATGCTGCGCGCGGGTTGGGCAATCGTCGGTGTTTGCCGGCCGGGCCGCTCAGGGAGCCGCCAATGCGTTTGATGCGTGTGGACGCGGTAATTGGCAACGGGGGAGAGGTTGATCATGGCGAGGGACATTTCGTGCTGACTCCCCTCGCGTTGGCGCCGGTCGGTATCGCAAAACCGCAGAGGTCGCCGCCAGGGGCAGGCGCGCAGGTGCACGGTATCGCCGGTATTGGTGACCCTGTGCGGTTTTTCGCCAGTCTGGAAGCGCTGGGCTACGAGGTTGAGCAACACGCGTTTGGCGATCATCACCGCTACCGTTCTTCTGACATCACGTTTGATGACGAGAAACCGGTTATCATGACGGAAAAGGATGCGGTGAAATGCCGTGAACTCGCGTCGGAGGATGTCTGGTATCTCCCCGTGCAGGCTGCCCTCAGCCCTGATGGTGTTCGTGCGCTTGACCGGGTGATTGAGCAGGCCGCAGCGCGCCATGCGCATGGGAAGAAGAGTCAATGACTTCATTCACCGTCATTATTCCCGCGCGCTACGGCGCAACACGGCTACCGGGCAAACCGCTGCTGCCGCTGGCCGGCCGGCCGGTTATCGCGCACGTCTGGCAGCGGGCGATCGACAGCGGGGCAGACCGGGTAATTGTGGCAACGGATGACTCGCGGATTGCCGATGCGGTGAAGCCGCTTGGGGGGGAAGTCTGTTTGACCCGGAGTGATCACCCGAGCGGGACCGATCGCCTGGCGGAAGTGGTTGCGCGTGAGGGCATGGATGCGGACACGATCGTCGTCAATCTCCAGGGGGACGAGCCGCTGATGCCCTCTGCGCTGCTCGCTCAAGTGGCTAACGCTCTCGCAACGGAGCCACGCGCCGCGATGGCAACGCTCTGTGCGCCGATCACCGATACGGATGATTTGCATGACCCGCACACTGTCAAGGTCTTGAGTGATCACCTGGGCCGGGCCCTGTATTTCAGCCGGGCGCCGATTCCCTGGGATCGTGAAGGTAATACCGGCTTGCAGTTAGCAGCGGCGCGTCGGCACCTCGGCATTTACGCCTATCGCAGCGGGTTTTTGGCACGCCATGCCGGTATACCCGCAAGTCCGCTGGAGCAACTTGAACAACTGGAACAACTGCGCGCCCTCGAGGCAGGGGAGTGGATCCAGGTGGTGGATGCCATCACCACGCCAGGTCCAGGTATTGATACGGCCGCCGACCTCCTGGCCGCGGAAAGACAACTCAACCATTCGTCGTCAGAAGGTTAGTCATGCCAGCCGTCTTGTTTGTCTGTATGGGCAATATTTGTCGCTCGCCGACCGCAGAGGGCGTCTTTCGTGAGCGGGTTAGAGCATCAGGGCTTGGTGAAGCGATTCATACCGATTCTGCGGGCACCCACGATTACCATATCGGCAAGCGCCCAGATCCGCGTTCGCACACCGAAGCCCAAACGCGTGGCGTTGATATCAGTGATCTGCGCGCCAGGCAGGTGGACAGCCACGACTTTGAATTCTTCGACTATCTGCTTGCGATGGATGAGGCGAATTACGATTGGCTGATCGCAGAGGCACCCTCGGCGCTGCGTGCGCGAATCCATCCGTTCCTGCGCTTCGCCCCGGATGTACCCGAGCGCTGGGTTCCAGACCCGTACTTTGGCGGAGACGCCGGATTCCGCCACGTCTTTGACTTGGTCGAGGCGGCATCCGATGGTCTCCTGGCTGAACTCTGCCAGCGCTATTCGCTCGTTTAGCTATCCTCAGAGGGGATACGGGGCCGACCCGACCAACGCCGGGGGTCATCCGCCGATGCCTCTTTCGGTTTCGGTTTCGCCTTCGGCTTCGGCTTAGGCTTTGCTCTTGCTTTTGGCGCGGCCTTTGCTTTTGACGCATCCGCCTCTGGCGCATCGGCCTCCGGCTCGGTGCTTTTGGCCTCGTTAGTTGACGGCGCTGCCTCTGGTGTGGCGGGTTGATCAGCCGCTTCGCTCTTCTTGCGCGTCGTGCTCGAACGACTGCGACGGCGCGGTTTCGGTTTATCCTCGCTGCTGACCGGTGTCTCTTCGGCGGCCTCCGGTTTCTCCGCGGCCTGGGGAGCCGGTTCTGCGGCGGTCTCTGCGGCAGCCTCTACTTTGGCATCCGCGTCGGATTGCGTGGCCTCAGAGGCCTCAGTCGTATCTGGTGCCTGCCCGTTGGCGCCACCGCGACGCCGACGACGGCCACCCCGGCGCCCACGGCGGCTACGCCCCGTACCGGTTGAACTGCTACTGCCTGTGCCACTGCCATCCGCGGTCTCCGGCGCCTCGGCTTCGGTCTCTGGCTGCGCTGGCGTCACCTCCTGCGCGGTCTCCTCACTCCCGTTAGGGCGACTGCGTCGCGTGCTGCCGCTGCGGCTGCTGTTGCTGCGAGACCCACTGCTCGTTCCCGCACTGCTACTGCTGCTACGACGACGACGGCCTCCTCCACTGCTACGCCCACTGCTGTTGCTCTGACGTTCAGTGCTCGCGTCCTTGCTCTTGTCCGTTGCTGATGCGCTACCGGCCTCAGGCTCTGTTTCGGCATCCGCATGCTCGCCGCTACCAACAACAATGCGCTTGAGCCAACCCAGGAGGCCAGGGGCTTGCGCCGATTCCGTCGTCGCACTCGGACTGGACTGCGCAGCCGTTTTTACTGGCTCCGAGATGTTTGTTGTGGGCTCGGCCGCCTTTCGGCTGGGCGCAGGCGTTGCGGGGCTTACCCCTTTCACCAGCGGCTCCTCGGCTTTCGGGCGCTCTGCAGTGAGCAGCTCCTCAGCCTTGCTCGGGGCAACATCCTCACCGGCCATGCGGTAACTGGTGTCCGCCGGCTCTTCCTCGTCCGTGCGCAGTCTCTGTAGCTCGTAATGTGGCGTTTCGAGACGACGATTCGGGATCAGAATGACTTCGATGCCATTCCGTGCTTCCAGCGCACCGAGAATGGTGCGCTTTTCGTTGAGCAGGAAGGTCGCAACGTCCACGGGCAGCTGGGCGAGCACTTTGCCGGTTTTGTCCTTCATCGCCTCTTCTTCGATGATCCGCAGGACGGACAGGGCGAGCGACTCGACGCTACGCACCGTGCCCTGGCCGCTGCATCGGCTGCAGACCTCCAAAGAAGACTCACCCAGAGAGGAGCGCAAGCGCTGACGGGACATTTCCAGCAGGCCAAAGCGTGAGATTCGCCCCACCTGTACCCGGGCCCGATCCTGCTTGACGGCGTCGCGCAGGCGATTCTCCACATCGCGCTGATTGCGATTTGGGCCCATATCGATGAAGTCAATCACGATCAGCCCACCCAAATCGCGCAGCCGTAGCTGTCGGGCGATCTCCTCAGCGGCTTCGACGTTGGTTTTCAGTGCGGTTTCTTCGATGTCCGCGCCCTTGGTGGCGCGAGCCGAGTTGATATCGATGGAGATGAGCGCCTCGGTGTGATCGATGACGATCAGTCCACCGCTTGGCAGGCGAACTTCTCGCTGAAAGGCCGACTCAATCTGGCTTTCGATCTGGTAGCGGCTAAACAGCGGAACCCGGTCGTCGTAGAACTTGAGCTTTTGCAGGTTATGCGGCATGACCTGCTGAACGAATTCCCGGGCACGCTCGTAAACCTCACGGTCATCAATCAGGATCTCGCCGATATCGGCGCGCAGGTAATCGCGCAGCGCCCGGATGATGACGTTGCTTTCCTGATAGATCAGGAACGGTGCAGCCTGTGTTTCTCCGGCTTTTTTGACCGCGCTCCAGAGATTGAGCAGGTAGTCGAGGTCCCACTGTAGCTCTTCGGCATTGCGACCAACGCCGGCAGTGCGCACGATCAAGCCCATTCCTTCAGGCACTTCGATCTCTTTCAGGGCGTCGCGAATCTCGCTGCGATCATCGCCTTCGATGCGCCGGGAGACGCCACCAGCACGGGGGTTATTGGGCATCAATACCAGATAGCGCCCGGCCAGACTGATAAAGGTGGTCAGTGCCGCACCCTTATTGCCGCGCTCTTCCTTTTCCACCTGAACGACGACTTCCTGGCCTTCTTTGATCACATCAGCGATCGAGACCTTGGCGGGGTCAGTGTCGTCACTGCCAGAGAAATACTCGCGGCTGATTTCTTTGAACGGCAGAAAGCCGTGGCGCTCGGCACCATATTGCACAAAGGCGGCCTCGAGGCTCGGCTCGACGCGCGTGATGCGGCCTTTGTAGATGTTGCTTTTTTTACGCTCTCTAGCGGGGGTCTCGATGTCGAGGTCGTAGAGAATCTGGCCATCGACCAGGGCCACACGCAGCTCTTCGGGCTGGGTGGCGTTGACTAGCATTCTTTTCATGCCGAATTGTTCTCCGGCGACTGCCCCAAGCCCCCGCCAGCGAGATCAGCGCGCCGGCGCACCGCCGCCACAGGGCGACGAGCGTCAACGGCACGCACACGCCGACGGGCGGCGTGGCGAGGCAGCTGATTCGCAGGGCTAAGAGACCCGACATGGGGATTCCACTTGCGGGCGCCAGGGCAGGCGCGTTGTAAATTTAAATCGTTTTTTCATTACCGAGGCGGCTACTCGCCGACTCTTCAAAGCATTCGTCCTCGCTCGCCGAGGGGCGCTCTGGTCGCCTCAACATCTCGGCTGAGCCCCGAGAGGGTAGCAATTTCCGTCGATTGCGTCCAAAGCCCTGTCATGTCGCGAAAATTCCGCGATCGACCCATGCCGCTAAGGTGCAAAACGCGGTCGCAGTCAGACCAGTCGAGTCGTTGGGGCCGCCGTTACGCTCGGAGCATGAACACTCGACCCCAGGGGGCTCCATGAAAGTGCTCGTCGGCGTGAAACGGGTGGTTGATGCGTACGTAAAAATCCGTGTGCGCAGCGATGGATCCGGCGTAGATACCGCCAACACCAAAATGGCCATGAATCCTTTTGATGAAGTGGCTGTCGAGGCCGCCGTCCGGCTGAAAGAAGCGGCTGTCGCGGATGAGGTTCTGGTGGTCAGTATTGGACCTGAAAGCGCCCAGGAGCAGTTGCGCACGGCAATTGCCATGGGCGCCGACCGGGCGATGTTGGCCACCGCTGAAGCGAGTATCGAGCCGCTGGCCGTTGCGCAGACGCTCGCGGCCATCTGTGAGCGCGAAAAACCCGATCTGGTGCTGCTCGGTAAGCAGGCCATTGACGATGACTGCAATCAGACCGGGCAGATGCTCGCTGCGCTGCGAGGCTGCGCCCAGGCAACAGCAGCCTCGGCGCTGAACATCACGGCAGACGCCATTGAGGTGACACGCGAGATAGACGGTGGGCTTGAGGAGCTGGCCCTGACTCGCCCGGCGGTGGTGACCGTCGATTTGCGACTCCATGACCCCCGCTATCCGAAGCTGCCCGCCATCATGAAGGCCAAGAAGCAGCCCATCGAGTCCATCGAGCTCTCGGAATTGGGCGTCGATGCCCGCCAACGCCTGACGGTCCTGGAAGTGACCGAGCCACCTGCTCGCGCTCCCGGGACAAGGGTGGCGAGCGTCAGCGAACTCCTTGAGAAGCTCAAGGCCCCCCTTGGAGGTGCAGCATGACGATTTTAGTCCTTGCGGAGACCGATCAGAACGGGCTGACCTCAGGCACGCGCTCAACGCTCGCCTGCGCCCGGGAAATCGGTGGTGAGATCGATGTGCTGATCTGCGGCTCAGACTGTGAGGCTGTCGCAGCCGAGGCTGCGGATGTTCCCGGTATTCGTCGCGTTTACGTGGCTGATGCCCCGCATCTGGCAACTGTCATTGCCGAGAACGTTGCCCCCGTTGTCGAGGGACTTGTCGGGGGTTATTCCCACGTCCTCGCGGCGGCGAGCAGTCAGGGCAAAGGCATCCTCCCACGCGTGGCTGCTCGCCTTGGCGTTCAACCGATCTCGGAGATTTCTGCCGTGATCGACCCGCAGACGTTCATCCGGCCGATTTACGCGGGGAATGCGATGGCCACCGTGCGCTCCAGTGAGCCGACTCAGGTCATTACGGTGCGCACGACCTCATTCGAGCCGGTGATGGAAACCGGCGGCAGTGCCACCGTGGAGGCCATTAATGCCGGGCCAGACAGCGGGCTGGTGCGCTTTATCGCTGCGAAGCTCACCGGTGGCGAAGGCCCCGATCTGACAACGGCCAAAGTCGTGGTCTCAGGCGGCCGGGGCGTGGGTTCGGCCGAGAATTTCCAGCTGGTTGAGCGGGTAGCAGCACGCCTGGGCGCCGCCGTCGGCGCGAGTCGGGCGGCTGTGGACGCCGGTTATATCCCGAATGACCACCAGGTTGGCCAGAGCGGCAAGATCGTCGCGCCCGATGTCTACATCGCGGTGGGCATTTCAGGAGCCATCCAGCACTGGGCAGGCATGAAGGACGCCAAGGTCATCGCAGCAATCAACAACGACCCGGAGGCCCCCATCTTTCAGATGGCGGACTACGGGCTCGTCGCCGATCTCATGGAGGCCCTCGGCGAGATTGACGAGGCCCTGAGTCAGAACAACGTCGCGATTCCCGACAGTGCCTGAGGGCGAAGGAGCAGGATCATGAGCGATTTTCCCGCCAATGCGGATGTGGTCATTGTCGGACTCGGCGGCATCGTTGGGGCGTCGACGGTGCACCATCTGATCGAGCGCGGGTGGACGCGGATCGTGGGCATCGACAAGAGCGCGATCCCCACCGACATCGGGTCGACTTCTCATGCCTCGGATTTTTGCTATGCGACCTCGCATGACCCGATGACCTGTTATACGACGATGTACAGCATTAACTTCTTTGCCGCCCGCGACCGCTATGACAGGGTTGGCGGCCTCGAGGTCGCCCGTGTGGGCGATGACGAACGCATGGAAGAGCTAAAGCGCAAGGTGACATCAGGCCGGGCCTTCGGTACCCGTGCGCACATGATCGACGCGGCGGAGGCGAAGCGGCGGTTTCCGCTGCTTGAGGAAGACGTCATCCAGGGCGCGTTATGGGATCCGGACGCGGGTCTTGTCAAACCGCGCTCGCAGGTCTTTAGCGGTGAACTGGTCGATGAGGCCGTGGCTACAGGCCACTTGAGTGCCTGGCCGAACACGGCATGTACCGGGCTGATCATCGAGGATGGGCGTATTCGTGGCGTGGAGACGCCGCGGGGCCGGGTCGAGGCGGATTATGTCGTGGTGTGTGCCGGGCTGTGGGGGCGACTGATCGCCAATATGGCCGGCGAAGACCTGCCGATCATGCCCCTGGATCATCCGCTCACCTTTTTTGGTCCCTATGAGGCGTTCGCGGGCACGGGCAAGGACATCGGCTACCCGCTGCTGCGGGATCAGGGCAACTCCGCCTATCTGCGGGACACGGGGGATCCGAAAACCCCCGAGGGTGGACAGATCGAGTGGGGCTACTACGAAGAGAAGGCGCCGCGGCTCGTCCATCCCCGGGATATTCTTGAAAAGGATCAGGCCCGGCTGTCGCCCTCTCAGCGTGATCTCGAGATGGAGCAGATCATCGAGCCGCTGGAGAAGGCCATGGAGCTCACACCAATCCTGGGTGAGCTGGGTTATGACGAGAAGCGCTCGTTCAATGGCCTGCTGCAGGTCACCACGGATGGGGGGCCGTCCATCGGCGAGTCAACGGCAGTTCGCGGGCTTTGGTACGCCGAGTCAGTCTGGGTGAAAGATGGCCCTGGCACGGGCAAAGTGCTGGCCGATTGGATGACCGACGGGATCACCGAGCTGGATCATCACGGGATTGATATCGCCCGCTACCAGCCCTTCCAGCGAGAGGCTGACTACATCGAGGCGCGCTGCTACGAGACCGCCTTCAAGGTTTACAACCCACCGGTACACGACCGCGAGCCCTACACCGCGGCCCGGGATGCTCGGCGTAGCCCATTCTGGGCGCGTGAGCAGGCGCTCGGCGCCCATTTCATGGAAGGGGGCGGCTGGGAGCGGGCGCATGGCTATGAGAGCAATGCGCATTTGCTTGACCAGTACGCCGAACGCGTCCCTGTGCGGGAAAATGAATGGGATAACCGGCATTTCTGGCGGGTATCCAATGCCGAGCAGCTCAAGCTCTCCGACGATGTCGGCATGATCAATCTCTCGCATTTTTTCATTATTGACGTTGCCGGACCGGACGCCGAGGCGCTGCTGGAATACGCAAGCGTGGCCAAAGTCGGGGGCGATACCCCGGTCGGCAAAGGGATCTACACCCATTTCCTCGATGCCAAAGGCGGTGTGCGTGCCGATCTAACCATTCTTCGGCTTGCGGCCGATCGCTATCGGATCATCGACGGCGGCGATACCGGCCATCGCGATCTGATATGGCTGCAACGCATGGTCGATGACCACGGGTTCGACGTCCGCCTGACTGATCAGACTGAGGATTTCGGTTGCCTCGGTGTCTGGGGCCCCAACGCACGGCGGGTGTTAAAGCCCCTCGCGGCCGAGCCGGATGCGCTGGATGCCGATCAGTTTCCCTTCGCGCATTTTCGCGAAATCACCCTTGCCGGCGTGACGGTGCTGGCATTTCGGATTTCCTACGTTGGCGAGCAGGGTTGGGAGTTGCACTTCAACTACGACGATGGGCTCGCACTCTGGGACGCCCTGGCCGAGGCCAATGTTACGCCAGTGGGGATTGAGACTTACGCTAACAGCCGGCGGCTGGAAAAGAGCCTGCGGCTGCAGAACGCCGATCTGCGCACGGAATACAACCTGATTGAGGCTGGGCTCACCCGGCCGAAAGTTAAGCCTGCGGATTTTCATGGCAAATCGGCCTACCTCGAGCAGCGCAACCAGGCCAGTCAACCGGCGTATCTGTGCACTTTGGGTATGGTCGATAACCGTGACCAGCGGGGCGTGGCGCGTTATCCGCTGGGCCATCTGCCGGTGGTGGACCCGGGCAACGGTGAGGTGCTGGTGGATGCGAAAGGACGCCGCTCGTTCACCACGAGCATCGCCTACGGCCCCACCGTGGGTCGGAATCTCATGATGGCCTACCTGCCGGCTGATTACTGCGAGGCGGGGCGTGAACTCGCGATCGAGTACTTTAACGAGTCGTACCCGGTTCGCGTGGAATCAGTGGGTTATCAGCCGATTTATGATCCGGACAACGAGCGGCCCCGTTCCTGATCCCTACATATTGGGATAGGCGGGCCCGCCGCCACCTTCGGGTGTGACCCAGGTGATGTTGTTGAGCGGGTCCTTGATGTCGCAAGTCTTGCAGTGGATGCAGTTCTGGGCATTGATCTGGAGCTGAGGCGAACCGGCATCGTCAGTAACGATCTCGTAGACACCGGCGGGGCAGTAGCGCTGCGCCGGTTCATCGTAAACCGCGAGATTGTGCTCCACCGGAATCGCCGTATCGGCGAGCTGGAGGTGGCAGGGCTGATCAGCCTCGTGCTGGGTGTTGGTCAGATGCACGCTGCTATTGCGATCAAAGCTGATCACGCCGTCTGGTTTTGGATAGTCGATTGTCGGCATGCTGTTCGCAGGACGCAGGCAATCCCGATCGCTGTGGCGGTGATGCAACGTCCATGGTAAACGCCCTCTGAAGATCTTCAGGTCCAGCCCGGCGTAGAGCGAGCCCAGCCGCATTCCCCAACGCGCCACGGCCGGGCGCAGGTTGCGACCCGCGTGGAGTTCATCGTGCACCCACGACTGACGCAGCCGATCGGGGTAGTCGGCGAGGGGCGTACCCACCGGTGTGGCGGCGGCGAGATCATCCGCAACCGCCTCAGCCGCCAGCATGCCGCTTTTCATGGCGGTGTGATTACCCTTGATCTTCGGTACATTAAGAAATCCCGCGCTACACCCAATCAATGCGCCACCCGGAAAGACCAATTCCGGGATGGACTGCAGCCCACCCTCATTGAGGGCCCGGGCGCCGTAACTGATGCGTCGGCCGCCCTCAAGCAGCGGCCGGATGGCTGGGTGTGTCTTGAAGCGCTGAAACTCCATAAACGGGTCGAGGTGCGGGTTTTCGTAATCCAGGCCAACGACATAGCCGATATAGACCTGGTTGTCCGCGCTTAGGTGATAGATGAATGACCCTCCCCAGGTGGCATCGTCGACGGGCCAGCCGGCGGTGTGGACCACGCGACCGGGGTGATGCTGTTTTGGATCAACCTCCCACAGCTCTTTGAATCCAATGCCATAGGTTTGAGGATCCGCATGCGCTCGTAAACCAAATTGCGCCTGGAGCTGTTCGCTCAAGTGCCCGCGACAGCCTTCGGCAAACAGCGTGTGTCGCGCATGGAGCTCGATACCCGGCTCATGCCCGGGCTTGGGTTCACCACGGCGATCCACACCCATATCACCGGTGGCAACCCCATATACCTGCCCCTGGTCATCGAAGAGCACCTCGGCAGCCGCAAAGCCAGGATAGATCTCCACGCCCAGGGCTTCGGCCTGCGTGGCCAACCACCGGCAGACGTTACCCATCGAGACGATGTGATTACCGTGATTACGTAACTGCGGGGGAAGGAGGGCGAGGGGCATCTTCAGGCCCCGCTGCTCTGTGAGGTAGAGGAACTGCTCCTCGGCCACGGGCGTGTCGAGTGGGGCACCACGCTCGGCCCAGTCTGGCAGCAGCTCATCCAGCGCCCGGGGCTCGAGTACCGCGCCAGAGAGGATATGTGCGCCAACTTCAGCGCCTTTTTCCAGGATGCACACACGGATGTCCTCGCCGGATTCCGCGGCGAGCTGGCGCAGGCGGATGCCGGCGGATAACCCGGCGGGGCCAGCTCCGACAATGACCACATCGTATTCCATGGCCTCGCGCGACATGGTTGACCCCTTGTTGTTCATGGTTCAGTGCAATGGAATGACAACCCGCTCGGGGACTATTGCATCAGCGCGACGCCGCATTTTCTCCCGACGACACGACTCCACTCCCGACGGCTGCGATGCCTGGGTGAGCGGAATATGGCACGCTTGCAATGCGATTGACCCGAGGGAGTTCTGTTTGTCTGGCGTTACCATCGAAACCGTCCCCGAGGCGCTGGCCGGTCAGCGCATTGATAATTTCCTGCTGCGTCACCTCAAAGGCGTGCCGCGCACCCGCGTCTATCGGCTGCTGCGCAAGGGCGAAGTCCGGGTTAATGGCGGGCGCATACGACCAACCTACCGATTGGCCGCGGGCGATGCAGTCCGTATACCGCCGGTCCGCCAGGCTGGTCGCGCACCCACGGAGGCCTCCGGGCGGATCCTGGCCCGTCTCGAATCCGCCATTCTGCATGAGGACAGCCGCGTGCTGGTTCTAGATAAGCCCTCGGGGCTGGCGGTCCATGGTGGCTCGGGCATCGCTTACGGAGTAATTGAAGCACTCCGCCAGCTCCGCCCCGATGCGCCTTTCCTGGACCTTGCACACCGCCTCGACCGAGATACCAGCGGCTGTCTGGCCATTGCCAAACGCCGCTCGGCGCTGCGGACCTTGCATACCGCTTTTCGCGAGGGCGAGGTTGATAAACGCTATCTGGCCCTGCTTCGCGGGTATGTTGCATCGCCCAGTGTGCGGGTCGAGGCCCCGCTCAAGGCGTTTGCTGGTCGGGGTGGGGAACGCATTATGCGGGTAGCGGCGGATGGGCAATTCGCGCGAACCGATTTCACGGTATTGGAGTCGTACCAGGGGTGGACACTGGTTAGGGCGCAGCTGCACACCGGGCGGATGCATCAGATCCGTGCGCATGCGGCGCATCTTGGCCATCCCGTTGCGATGGACGCGCGTTACGGCGACGCAGAGGCGGATCGCGAACTGCGCGCCCTCGGGCTGAAGCGGCTGTTTCTACATGCGGAGTCATTACGATTCGATCTGCCGCCGGAAGGACAAATTGCGGTCGACGCACCGCTTCCTGATGCGCTGTCGGACTGCCAAAGGAGATTGATTGATGCAGGATGAAGAGACCTGGGCAAGAGACAGCCTCCGGGATGTTGCGCTGGAGGGGATACGTGAGCGGCGTCGTGCGCGGCGTTGGGGAATATTCTTCAAGCTGGCGGTGCTCGCCTATCTCTTCGCTTTGTTGTTTTTCTCGGCGCGCCCGCTGTTAGGCTTGGGTGCGGATGCCAGCGCCGGCCCCCACACGGCGGTTGTTGAAATCGAGGGCCCGATTATGGCGGATAGCCGCGCCAGTGCTGAGCGTGTGATTGCTGGGCTTGAGCGGGCTTTCGAAGCGCCACAGGCACAAGGCGTCATGCTTAAAATAAACAGCCCCGGCGGCTCTCCGGTGGAATCGAGCCGCATCTATCAGGCGATTCAGGCGCTACGTGAGGCGCACCCCGATATGCCGGTGCATGCGGTGGCCGGAGACGCGATGGCCTCCGGCGCGTATTACATTGCCGCGGCAGCCGATGAAATCCATGTCGATGGCGCCTCGATCGTGGGGTCAATCGGCGTCATTAGCCGAGGATTCGGATTCAGTGAGGCCATTGATCGGCTTGGTATTGAGCGTCGGGTCTATGCGGCCGGTGATGAGAAAGCGGGCATGGACCCGTTTACTGAACCTGATCCGGACGAAGAGGCGCGCATGCAGGACATGCTGGACGGGATTCACGAACAGTTTATTGATGCCGTGCGCGCGGGTCGGGGCGAGCGCCTCGACACAAAAGACGAGACGCTGTTCTCCGGGCGTATTTGGACCGGCGAGCAGGGCATTGCGCTCGGACTGGCTGATGGGCTGGGGACACCGCGCACCGTGGCCGCTGAGGTGATCGGCGCGGAGCAGCGCATCGAATATGCGCCGCCTCGGCCATTTCTGGATCGAGCACTTGAGCGCGTCGGCGGGGCTGCGGCTCGTGTCTGGCTTGAAATGCAACATCCGGCATTGACCCATTAATCGGCCTGCCGTGAGCGGATGCAGATCAGGGCAGAACGACACCCACTTGGGACAGCAACCGAACGAGTGCAATCATTGGCAGCCCAATCAATGCGTTAGGGTCATCACCTTCGATACGCTCGAACAGAGCAATACCAAGCCCCTCAGCCCGGAAAGCCCCGGCGCAATCCAGTGGTTGTTCGGCCTGGACATAGCGTCGGATCGCCTCGTGGCCGAGCCGTCGAAACTGTACATGGGTGGGGACCTGGGCAACCCCCATACGGCCCGTGGATGGATCGCGGACAGCCACGGCGGTCCAGAGGGTGACGCGTTGACCCGAGGCGTTTGCAAGCTGAGCGATGGCCGCATCTTCCGTCAGGGGTTTGCCGAGGATCTGCCCCTGACACTCGCTGCACTGATCTGACCCGATGATGATTGCCTCGGGTTCATGAGCCGCGACGGCCTCCGACTTTTCTCGAGCGAGTCGACAGACATAGTCCTCTGGAGATTCGCCAGGCAGCACCGCCTCATCCAGGTCTGCCGGACGCTGGGTAAATTCAAGCCCGAGCCGTGCGAGTAGCTGTGCGCGGTACGGCGAGCCAGAAGCGAGGACAAGGGGCGCCATGGGCGGTCTCCAACATTGGAATGAACCGCTATTCTGTCCGCAACGCGTGATCGCCGGCAATGCTTTTGACAGACCTCGGAGCCGCGCCTATCATCCGCGGGTTATGCAAGCCGACGCGTTGCCCGAGTGGATTGATTTGCAACGCCTTGGTCCAGGTGTTCGGACTTGGCAGGGCGAGGTGGCGCCAGCGGCATTAGACCGGCTCGCGGCGGCCAGCCTGAGCGTCTCACCGGCGCAGGCGAATGTCCGAATCGATACGACGGCTGGGCAAGCTGTTGTGAGCGGTTCGGCCACTTGCCCCGTTGAAGTGCGCTGTGAGCGTTGCCTGGAGGCAATGGCCTGGCCAATTGAGACGACATTCGAAGTCGTGGCGGTCGATCGACTGACTGAACAGGACGATGCCGCCGAGACGGCGGCTGAGGTTGAAGCGCCGAAAGGTCGATTGGCGTTGCATCGGATCATCGAGGACGAGTTGATCCTCGGGCTCCCTGCGGTTCCGCGGCACGATGATACGAACTGTGACGGGGGACAGCGACATTTTGGCCCGGATGGCGAGCCGATGCCGAAACATCGGTCGGGATTCGAAGCGCTCGCCGTGTTGAAGGGCGGACGCAGCGACGAAGAACACTGAAGTACATCGAACAGCAAACGAGCAGGACAGGACATGGCCGTACAGAAATCACGCAAGACCCCTTCCCGCCGTGGGATGCGCCGCAGCCACGACGCTTTGAAGGGCCCAGCGCTCTCGACAGACACCACGACAGGGGAGACCCATCGCCGTCACCACATCTCGGCTGACGGTTATTACCGTGGCCGCAAAGTGACCGAGGGCGACGAAGAATAGCCATCTGGCCATTCGACCCGCGGGCCGCGCCGGCATCTGCCGCCGCGGCCATTGTTTATGGGTTAGGGTAAACGCGCGCTGATGAGTAAGTCCTGTACGCTGGCAGTCGATGCGATGGGTGGCGACTATGGGCCGTCCGTGACGGTACCGGCCGCACTCGCAATCCTCGAGCGTCATCAGGATATCCGCCTGGTCCTGGTCGGGGATGAAGCGACGCTCACCCAAGCGCTGAAAACCGCGGGCGCCGGCACGGACAACCGGTTAACTCTCCAGCCTGCCACCCAAGTCGTGGACATGGACGAAGCGCCCTCCCAAGCGCTTCGGTACAAAAAAGACTCCTCCATGCGGGTGGCCATTGACCAAGTAAAATCGGGCAACGCCGATGCCTGCGTGAGTGCGGGCAATACCGGTGCGCTCATGGCCACCGCGCGATACGTGCTAAAAACCCTGCCGGGCATTGATCGTCCCGCAATTTGCACCACGATTCCCTGCCTCGGCGGTCGCTTTCGGATGCTTGACCTGGGCGCCAACGTCGATTGCACGGCCGAGCATCTTTTTCAATTCGCGGTGATGGGGTCGGTGCTGGTGGAAGCCAGCGGCGACAGCGAGCAACCGCGAGTCGGCCTGTTAAACCTCGGAGAGGAAGAAATAAAGGGCAACGATCAGGTCAAGCAGGCTGCCCAGCTGTTACAAGACAGCGACCTCCATTATGTTGGGTACGTGGAGGGAGATCGCATGTTCAAGAATATTGCTGATCTGGTGGTCTGTGATGGCTTTACCGGTAACGTCGCACTCAAGAGCAGTGAAGGCGTCGCGGCCATGATCTCCCAGTACCTGCGGGAAGAGTTCCAACGTAACCTCCTCACCCGGGCGGCCGCCGTGGTGGCCTTGCCGGTCCTGCGCGCGCTTCGACGCCGCCTGGACCCGCGGAACTACAATGGCGCCAGCCTTTTGGGGCTTCGTGGTGTCGTCGTCAAAAGCCATGGCGGCGCGGATCAGACAGCCTTCGAGCAGGCGCTCGAAAAAGGCGTTTTTGAGGCCCGCGAAGCGATTCCGCACCGAATCGATGAGCGTCTCGGCGAGGTATTTGCCGGGGAGCGGCCCGCGTGAGCTGCGCCAGAATAACCGGCACTGGCAGCTATCTGCCCAACAGAATCCTCACCAATGCCGAGCTTGAGGCCCTGGTCGATACCTCAGACGCCTGGATCGTCGAGCGAACGGGCATCAAACAGCGGCATATCGCGGCACCGGATCAGACTTGTGTCAGCCTGGCTGAAATGGCTGCTCTTCGGGCTATTGAGGCGGCAGGGCTCACACCGGCCGACATTGACCTGCTCATTGTAGCGACTTCTACACCGGATCAGATCTTTCCGAGCACGGCGACGCGCTTGCTGGAGCGCCTGGGTATGCCAGGCGGCATACCCGCGTTTGACGTGGCGGCCGCTTGTTCCGGGTTTATCTATGCACTGGATATTGGCCATCGGTTTGTGCGCACGGGCGGCGCCCGACGGGCGCTGATCATCGGCGCCGAGGTCTTCTCGCGGATTCTTGACTGGAGCGATCGCGGCACCTGTGTACTCTTTGGTGATGGCGCCGGTGCGGTAGTGCTCGAGGCGAGCGAAAAGCCCGGGGTGATCTCAACGCATCTTCATGCAGACGGGCGACAGGAGCCTTTGCTCAATGTGCCTTGGGGTGTGGGGCAGGGTTATGAGGCCCTTAATGCAGACAGTGGCACCGTCAGTATGCGGGGCAATGAAGTGTTTCGGGTCGCGGTGCGCACGCTAGGCGCCCTTGTGGATGAAACACTATCGGCGAACGGGCTCGAGCGCGGCGACGTCGACTGGCTGGTGCCCCATCAAGCCAACATTCGCATCATGACAGCGACGGCAAGAGCGCTTGGGTTACCCATGGAGCGCATGGTCAGTACCGTGGCAGATCACGGGAATACGTCGGCGGCCTCCATCCCGCTGGCACTGGACTGCGCGGTACGCGATGGGCGGATTCAGCGCGGGGAGCTGCTGCTGCTTGAAGCCTTTGGCGCCGGGTTTACCTGGGGCTCAGCACTGATTCGTTACTAAAACAGGAAAGTGATGAAACGCAACGATCTCGCATTTCTTTTTCCAGGCCAGGGTTCACAGTCAGTGGGCATGCTCACGGCGCTCGCTGAACGCCATGCCGTGGTGCAGAAGACGTTCATCGAGGCCTCCACCGCTTTTGGTGAAGATCTCTGGGTACTTAGTTGCGACGGCCCCGAGACCTTAATGAATCGGACAGACCACACGCAGCCTCTGATGCTGACGGCCGGTGTCGCGGTCTGGCGGGCGTGGATCCAGGCCGGTGGGCCGAAGCCCGCCGCACTTGCTGGGCATAGTCTGGGGGAGTACACCGCGCTCGTCTGTGGTGGGGCGCTCAGCTTTCCAGATGCGGTTGCATTGGTCCATGACCGTGGACGGTTCATGCAGGACGCTGTCCCCGAGGGTGAGGGCGCCATTGCGGCTGTGCTGGGTTTGGCCGATGACGCCATCCAGGCGGTCTGTGACCAGGCTGCCGAGGGAGAGGTCGTCGAGCCAGTTAACTACAACGCCCCCGGGCAGGTGGTGATTGCCGGCCATGTTGGCGCCGTTGAAAGAGCACTCGCCGCGGCCCGCGAAGCCGGTGCCAAGCGGGCGGTACCGTTGCCGATGAGCGTACCGGCCCACTGTTCGCTGATGGAGCCGGCGGCTGAACGGCTGGCTGAGCGGCTTTCCCGGGTGACTCTCACCACACCGGAAATCCCGGTCATTCATAATGTGGATGTGAGTGAGAGCGGTCATCCCGACGCAATCCGCGAGCGGCTGGTTAACCAGGTCCGCTCACCGGTGCGCTGGACGGAGTGTGTACAGGCACTCGTCGGCCGCGGAATGACGCAGGCGGTCGAATGCGGTCCGGGACGAGTCCTTGCTGGCCTTAATCGGCGCATCAATCGTGAAGTGGCCACTCAGGCGATATACGATCCCGATTCGCTGGCTGGAGCACTCGATACACTGGAGGCGGAATGAACATGGATTTGACGGGGCAAGTAGCCCTAGTAACTGGCGCAAGCCGAGGCATCGGTGCGGCGGTGGCCCAAGGACTCGCGGCCTGCGGTGCAACTGTTGTTGGCACGGCCACCAGCGACGCTGGTGCCGCAAAAATCACCGAGGCGCTTCAGGGGAGTGGCTTTGGCGGCCGTGGTCTTGTGCTGGATGTCACCGAAGGCAGCCAGATCGAGTCCGTTGTTGCCGATGTCGCGGCACAAGAGGGCACGCCGAATATTCTGGTGAACAATGCCGGCATTACGCGTGACGGGCTGGCCATGCGGATGACCGACGATGACTGGGATGCCGTGGTGAATACCAACCTCAGCGCTACCTTCCGCATGACGCGCGGCGTGCTCCGCGGGATGATGAAAGCCCGGCGCGGACGCATTATTAATATCGGCTCGGTTGTTGGGCTAATGGGGAATGCCGGTCAAGCCAACTACGCCGCGGCGAAGGCCGGGCTGCTTGGTATGACTCGGTCGTTGGCGCGTGAGGTGGGAAGCCGCAACATCACGGTGAATGCGATCGCGCCCGGCTTTATTGCCACGGACATGACTGACGCACTGGATGACAATCAGCGCGAGGCGCTGACCGCACAAACACCGCTGCAGCGGCTGGGCGAGCCGGAGGACATCGCTGCGGCGGTTTGCTTCCTGGCCTCGGCCGGTGGCAGCTATATCACCGGCGAGACGCTGAATGTAAATGGCGGCTTGTTGATGAGCTAAGGGGTTGCTGGCAGATTGCTGGCAGATTCCCTAGAATACGGCCCCAGCCGGGCCAGGCCCTTATTCCGCAATCAGAGGTAGGAGCGAGATGAGCAGTATCGAGGAACGCGTCAAGAAGATCGTCGTAGAACAGTTGGGGGTGAAGGAAGAAGAGGTCACCACCGAGGCTTCCTTCGTGGACGATCTTGGTGCTGACTCGCTGGACACCGTTGAGCTGGTGATGGCACTCGAAGAAGAGTTCGAGTGTGAGATTCCCGACGAGGAAGCTGAGAAAATAACCACCGTCCAGCAGGCAATCGACTACATCAACCGCCATCTGGAGCAGTAAGCTCCGGCCCCGGTTGCGGGGGTATGTCAAGGCGTTTGAACGCGCGACTGGGCCGGCATCGTCCGGCCCGGTTTTTGTGTGCATGGACGAACAATAGTTTGGGGGTGTCTCTGTGAAAGGACGACGAGTGGTGGTAACCGGTCTGGGGATTGTCTCGCCGGTCGGCAACACGGTCGATCGTGCCTGGGCCAGTATCACCGCCGGCCAAAGCGGTATTGGACCGATCCAGCGGTTTGATACCGAGCAGTTTCCCGTGCGCTTTGGTGGCGAAGTCCGTGACTTTGACATCGAGGCGTACATTAGCCGCAAAGAAGCTCGCAAGATGGATCCGTTCATCCACTACGGCATCGCCGCAGCCGTCGATGCCGTAAAGGACGCCGGGCTCGAGATCACCGAGGACAATGCCGAGCGTATTGGGGTATCAGTCGGCTCGGGCATCGGTGGGATCCATTCCATCGAGGAGGGCCACAAGACCTGTCTGGACGCCGGTCCCAAACGGATTTCGCCTTTTTTCATCCCAAGCGCCATTATCAACATGGTCTCGGGCAATCTCTCGATCCTCCTGGGCGCCAAAGGCCCGAATGTTGCGACTGTCACCGCGTGCACGACGGCCACGCACAACATTGGCCAGTCCGGCCGACTGATTGCCTATGGTGATGCCGACGTCATGATTGCAGGGGGAGCGGAATTTGGTACAACGCCAACCGGGCTTGGCGGCTTTGCCGCGGCCCGGGCATTGTCCACGCGCAACGACGATCCGGCCGCAGCCAGCCGACCGTGGGACCAAGACCGTGACGGCTTCGTACTCGGCGATGGGGCCGGCATCCTCGTGCTCGAGGAGTACGAACATGCCAAGCGCCGGGGTGCAACGATCTATGGCGAGCTGACTGGCTTTGGCATGAGTGGCGATGCGCACCACATGACCTTACCGGCGGAGAGCGGGGAGGGGGCACAACGCTGCATGGATCAGGCCCTGCGCGATGCCGAAATGAACCCGGATGAGATCGAGTATATCAATGCCCATGGTACGTCGACGAAGGCCGGGGATCGGGCTGAGGTCTTCGCGGTGAAAGGCAGCTTCGGGGGACACGCCGGGAACCTGTCGATCAGTTCGACCAAGTCCATGACAGGGCATCTGCTCGGGGCCGCCGGCGGCATTGAAGCCGTATTTACCCTGCTTGCGATGCGTGATGGCGTGCTGCCGCCGACGATTAACTGTGATCAGCCGGATCCTGATCTCGAACTGGACTTTGTGGCCAATGAGACCCGGGAGCGGCCTATTCGGGCGGCCCTTTCAAACTCCTTCGGGTTTGGTGGCACCAACGGCACGGTCATTTTCCGTGCCCTGGACGCGTGAGCGCACTCCACTCCGATCTGCTGATTAACGGCGCGCCTGCCACCTCGGTTTCCGCAGACGATCGAGGCCTTCGCTACGGCGATGGCGTCTTTGAGACAGTGGCCGTGATCGACCATCAGCCTGTGCTCTGGGGTGCGCATCTGGAGCGCCTGCGGCACGGCTGTGCCCGCCTTGGCATACTGCCTCCCGAACAAGACCAGTTGGCGGCCGACCTTGGCGCGCTATCCCTGCCGTCTTTCGGGGCCCTTCGTCTCACCGTCACACGCGGAAATGGGGGGCAAGGTTATGCCCCGCCAGCAACGCCACAACCGACGCGGATCCTCCAGCGTCTTTCAATCCCCGATCGACCCGCGCATTGGTGGCACACCGGCGTCGCGGTACGGGACTGTCAGATAACACTGGCCTCACAGCCCGCCCTGGCCGGCGTGAAACATTTGAATCGACTTGAGCAGGTGCTTGCCCGTGGGGAATGGCGGGATCCGGACATTGCTGAGGGCCTGATGTGCAGCGCCGATGGCGCACTCGTTGAGGCGACCGCCGCGAATCTCCTCATAGATGATGGTGAGCGGCTGATCATCCCGGACACCTCACAATGCGGCGTCGATGGCGTAATGCAAACTGCCTTGTTAAAGCAAGCAGAGGTACTGGGTATTCCCTGGGAGCGCCGCGTTATTTACCGCGATAGCCTGCGGCCTGAACATGGACTGATGCTATGCAACAGCCTGATCGGGCTTTGGTCGGTGGCAACGCGTGCAGGTACCGTGCACCGACAATCGACGCATGCGCGGGCCTTGCAAACGTGGATCAATGAAGCCCGCCTTGCGCTCACACCTGAGATAATGGCGACGTGATGCGACGGCAGATCCTGACATGGGGCGGGCTCGTGGCGGCCGGCCTGGTTATCGCGGGTGGGCTCTGGCTCGGCCAGGGCCTTATCGCGGTGGAACGCAGCGCAATGGTTGAGGAGACGGCCGAGTCTCGAGAAATCATGCCGTTTGTGGTGCGGTCAGGTGAGAGTTTTCGCGAAGTGGCCGACCGTCTGCAGGACCGTGGGCTTTTGCACCATCCGCTGCACCTTCGAATTTATGCGCGTTGGCAATCAATCGCGGATCAGATTCAACCCGGTGAATATGCGCTTGAGCCAGGGCTCTCTGCCGGGGCACTCATTCGGCGGATGGCTCGGGGGCGGGTCGTTCAGCACGAGTTAACCATCATCGAAGGGTGGCGCTTTCAGACGCTATGGCAGGCACTGCGTGCGCATCCAGCCGTGACGGCGACGTTACCAGCGGACGCAGAGGCCAGCGCAATCATGTCGGCGATTGGTCGTGGGGATATTGCGCCAGAGGGCCAGTTTCTGCCGGAGACCTATCGCTTCCCTCGGGGCACGCGCGATGTCGACATTCTGCGGCGTGCCAATCGGGATCTCGAGGCGACCTTGCGGCAGGCCTGGGCAGAGCGTGCGCCAGGGTTACCCCTCGATAACGCCCAGGAGGCACTGATTCTGGCGTCCATCATCGAGAAAGAGACCGGCGTGCCTGAAGAGCGTCGGACCATCGCGGGCGTGTTCACGCGACGCCTCGAGAAGGGCATGCGTCTGCAAACCGATCCAACCGTGATTTACGGGCTCGGTGAAGGGTTTGATGGTGATATTCGACACGAGGACCTGCGCCGCGATACGCCCTTTAATACCTACACGCGACATGGCTTACCGCCAACGCCCATCGCCTTACCGGGCGCCGCTGCAATACGGGCCGCCGTCGACCCGGCCGAGGGCGATGCCCTGTATTTCGTATCGCGGGGGGATGGTAGCCACCATTTCTCCGCGACCTACGAAGAGCACAATCAGGCGGTGCGCCGCTATCAGCTAGGGCTGGAGGATGATTCGTGAACACAGCGCCGCAGTTGATCACGGTGGAGGGCATCGAAGGTGCGGGTAAGAGCACCGCGATCGACACCATTGCCGGTTGGTTGATCAGGCAAGGGCATCGCGTCGTCACCACCCGAGAGCCCGGTGGTACGGCGCTCGGCGAAGAGCTGCGATCGATGCTGCTCACGCACCGAGCTGAGGGAATGGCGCCGGACACTGAGGTGTTGTTGATGTTTGCCGCCCGTGCTGAGCATGTGGCTCGGGTCATCCAGCCCGCGCTCGCCGCCGGTCAATGGGTGGTTTGCGATCGATTTGTCGATGCCAGCATCGCCTACCAGGGCGGTGGACGCGGACTGGGCGCTGATCGCGTCGAGGCGTTAGCCCAATGGGCGCTGGCCGATTTCATGCCCACGCTAACGCTGTGGCTTGATGTCCCAGTGGAGGAGGGGCTGAGGCGCGCAGCAGGGCGCAGCACGCCGGATCGCTTTGAGTCGGAAAAAACCCGGTTCTTTGAGGCCGTTCGGTCGAGCTATGCGCAGCTGGCCAAGGAACAGGGTGACCGTATCGCGCGGATCGATGCGGGTGTCCCATTGGAAGAGGTGACACAGGCGATCACCACAACACTTGAGGCACGCATTGCCAGGCGATGAAACGACTCTATCTGGGCCGCTACCCTGGCAGTCAGCGGCTTGGGCGCGATTTACCCGCGCGCTGGACGCGGGACGCAGCCCGCATGCCGTTTTGCTGGCCGGGAGCGCAGGCATTGGCAAAATGCGCCTTGCCGAAGCCATGGCGGCTCGACTCCTATGTGAACAGCCTGGGGCCGCGGGTGCCTGCGGTGCCTGTCGCGGCTGTCTTTTGCAGCAGGCGGGTAGCCATCCCGACCGTTTGACCGTTGTACCGGAGGCAGAGGGGAGCGGGATTCTCAAAATCGAGGCGGTGCGGGCGCTGACGGAGTTCAGCCAACGGACCAGTCAGTTTAATGGCTACCGGACCGCAATCCTGGCGCCCGCGGAGGCACTCAATCGCAACGCCGCCAACGCGCTGCTCAAAACGCTGGAAGAACCACCCTCCGGCGTCGTGCTCATTCTGGTCAGTCATCGCCCCGGACGCTTGCCCGCCACGATTCGCAGTCGCTGCCAGCTGTACCGACTCGGAATACCGAACCGAACAGCCGGCCTCGAATGGCTCACTACCCAGGGCATCACCGAGCCAGCGCCGCTGCTGGATCTGGCAGGCGGCGCCCCGCTTGAGGCCATCGCCCTTGCCGAGTCCGGCGGGGCAGCGCGCTATCAACAACTCGCCGATCATGTCAGCCAGGTGGTCAAAGGCGACCTCAGCCCGGTTGAGGCGGCTGGGCAATGGCAGGAGACGGGTGCGCGCCAGGTGACCGCGTTGATGCAGCACCTCGCGCTGGATGTGGCCCGAGCACAGGCCCGAGGTGAGAGGGGCAGGTTATCGGCACACCACCTCGGAGCGCGTGACATTCACGCCTTGGCGCTTCGCCTCGGCGATCTGCGCCGGGCTGCGGAGCAGAGTTTAAGCCGTGAGCTTTCCCTGGAGGCCTTGTTCCTGCTATGGCGCCCATGATCATTGATTCGCACTGCCACTTTCATTTGCTCGAAGAGCCCGAGAGTGCTGATGCAGCGCTCGCTGAGGCCCGTGCCGCCGGCGTCGACTATTTCCTGAATGTGGCGGTCGATACCGAGTCGCACGATGCGCTGACCGGCTTCAGCGAGCGGCATGCGCGCGTTTTTACCTCAGCCGGCGTACACCCCTGCGGCACCGGCGAAGATCCGTCTGTCGACGAGCTCGTGGCCCTGGCACAGCACCCGCGGGTGATTGCCATTGGTGAGACCGGACTCGATTATGGCGCAGGCCCGGGCGATTATGGCTGGCAGCAGACGCGCTTTAGACGCCATATCGAAGCTGGCCGAGCGGCCGGCCTGCCCATCATTGTTCACAGCCGGCTGGCGCCCGCCGATACGCTGCGCATCCTGCAAGAGGAGGGCGCTGAGGATGTCGGAGGCGTCATCCACTGCTTTGTTGAGGATGCCGACACCGCCAAGGAGTTACTGGATTTGGGATTTTACCTGTCGCTTTCCGGCATCCTGACGTTTCGAAATGCCGAGGCGCTGAGGAAGACAGCGAGCCAACTGCCACTCGACCGGTTGCTCGTAGAGACCGATTGTCCTTATCTGGCGCCCGTGCCGCATCGCGGCCAGGAGAACCGCCCAGCGTGGGTCACCGAGGTGATCGACTGCCTTGCGGGGTTACAACAAAACTCCGCAGAGGCCGTGGCCCAACAAACGGCCGAGAATTTTTTTGCCTGCTTTCCCCAGGCGCAGCCTCAAACGAGCTGACCGAAAATCCTGAACCCAGCCAGGTAGGTGCCGGCGGCCGAGCCGATTGAGGCGAACAGGAAGACCAGTAACGTCCGCGCAACGCGATTTCGCCACCAACCCCGCCAGTCTGCAACGGCTTCGCGCAGCTCACGAAAGTCAGCCACGCGGGGCCGGCGCATCGCCAATTCAATGCCACCCGCCACCATGCCGGCACCGACCGTGGGGTTGAGTGACGTCAGCGGTGCGGCAAAAAACGATCCGATGACCGTAACCGGGTGCGCCCTCGCCAGTGCCACGCCAAACGCACACAGGGCACCGTTGATCAGGACCCAGTCGAGCACCAACTGCAGCCCGAGATCGGTGCCGCGCGAAAAACCGATGCCAAAGCCCACGAGAATAATTGCCACCACGATCCAGGGCAGGAGTTTGGGCCAGCGCGCCGGTTTGGGGATGCGCTCCAGCTCGGCGCGGGTGGCCGCTGGCTCCGCTAAGCCTTCGCTCAACGAACGTTCCAGACCTTCGAGGTGCCCGGCCCCTACAACGGCGAGAACGCGCTTGGGAGGGCCGTTCTCGGCCGTCTGCTGCGCTTCAAGCAGTCGAGCCGCCATGAACTGATCCCGCTCATCGATTAAAGGCGTATAGAGGGAAGCCGAGCCGGCAGCGAATTCGCTGAACGTCGATTCCAGCATATCGCCCTGTTTGAGACGCTCAATATCCTCAGAACTAACCTCAGTTCGAGACAGCAAGCTGCTGATAAGCCCCGTAAATATGGAATAGCGCTGCCACCAAGGTACGTTGCGATACACGCGTTTCAGCGTTGTGCCAATTTCGCGGTCAATAAGCCAAAGGGGCAGACCGAGGCGCTTTGCGCCGGTGGCGGCTGCCTCAAGCTCCGCGCCGGGGCGGATGTCGAACTGCTGGGCCAGGCGCTGCTGATAGGCCCCGAGTGCAAGGCTTGCCATCACCATCCCGGCCTTGCCCTGGCGGAGAATCTCGAAGAGATCGAGCTTTTCGAGCGCCTTGGGATCAGTCATTGCGTTGTAGCGCGTGTCGCAGAGCTCAATGGCCAACGCATCGTAGGTGCCGGCGTCAATTTCCCGGCGCACGTCAGCGACACTTTCCGGAGAGACGTGAGCGGTCCCCAACAGGACAAACGTGGTGTCGCCCACGACAGCGTGGCGAATCAAATGCGTGTCGTTAATGCCTGTCATTGGATTCCGGTCTGGTGAGGGTGCCGGCATTATCCGGCGCCAGGTTATCTTTGGCTACCATATAATTGCGTATAATATATATTATGTTAAATAGCAGATATCCCGATTCATGCAGTCACCGGGGTGTGCTCACGGATATCCCACTCCGCTTCGCTGAATCGCTGCGCGTCGCGAAGATTCACGACGGCCTCAATGAATGCCGCTGCGTCTTCGGCCGACGTGAGTTCACCCATCGCCTTTAAGGCGCGGAAGCGCTCAACGGCAGGAAAATCCTCCTGCGTCTGCGCACGAATCAGGGCCTGCATGGGGGTATCCACCACACCCGGGCGCACACTCCCGACCGCGATATCGCGATCAGCCAGTTCTTGTCGCAGGATCTGATAGGCCATGTGCAGGCCCGCTTTACTGATGCAGTACGCGCCCCACCCCGCCAACGCCCGATGTGCCGCACCAGAGGAGACGTGAAGGATGCGTGCACCGGCTGGCATCTGGCCCACCAGGGCCCTTGTCAGCGCTATGGGCGCCTCGAGATTGATCGCGAGCGCCTGTCGCAGGGCGTCGGGGGACTGCTCAACAAGCAGACCTACCGGCTCAAGCACACCAGCATTATGAATCAGGAGCGACACCGGTCGATCAGCGGCGGCCGCTATGATGGCCGCCTGTCCCGCCGTGTCGGCAACATCCGCTGGGCACGGGATAACCGATGGGTGTGAATCGCTTAGCTCGGCCAGTAGCGCCTCACGTCGTGCCACGGCCACAACTGGCCGTCCTGTAGCGGCCAGGCGCCGTGTTAAGGCCGCCCCAATGCCGCTGCTTGCACCCGTCACAATAGCGAGGTCGTTTTCCATCAAAGCCCTCCTTGTCAGGCGGTCACCACGCGGATTGGCTCGCCGGCTTGCCATGCCGCAATGTTTTCTACGGTCTGCTCGACGATGCGCTGCCGCGCCGTGCGACTGCCCCAGGCAGAATGTGGCGTCACGATCAGGTTGGGAATATCCGCAGCAAGCAGCGGGTTGCCATCGCGTGGCGGCTCCTGAGTGAGTACATCCATGCCCGCGCCTGCGATTTCACCCAATCGCAGGACCTCGGCCAGATCGGCCTCATTAACGATGCCCCCGCGCGCGGTGTTAATCACAAATGCCGTTGTCTTCATGGCGCGCAGCGTCTCAGCATTAATGAGATTGCGCGTCTGATCGGTCAATGGGCAATGCAGCGTAACGAAATCTGCGGTTGGCAGCGCCTCTTCAAAAAGGACTCGGCCTGGGCGAGCCTCAGTGCTGCCGGGCCGCTCGGCAATCAGCACCTCCATCCCGAAGGCTTCGGCCAGGCGGGCCACGGCTGAGCCGAGCTCCCCATGACCAACTACGAGCAGCCGCCGTCCCGCCAATTCGATGATCGGATAATCCAGAAAACAGAAATTCGGTGCCTGCTCCCATCGCCCTGCCCTAACGGCATCGCGATAGGGAACCAATTGGGTCGCCAGGGCAAGCATCAGCGTTAAGGTATGCTGGGCCACCGAGTCGGTGCCATAGGCCTGACAGTTGACCACCGTGATGCCCTGCGCGCGCGCCGCGGCTGTATCGATATTATTGACGCCCGTGGCGATGACACAAATCAGGCGCAGCGACGGGCATCGGGCGAGGATTGCTGCATCCAGCACGACTTTGTTCACGATCACGATGGATGCGTCGTGTATCCGGTCAGCGACCTGCGAAGGCTCAGTGCGCTCGTAGCTCGTCAGCCCACCCGTCGCGCTTTCCAGCGCTGATAGGTCGAGGTCACCGAGGTCAAGTGTCTCGCGATCCAGTAAAACAGCGCCTGACATGGCCTTTCCTTCCAGGTTTATGCACAGAAATTGTGCGTCGTGATAATCGGGTAGATCCCTGGCCGTGTAATCACGGCTTGCGTGATTTTAACAATCAGAAGTCTTACAAAAGTACGGTAAATTCTTGATAAAAATAAAATAAAATATATTGGTTAATATTCCGCCAATTTAACGCAAATGCCCGGTATCCAAGGCTTATATCCGCTGGGAACTTTTTCATCCACAGTCTTATCCACAGGTTCTGTGGACAAACTTAGCGCATGAGTCGGCGCTCCGGTTTGATGGGCAGATTTCCTCGCCAATACATAATCATAAGCAGACCAAAGGCCATGCCACCGAGGTGAGCGAAGTGGGCCACACCGGACATAGAGCCCGTCACGCCGGCGTATAACTCGAACGCACCGTACAAGACGACAAAGTATTTGGCCTTCAGCGGAATCGGCGGAAAAAGCAGCATCAGTTGCTGATTTGGGAACATCATCGCGAATCCCAGCAGAATGCCAAACACAGCCCCTGATGCGCCCACGGTGGGGTACACGCTGCCCGAGTCGACGGCCATGGTGGCGACCACGAGCTGGATAACCCCCGCTCCCACCAGGCAGACCAGGTAGAAGGTCAGAAATGGGCGTGAACCCCAGAAGCTCTCGAGTGCTGTGCCAAACATCCACAGCGCGAACATGTTCACGAACAAGTGCAACAAGCCGCCGTGGAGGAAGCCATAGCTCACCAGCTGCCAGAACTCGAAGCCGGGAATCCCGCCGGAGAGCCCTGGGCGCATGCCCTCGGCCCCCAGTGGCCAAAGCCCGAAGTGGATGATCATAGCTGGGCCGAGCAGCATGTAGGCGAGGAATCCGATCGCATTAGCGATCAGCAGGGTCATGACAACCGGGGTATCGTTCAGATTAGTGGGTCCCATTGCTGGCATGATACGGGTGTCAGGCTCGCGAACGCCACTTGCCGTCGCCCCACTCGGGCGTTAGCTTGCCTCATGTTTTTCGAAGGATAGCGCTGCTCATGCCTGATCAGACCGGAATTACCGCTCACCCACTGCGGGGCGCCCTACTGCGCGAGGCACATGCGCGGCCCTTCGAGAGCCTAGCCATCCCGCTGCGGGTCTCCCACCTGGTGATGCAAACCGGGACCAGCGGTCGCTCACAGGAGGTGGCGCACGTTAGCGAACTCTGCCGCGAGATGGGTATGGAGCCACCCGCGGAAGACGCCAGCCATTTTATTATCGAGACCGCTCACTGCCGGGTCCGCTGGGAGCGGCACACCGAGTTCTCCACTTACACGGTGTTTGCGAATGGCGATGAGGATGCGCCATTTAACAATCCAGCTATTCACTGCCTGCCGAAGCGCTGGCTGGAGCGCCTGCCGGGCGAGCTCCTCGCGGCCATGCATCTTAGCCTGCTCAACAACGGAACACTCGATGCCAATACCGACTCGCTTGGCCGTTATCTACAGCCCGACAGCCTGGCGGGCAGCTACTGCTCAGGCGGCGCAGCAAGCGTCTGGACGGATTTTCTGGCCGATCGTGAGGGTTACCTCCGGTTTCTGGTCATCGACGAAAGCTTGAGCCCTGCGCAGGCCGGGCGTCTGGTCCAGCGGTTACTGGAGCTGGAGACGTATCGGTTCATGGCGCTACTGGGCTTTCCCCTGGCCCGCGAGCTAGCGCCTGATATCACCGAGATGGAGAACCGACTCGGGACACTCATGGACCGATTGGCCACCGTTTCGGATCTGGCCGATGAACGTGACTTGCTCACCGCATTGTCGGAACTCTCGGCACAGGTCGAGCGCCTGATGGCGCGCACCAACTTTCGTTTCAGCGCCACGGCAGCCTATGGCACGCTCGTGCGGCGCCGGCTCAATGCCTTACGTGAGCAGCGTATCGAGGGCGTGAGCACGCTGGATGAGTTCATGGAGCGACGACTGGCGCCAGCGCTGGATACCTGCGTCCACATGGGCGAGCGCCTGGAGCGGGTTTCGAGCCGTGTCAGCCGTGCGGCCAATCTGCTGCGGACCCGGGTCGACGTTGCCCTCGAGGCGCAGAACCGCGATTTACTCGAATCCATGAACCGACGAGCGCGCCTGCAGCTACGACTCCAGGAAACAGTCGAGGGACTGTCCACCGTGATCCTGAGTTACTACGCCGTCTCCCTCGCGGGCTACGCCTTTCGTGGCCTGCACAGCATCGGCCTGATGCCCAACCCGGAGCTCGCAACCGCCATCACCATACCGGTGATTGCCATTACCGTAGCCATCGGCATTCGCCAGGTCAGAAAGCGCGTGACGCGGGCCGATGCCAACGCGGACTGAATGGCGCAACATCATTCGGGCACGGTGGCCGTTTCTCTGGCGGGGAGCGGTGGCCATTGCCATTCTGATCGGCATTATCGCCGCCTGGGAGGTCTACAGCCTCGAGGACTACACCGATATCCACGCATTACTGGCGCTGGGCGGGGAAATTCGTCACGAAGTCTGGGCGATTCCGGCAACGCTTGCGCTGTTCATCGGTGCCGGTGTGACCTTCCTGCCCCTGACCGTCATGGTGGTGGCCACCATTATCCTGTTTGGTGCGCTGGAGGGTTTCCTTATTGCGCTGGCGGGGACCGTCGCGACCGCGATTGTGGGATACGCACTGGGGAGCCTGCTGGGCGCGAAACCGCTGCAGCGTCTCGGGGGGCGCACGCTCAAGCGGCTGGACGCCCAAGCCGGGGCGCATGGCACAACGCTGATCGCCGCACTTCGTATACTTCCCGTCGCCCATTTTCACGCCGTGAGCTTACTCGCCGGGGCCTCCAGTATCGGTCCGGGCGCTTACCTCTGGGGGACGCTGCTGGGCACCGTACCCGGCCTGATCGTCATCGCCCTCGTTGGCAATCAGACCAAGCGTTTCTTGCTCGATCCTAATCCGCTGGGCTTTATCATACTGGCGCTTATCGGCGTGATCAGCCTTGTGCTGTTTCATTACCTGCGCCTCTGGATGCGGCGAGTCTCAGACTTTGAAACTGATCGCGGTCCGTAAAACTGCTGGTCGACTGCGGCAAAGCACATTAGAATCTGGCGCCAAAATAAAACCGGCACAGGAGGATGGATTCCCATGGACACCCACGGACAGATGCAGCGCACGGTCGAGCGCCTAACGAGCTCAGGACGGGGCATTCTGGCAGCGGATGAAAGCTATCCCACCATCACGCGACGCCTGTCTGATCATGGGATCGAATCCACCGAGGAAAACCGGCGTTTTTACCGCGCGTTGCTGGCCACCACGCCAGGCATCGGCGAGTACGTCAGCGGCATTATCTTCTTCGAAGAGACCCTCGGACAGAAAACGGATGACGGCACGCTCATTCCCGAGGCGTGTGAACAGCAGGACATCGTGCCTGGCATCAAAGTGGATAAGGGCCTGGTGGACCTGCCCGGTAGCGACGGCGAGAAGGTCACTCAGGGGCTCGACAATCTCGGAGACCGTCTGGATGGCTACCGGGCGCAGGGCGCCCTGTTTACCAAGTGGCGGAATGTCTACGCCATTTCCGAGGGCACGCCAGGCATTCAGGCGCTCGAGGCCAACGCCGAGGTGCTCGCCCGTTATGCGGCTATTGTGCAGTCCCGTGGGATGGTGCCGATCGTGGAGCCCGAGGTTCTGATGGACGGGAGCCACGACATGGCCCGCTGCGCCGAGGTCACGGAAGCCGCCCAGACAACACTGTTCGCCGCCTTGCGCCGTCACAACGTGCGTCTTGAAGCCGTGATCCTCAAACCCAACATGGTTCTGCCCGGCAAGGATCTTCCCCGTCCAACGCCAGAAGAATGCGCTGAAGAGACGCTAAAAGTCCTGCGCCGGACGGTGCCAGCGGCGGTGCCAAGCATCAATTTCCTCTCTGGCGGACAAACAGCCGAAGAGGCCACAGCGAATCTGAATGCCATGAATCAGCTGGACGGGCCGAAGCCCTGGGTGCTGAGCTTTTCCTACAGCCGCGCGCTGCAAAACCCAGTGCAAGCCGCCTGGAACGGTAACGCCGCCAATCGAGAAGCGGCCCAGCAGGCGTTTCTCAAGCGTGCCCGCCTCAACTCTCTAGCCCGCAAGGGCGAGTACGCCGCCAGCATGGAATAGGCGCTAGCGCCTGGTAACTGGACCCGTTAGTGTTCCCGCGTGGCCCGAAACTCGATATCGGGCCAGCGCTCTTCGGTTAGCTGCAAGTTCACCCTTGACGGCGCGATGTAGGCCAGTGCGCCAGACACGTCCTCAGCCAGATTTTCTGCCTGGCGATCGCGGAACTGGGCCAAGCGCTTTTCATCGTCGGAATAAACCCAGCGAGCGGTGGTTACTCCCACAGGCTCGAACTGACAATCCACCCCGTACTCGTTCTTAAGGCGGAACGCCACCACATCAAACTGCAGTGCGCCAACTGCGCCCACAATCAAGTCATTGTTGGTCAACGGCCGGAAAAGTTGGGAGGCCCCCTCTTCACACAGCTCGACAAGACCCTTCTGCAAGGCCTTCATTCGCATCGGATCTTTGAGTACGGCGCGACGGAAAAGCTCAGGGGCGAAATTGGGGATCCCGGCAAACTTGAGGGTCTCTCCCTGTGTAAACGTGTCTCCGATCTGAATGGTGCCGTGGTTATGCAGCCCAATGATGTCGCCGGGATAGGCCGTCTCCACATGATCGCGATCTGAGGCCAGAAAGGTAATGGCATTGGCAATGCGCACATCTTTTCCGATGCGCGCATGCCGAAGCTTCATCCCGCGCTCGAACGCACCGGAGCAGATGCGCATGAACGCGATCCGATCCCGATGATTCGGGTCCATGTTGGCCTGGATCTTGAAGACAAAGCCGCTGAGCTGCGCCTCCTCCGGCTGAACCGCCCGATCCTCCGACTCCCGTGGTTGTGGTGACGGGGCGTGTTGTACAAAGCGATCCAGCAGCTCCTGTAGACCGAAATTGTTGATTGCCGAGCCAAAGAAAACCGGCGTCAGTTCACCGGCCAGATAAGCGGCCTCATCAAAGGCGTTACCGGCTTCCTGCAAAAGCTCCACTTCGTCGCGCAACTCGTCTGCCTGATCACCAAGGACTTCATCCAGCCGCGCGTTATCCAGCCCCTCAATCACCTCCCCCTGCTGAATGCCACCCTTGTGGTGGGCTTCATACAGATGAACGCGATTATCCAAAAGGTGAAAGACACCGCGAAAGCGCTTGCCCATGCCAATGGGCCAGGTCACCGGGGCACAACGGATCTTCAGGATCCGCTCTACCTCGTCCATCAGGTCCATCGGGTCGCGGCCCTCCCGATCCAGTTTGTTCATGAACGTCATGATCGGGGTCGTTCGCAGTCGGCAGACATCCATCAATTTGACGGTCCGCTCCTCGACCCCTTTCGCGGCATCGATCACCATCAAGGCAGAGTCCACGGCCGTCAGGGTCCGGTAGGTGTCCTCGGAAAAGTCCGCATGCCCTGGGGTATCGAGTAGGTTCACGACCTCGTCACGATAGGGAAACTGCATGACGGAGGAGGTCACCGAGATACCGCGCTCTTTCTCGAGCTCCATCCAGTCGGAGGTTGCGTGTCGGTCGGATTTGCGGCCCTTGACGGTGCCCGCAAGCTGAATGGCGCCACCGTAGAGGAGCAGTTTTTCCGTGACGGTCGTCTTGCCCGCGTCCGGATGCGAGATGATGGCAAAGGTCCGACGCCGATGGGCTTCGGTAGCAATGTTCTGTGCGGCCATGAAAACCTGATTGGTGGAGACAAAAAAGCGCCGATGGATCACTCCACCGGCGCTCTATGATACCGCCTGGGCGGTGTTAGTCGACCGAGAGTATCTTGATCGTGCCAGAAGGCTCCGAGTTCAGTGCGTCGACCGGCCCCTGTTTCGAGGACATCACGGTTCCCTCGTTACCGAACCGATCCACCACAGTCGCCACAGCTCGCACCTGGAGCCCCCGAATGTCGCTGGTCATCTCCAATCGACCATCGGGCGACTCATCCAGACGTTGCCACATCTGACCGTCGGCAGAGGATTCCCATACCAGCGTGATGTTCGCGATGCCGTCGCGATCGCTCAGTCCGCTGGGGTCTGCCCGGAGCGATTTGCCCACCAGTGCCTCGCCAGTTACCACGAGGTCCCCCTGAACTGAGTCATTCACATTTTCGATGGGATCGGTAGCGGCACTGTTCACCCGCTCTTCCGCACCATAACCATCGGTGTACTCGATTACGGCACGCAGATATTGGCCCACTTCCCGCTGCGACAACGTGACAGAATCATCTCGCCACTCATCTGCGCGATGTCGGGCCCAACGCTCGCCGTCTGCGGAAATTTCCCAGGAATACTCAAGGGATCCAAGCCCGTCCTCATCCCGAATATCGCTGGTGTCCGCCTTTAGCGTTTCGTACTCACGTTGAATTCCCAACACTTCCAACTCGCCTGTCGGCGCGTCGTTCACGTTACGCACCGGCGGTGTTGGCTCGGTCAGTACTGACTCAAGATTGCCGAGACCGTCCTTGTACTCGATGCTGACCCGAAGCTGATTACCGACGTGACGCTGACGAGGAGTGAAGCCGTTCGACCGGGCGCCCTCAATGTTGGTCCAGCGGCCGCGGTTATCGTCGTATTCTTCCCACTGCAGCGATAGATCACCGATTCCATCGGCATCGGTAAGCCCCGACAGGTCGATAATCAGGGGAACATCTTCCTGCGGCCCTTCCGCATCTGTATCAGTTGGCGCCTGAGAAGGCTCTGCGTCTTCGCTTTCACGCGCTCTCAGTCCAGTGCGGGAACCGCTCTCCGAGCTAGCCCCGTCGCGCCGCGTTTCACCCTGTGGCTCTGGGCTGGCGCTCGCTGTTGAACCGCTGTCCGCGTCGCTCTGTGCCTCCGAGGATTCCAACGCGTCTTCAATATCTTCGATATTGCCGCCGGCAAACGACACGCAGGCTGTTACCAGCGGCACGACGGCCAATAACTGCGCCAGTCTGTTCAAATTCCTCATATCCCCACCAGCCGGAGTGAATTCTCGGCTTTTCTGTTTTGCTGACCCTGGCAGATACTAATTGCACTCTCATGAATAGGCAATGCAAACTTTCCGGTAGACTGCGACCCTGGGCAACTTCCGATCACACCACCGCAATACATGCCTGCTCATCGCCTGGCGCTAGAAAAGGCTACGTGTCGGCCGAGGGCATTATCGTCCAATGACGGTGCAACATTGGCATGGTGGTCGTATAATTAGCGTATGCACGACGCATCCACTCCCTTTTGGCACCGCAAAACCCTTGCGGAGATGTCGTGGCCTGAGTGGGAGGCCCTCTGTGATGGCTGTGGGCAGTGCTGTCGCCATCGTCTGGAAGACGCCGATACGGGGGCGATCTACCCCACCACGGTCAGCTGTCAGCTACTGAACACGCACACCTGCCAGTGCAGCGACTACGCCAACCGCCACGCGACGGTGCCCGATTGCATCCAGTTAACGGTCGAAAAGGTTGCCGAAGCGCGCTGGCTCCCGGAAACTTGTGCTTACAGAAGGATTGCCGAAGGCAAAGGACTGGCCTGGTGGCATCCGCTGGTCTCGGGTGACCCGCAAACAGTTCACGAAGCCGGCGTATCGGTGCAGGGCGAGCTCACCAGTGAGCGGAACCTGCCCACGGGCGCTGAGCTCGAAGATTACATGGAGGAGTCGGAATGGACATGAGTGCCTACCCTTTGCTTGAAGGCATCGATGAGCCGGCTCACCTGCGCGAACTGCCAGAAGGCCAACTGCCTCGGCTGGCCAGTCAGCTACGCGAATACTTATTAGCGAGCGTAGCGCGCTCCGGTGGACATCTCGCTGCCGGTCTTGGGGCAGTGGAACTCACCGTCGCCCTGCACTATGTCCTCGACACACCGTTTGATCGACTGGTCTGGGATGTCGGCCATCAGTGTTATCCCCACAAAATCCTGACCGGGCGGCGCAGGGAAATCGGCCGTATCCGCAAGGTCGACGGCCCCGCTGGCTTCCCCAGCCGCGATGAGAGTGTTTATGACACTTTCGGCGTGGGCCACTCCAGCACCTCCATCAGCGCGGCGCTCGGTATGGCGCTCGCAAGCAGCAACCAGGACATCACCCGCAAAACCTGCGCGGTGATCGGTGATGGTGGACTCACCGCGGGTGAGGCCTTCGAAGCCCTGAACCACGCCGGCGACGTGCGCCCTGATCTGTTGGTAATCCTGAACGACAACGAAATGTCGATTTCCGAGAATGTCGGCGCGCTGAACAAGACCTTCGCGCGCTTACTCTCCGGCGGGGTGTACGGCAATGTCCGCGAAGAGGCCAAAAACATGCTTGAGCGCATGCCTGGGCCCATGCGGGAGTTTGCGAAACGCGCGGAGGAGCACGTCAAAGGCATGCTAGTGCCGGGAACGTTCTTTGAGGAGCTCGGCTTTCAGTATTTTGGGCCAGTCGACGGCCATGACCTGGACGAACTCATCCCGGTCCTGCAGCGGCTGCGCGAGCTCGACGGCCCGCGGATCCTTCACTGCGTCACCCGCAAGGGCAAAGGCTACGCCCGGGCTGAGGCCAACCCCATCGCCTACCATGGCGTAAAGGCCTTCGACCCGGCGGCCGGGCTTAAGGCCTCCAATGAAGCCGCGCCGTTGAACTACACTGATGTCTTTAGTCAGTGGCTGTGCGATATCGCCAAGGCAGACGAGCGCGTCTGGGGCATTACCCCCGCTATGCGCGAGGGATCCGGTCTGGTGGACTTCGCCAATCAGTATCCCGAGCGCTATCTCGATACCGCCATCGCCGAGCAGCATGCGGTGACGCTGGCCGCGGGCCTCGCCTGCGAGGGTGAAAAGCCCGTTCTCGCGATCTACTCCACGTTCCTGCAGCGCGGGTACGACCAGCTGATCCACGATGTCACGCTACAGAACCTGCCGGTCGTGTTTGCACTTGACCGGGCTGGCCTTGTCGGCGCGGACGGCGCTACGCACCAGGGCGCATTCGATTTCAGTTTCATGCGTTGTCTGCCGAACATGACGGTTATGGCGCCTGCCGATGAGCGGGAGTGCCGGCAGATGCTCTCGACGGCCATTAGCCTCGATGGGCCGAGTTCGGTGCGTTATCCCAAGGGTCGTGGCCCGGGCACCATGCCGGACGAGAGCCTCGAAGGCCTGCCCGTCGGGCAAGCCGAAGTGCGGCGGCGCGGCGAAGGCGTTGCGCTCCTCGCCTTCGGCAGCATGGTAGCCCCCGCCGAGGCCGTGGGTGAGGCATTAAACGCCACGGTGGTGAACATGCGGTTTGTGCGGCCATTAGATGAAGACTGCCTACGCGAGATCGCCGAGACGCATGCGCAGCTCATCACCCTCGAGGAAAATGTGGTGGCTGGCGGCGCCGGCTCGGCCGTGGCCGAGGCGCTCGCGCGTCTCAATATCCAGCTCCCGATATTGCACATCGGCTTGCCCGACACCTACGTCCAGCATGGTGAGCGCGATGAACAGCTCGAAATGGTGGGCCTGGATACCACAGGGATCCATCAGCGGATAACGACCTGGCTGGGCCATGAAGTTGCCAGTACGCTCGTGAGCGATTAGTGTTCCGCCCCTTGATCAAGCCCTTCCCGAAACGCCGCCGCTTCCCGGCATGTCAGGGCCATGCGAATGGGCCAGCGGCTTGCGGATACTCATGAATCAGAAATCTAGCTATAACTATGACGAGCTGCTGGCCTGCGGGCATGGCGAACTTTTTGGCCCGGGTAACCCCCAGCTCCCGGTCCCCAACATGCTCATGTTCGATGCGATTACGCACATCGACGAGGATAGCGGGGAATTCGAGAAAGGCCTGGTGACAGCGGAGCTCAAGGTTCATCCCGAGCTCTGGTTTTTCGGCTGTCACTTCCCCGGCGACCCGGTCATGCCTGGCTGCCTGGGCCTGGACGCCCTCTGGCAGCTACTGGGTTTTTACCTGGGCTGGATTGGGGGAACGGGCAAGGGCCGCGCGCTGGGCTGCGGCGAGGTGAAGTTCACCGGCCAGATCCTTCCGGATAACGCGAATGTAAAATATCAATTGGATATTAAGCGGGTAATACGTCGACGCCTGTACATGGGCATTGCCGATGGTCAGGTTGAAGTCGATGGCAATGTGATCTATCGCGCCATGGACCTGCGCGTTGGGTTATTTCAAAATCCGCAGGATGCGTTGTAGGAGGATTTGACCTTGCGAAGAGTGGTTGTCACGGGGATGGGTATCGTCTCCTGCCTGGGTAATGATCCGGCCACCGTCACCCGAGCCCTTCGAGAGGGCCGCTCGGGCATTACCGGTCGCGAGGCCTATGCCGAAATGGGGCTGCGCAGCCAAATTGCCGCCGGCCCGGACGTCGATCTGGATGCCGCCGTGCCGCGGCGCGCCAGGCGTTTCATGGGCGATGCCGCCGGCTACGCCTATTTGGCAATGGAGCAGGCAATCCAGCAGTCCGGCTTAGCACCAGAAAAGGTGTCTGACCCGCGAACCGGGCTCATCGTCGGCTCTGGCGGCGCATCGACAGAAAACGTCGTCAAAGCCACTGACATTCTCCGGGAGCGCGGCGTCCGCAAAATCGGGGCGTTTGCTGTGCCCAAGGTGATGGGCAGCACGACGTCGGCCTGCTTGGCGACGCCGTTTGGCATCAAGGGCGTTAACTACAGCATCTCTTCAGCCTGCGCGACCAGTGCGCACTGCATCGGTGCCGCGATGGAGCAAATCCAGCTTGGCAAACAGGATGTGGTCTTTGCCGGTGGCGGCGAAGAAGAGCACTGGAGCCTGACCATGCTCTTTGATGCCATGGGTGCGCTCTCCACCCAGTACAACGAAACGCCAGCGCGGGCATCCCGCCCCTTTGATCGGGACCGAGATGGGTTCGTCATTGCTGGCGGGGCCGGCATGCTGGTGCTCGAGTCGTTGGAACACGCCGAGGCGCGCGGCGCTGAGATCCTGGCCGAACTCGTGGGATACGGCGCCACGTCTGATGGCTACGACATGGTCGCGCCTTCCGGCGAGGGCGCGGAGCGCTGCGTGAACCAGGCGTTGCAAATGGCCGAGGCTGGCACGGATCAAGCCGTGGACTACATCAATGCCCACGGCACCAGTACGCCGGCGGGAGATATTACTGAGTTGCGTGCCTTGCAGGCGGTCTTTGGCAACGCCCTGCCTCCGGTGAGCTCAACCAAATCGCTCACCGGCCACTCCCTGGGCGCCGCGGGCGTCCAGGAGGCGATTTATGCACTGCTGATGATGCAGGGCAATTTCATTGCCGGCACAGCCAATGTCGAGCATCTGGATGAGGATGCCGAGGGGCTTTCCGTTGTGACTGAGACGCGAGAAAACCAGTCGCTGGATCTGGTCATCAGCAACAGCTTCGGCTTTGGTGGCACCAACGCAACCCTGGCATTCAAGCGCTTCTAGGGCGTCGCTGATCGCTCAGACGAGCGGTCGGCCGCCGTCAAGCCCGATGCTGCGGCCGGTGATATAGCGGTTATCGAGCAGGAATTGCAGCGTCTGGACGGCCGCAGCCTCCCCTGGTGCGATGCCGAGCAGGGATTTCTTGAGCGTTTTCTCGCGGTACGCCTCGCTATCCCCCTCGTTGAACATGATGAGCGAGGGCGCCACGCTGTTCACTTTCACGTTGGGTGCCAGCAGCCGCGAGAAAGACCGAGTCAGGTTGTCCAGCGCCGCTTTACTCGCGGCATAGGCAATGTGCTTCGCGCTGCCTTTCTCCACGACGTAGTCCGTCATGTGAACGATATCGGTGGTGGCACCGCTGTTCTCAAGCAAGTGCCGACAGGCCAGGTTAATGCGGTAGGGCGTCATGCTGTGTATCTGCATCATGGACGCCATCACCTCGGCCGGGTCCGAATCGGCGCGCTCGGGCATCCAGTCGGATGCGTTGTGGATGATGGCCCGCAACGTGGCCGTTTCTTGTTTAAGCGTGTCGATGAACGCGTCAATGCCCTCGTTGGTCGCAAAGTCAGCGTGAATGCACCGGGCCCCCGCCGCTTTTAGTGTCTCCACGGCAGGCCGAAGGGTGCGGTAGGTCGCAATCACCGGGGTATTGTTTTCCAGGCAGTGCATGGCAAAGGCGAGCCCGATGCGCTGACTGGCACCAGTGATCAGAATGGGTGAAGCCATTAGATGCTCCGGTGAAAAGAGACCGCTTGGAAAAGTGGTGCCCGGAGTGGGACTCGAACCCACACGGCCTAAGCCTCGGGATTTTAAGTCCCGTGCGTCTACCAGTTCCGCCATCCGGGCATGGATCTGGAGGCTAGGGCCGGAATCGAACCGGCGTACACGGCTTTGCAGGCCGCTGCATCACCACTCTGCCACCTAGCCGATACAGGCTGCCAAGGATAGCAACCTTTCGGTGCCAATAGTGAAGCCACGCCCATCGGGCGGGCACAAAAAACCCCGACCGAACCCGATCGGGGTGGAATTCTGGAGCGGGAAACGAGACTCGAACTCGCGACCCCAACCTTGGCAAGGTTGTGCTCTACCAACTGAGCTATTCCCGCGTCAGACCCGCTATTCTAGTGCGAGCCGCTTTGCTGTCAACCCGAAAGACCCTCAACCCGCCGGATCGCCGCGTTCAGATACAACACCATGGAATACAGCGTGAGCGCGGCCGCGATGTACAACAGTCCCAGTCCCACACCCCACACCGGGAAGCCATTGAACTCGTGCCGGTAGAGCAGCAAAACGATCGCGACCATCTGTGCGGCCGTCTTCAGCTTGCCGGCCATCCCAACTGCGACGCTGGAGCGAAGCCCGAGTTCGGCCATCCACTCACGCAACGCGGACACAGCAATTTCACGGCCAATAATGACGGCTGCCGGGACCGCCATCCAGGCGGTGGGTGTCTCAACGACAACGATGATCAGGGCGATCGCCACAATGAGTTTGTCGGCCACCGGATCAAGAAAGGCACCAAAGGCCGAAATCTGGTTCCAGCGCCGCGCAAGGTAGCCATCCAGCCAGTCGGTAAGACTTGCCAGTGCGAACACCGCCGCTGCCGCGCTGTTGGCCCACGGCGCGGGCAAGAGAAACAGCAGACCCAGCACGGGGATCATCGCGATCCGCAGCCAAGTCAGGATGTTGGGTAAGGTCATCTCCATGGCGCAGAGCCTATCACGCGCCGCCATTAAGGTAGCCGTGAATGCGCTCGGCGAGCGCACGGCTGATGCCAGGCACCCGCTCAAGGTCTTCGACTCCGGCCCGTTTCATGCCTTTCAGTCCGCCAAATTGCTGCATGAGGGCCTGGCGCCGTTTTGGGCCCAGTCCGCCAATCTCCTCCAGACTGGAGGTTGTCCGCGACTTACCGCGCCGATTGCGATGGCCCGTGATCGCAAACCGATGGGCCTCGTCTCGCGCCTGCTGGAGCAAATGCAGCGCTGGCGACTCGGGCGCCAGGCGAATGTCTTCGGGCTGGCCCGCGATCAGCAGCACTTCCTCACCCGCGCGCCGGCGCGGTCCCTTGGCGATGCCTACCGGCAGGATCATGTCGAGCTGGAGATCCTCCAGGACATTTTCAGCCTGTTTAAGCTGGCCCTCTCCCCCATCGATCAAAAGCAGGTCAGGCGGCGTCCCTTCACCCTCTTTCACCCGCCGATAGCGCCGCTCCAGGGCCTGGTGCATCGCGGCGTAGTCGTCGCCCCCCGTGACGCCCTCGATATTAAAGCGACGATAGTCATCCTTGATGGGGCCTTCGCGACCAAAGACGACGCAGGAGGCCACCGTCGCTTCACCCTGTGTGTGGCTGATGTCGAAGCATTCAATGCGCTCGGGAATCTCATCAAGCCCAAGGGCCTGCTGGAGATCCTCGAATCGCCGCTCCATGATCGCCTCACTGTTCATTCTGGCACTCAGCGCGTGCTCGGCATTGCGCTCAGCCATCTCCATCCAACGCCGGCGCTCGCCACGCAGACGCGATGAAACCCGCACTCGATGTCCGGCATCGTGACTGAGGGCCTCTTCAAGCACTTCGCTATCCGGTAGGGCATGGCTCACCAACAGTTCCGCCGGGGTCTCGCGGCCAAGGTAATGTCGGGCGATGAAGCTGTAGATCAGTTCCTCGGTGTCGGTATCGGGGGGTGCTTTGGGAAAGTAGGTCTGGTTACCCAGATTACGCCCATCCCGAATCACAAAGACCTGCACACAGGCCAAGTTCTCGCGCGTGCGACAGGCGATGACATCGACATCCCCCTTGGCGCCCGCCACGTACTGCCGCTCCTGGATTCGCCGCAGGCTGCTGATGCGGTCACGCAGGCGCGCCGCCTGCTCGAACTGCAGATCTTCAGCGGCCTGCTCCATGCGGCCCACGAGCTCGTCGACCACCTCGTTGCTCTGGCCCGAGAGAAACATCTCCACATGGCGGACATCCCGAGCGTAGTCCGCCTGGCTGACGAGCCCCACGCAAGGGGCCGTACAGCGGCTAATCTGATGTTGCAGACAGGGCCGCGAGCGGTGCCGGTAGAAGCTGTCGCGGCACTGGCGCACCGGGAAGACCTTCTGGAGGTGATTCAGCGTCTCGCGCACCGCCCCGGAGGACGGGAACGGTCCGAAGGTCTGGCCCTCCGTCTTGCGCTGCCCGCGGTGGAAACTCAACCGCGGAAAGTCCTGCTGCGTTGAGAGATGAATGTACGGATAGCTCTTGTCATCGCGCAGCAGCACGTTGTAGCGAGGCCGGTGCTCCTTAATGAGATTGTTCTCAAGGATGAGGGCCTCGGCCTCGGTATGGGTCACAGTGACCTGCAGATCCGCCACTTGGCTGACGAGCGCCTGCGTCTTGGCGTTGTGCGCCCCCTTACGGAAATAACTCGATACGCGGCGCTTGAGTTGACGGGCCTTGCCGACGTAAATCACCGCCCCCGAGGCGTCCATCATCCGATAGACGCCTGGCGCGGTGGGGAGGTGCTTGAGAACGGCGTCCGCGTCGAATGCCATACGCCTAGTCTGCTCCAGGAATCCCCCCGGCCGTGAGCGCCCGGGGATCAAGCAACCGTGCCAGATCCTCGTCAGAGAGGTCGGTCATCTCCTGGGCAAGCTCCATGAGCGGCCGGCCCTCGGCATACGCGCGCTTGGCGATTTTTGCGCCAAGTTCGTAACCAATCACTGTATTCAGTGCCGTGACGAGAATCGGATTCCGACCCAGGGCGGCCTCAAGCCGGTCTTGATTCACTGAAAACCCGGCTACCGCCCGGTCCGCCAGGGCACGGGCACCATTGGCGAGCAAGCCAATGCTCTGAAGCAAGTTATGTGCAACCAGCGGCAGCATCACGTTGAGCTGGAAGTTGCCGGACTGCCCAGCCACCGTGATGGTGGTGTCATTGCCGATCACCTGCGCGGCCACCTGGGCCACGGCTTCAGGAATCACCGGATTCACTTTGCCCGGCATGATGCTACTGCCCGGCTGCAGCGCCGGCAGGGCGATCTCACCGAGGCCAGCCAGCGGTCCCGAGTTCATCCAGCGCAGGTCATTGCTGATCTTCATCAGGCTGACCGCAACCACACGCAGCTGACCGGAGAGCTCGACCGCGGCATCCTGGGTACTCAGGCTCTCGAAGCGATTAGCGCTTTCCCGGAATGGCAGCCCGGTGCGCTTTGCCAGCGCCTCAGCCACCTGGCCACCAAACGCCGGCCGGGCATTGATGCCCGTCCCGACTGCGGTGCCACCCTGCGCCAAGGCATGCACCCGAGCGAGCGCATCACGAATCCGCGCCTCGCCCAACCGAATCTGATGGGCCCAGCCGCCCACTTCCTGGCCGAGACTGACGGGCATCGCATCCATCAAATGAGTCCGGCCTGTTGTGGTGATGCCCTCGAGCTCAACGGCGCGGGCCTCGAGGGTCTGCGCCAGATGCTCCAGCGCCGGTAGCAGCTCCTCGGCACAGGCCACCGAGGCGGAGACATGAATCGCCGTGGGGATCACGTCGTTGCTGCTCTGGCTCATGTTGACGTGGTCGTTCGGGTGCACCGTGCTGCCATGGCTGGCCGTTGCCAAATGGGCAATGACCTCGTTGGCATTCATGTTGCTGCTCGTCCCCGAACCGGTCTGAAAGACATCGACTGGGAACTGCGCATCATGCGCACCGCCAGCAACGGCCTCCGCAGCCGTCACAATGGCCTCCGCGGTCGCCGGCTCAAGGTCGCCGAGGTTGCGATTGGCCTCGGCACAGGCGGCCTTCACCAGCCCAAGGGCCTGGATAAAGCGCCGCGGCATCGCCAGGCCACTGATGCCGAAATTATCGACTGCCCGTTGCGTCTGGGCGCCATAGAGCGCATTCGCGGGCACCTGCAGCTCGCCCATGCTGTCTTTTTCTGTCCGCCACCCCTGCTCGCTCATCATCATCTCCCCGCTTCTAGTAAACTCATGGCTTTCTCATGTAATGGACCGGAGGCCATGGAGCTCAGCCAACTTACCGCGATCTCACCCATTGACGGGCGCTATGCGCGAAAAACCGAAGCCCTGCGGCCGCTGGTCAGCGAATTCGGGCTGATTCGACACCGCGTCCTTGTCGAGGTCGAGTGGCTTAAGGCCCTGGCGGCGGAGTCGGCAATTACCGAGGTCCCCGCGCTTAGCGACAGCGCCGCCCGCGCGCTGACGGCCATTGCCACGGAGTTCGACGACGCGAACGCCCAACGCGTCAAGGCCATCGAGGCCGTGACCAATCACGATGTCAAAGCCGTCGAGTACTTCATCAAAGAGTGCATGGCCGATCATGTCGAGCTCGCGCCGATTAGCGAGTTCGTTCACTTCGCCTGCACCTCCGAGGACATCAACAACCTCGCCTATGCGCTGATGCTCCGTCGTGCGCGAAATGATGTACTGCTCCCCGCGATTGATCAAATTATCGCACGACTCCGGGGGTTGGCGGCTCAGCATGCCGACACCCCCATGCTGGCCCGCACGCATGGCCAGCCCGCCTCACCCACCACGATGGGTAAGGAATTCGCCAATGTGGCGGCCCGCATGACCCGCCAGCGCAAGCAACTGGCCGCGAGCGCGATCCTCGGCAAGATCAACGGCGCAGTCGGTAATTTCAATGCCCATATTGCGGCATACCCAGAAATCGATTGGCAAGCGTTTTCAAAGCGTTATATCGAAAACCTAGGCCTGGACTGGAACCCCTACACCACCCAGATCGAGCCCCATGACGGCATTGCCGAGCTGTTTGACGCCCTGGCCCGAGTGAACACCATCGGCATCGATCTGGTGCGAGACCTGTGGGGCTACATCGCCTTCGGTTACTTCCGCCAGCAAACGGTTGAGGGAGAGGTTGGCTCATCAACCATGCCCCATAAAGTCAACCCAATCGACTTCGAAAACGCCGAGGGCAACTTCGGCCTGGCCAATGCCATCCTCGATCATCTGGGTCGTAAGCTCCCGGTCTCCCGCTGGCAGCGGGACCTCACCGATTCCACGGTGCTCCGGAACATCGGGGTCGGCCTTGCCCACGGTGTCATCGCCTACGAGGCCATGCTGCGTGGGCTCGACAAGCTCGCCGTCGACGAAGCCCGGCTTGCCCAGGACCTGGATGCCAACTGGGAGGTCCTTGCCGAGGCGATCCAAACCGTGATGCGTCGCTACGGCATCCCGGAGCCTTACGAGAAGCTCAAAACCCTCACGCGCGGCAAACGGGTCGATCAGCAGGCCCTCCAGGCCTTTGTCGATGACCTCGATCTGCCCGATGCGGTTCGCGCCGAACTCCGAGCGCTTACCCCGGCCCGTTATACGGGGCTCGCGGCGCAGCTCGCCAGCGGCTTTGCAGATGATCCCGATTAAGCGCGAGCCACTGCAGCGCGATAATGGGCATGGCCGCTTCGATGCCGCCCGTCTCGACCAGGGCGATAGCGGCGTCGGCCGACAAGATCTGTAGGCGAATGTCTTCGCCCTCATCCGGGTGGCCGTGACCATCCAGCCGCAGGTCTCGGCTGTCCACCGGCGCGCAGAATAACTGGACAGACTGCGAGGTTCCGCCTGGGCTCACCAGATAGCGGCAGATGGGCTCGAGCTCACCGAATTCACAGGCCGCCTCCTCCATGGCTTCGCGTCGGGCCACCTGCTCTGGTGACTCTCCAGGCTCGACAATGCCCGCCACCGTCTCGAGCAGCCAGGGATCAAATCCCGTATCGATGGCGCCGACGCGAAACTGCTCAACCAGGACGACCTGGTCCTCCCACGGATCATAGAGCAGCACACCCACCGCATCCCCGCGCTCGAAGCGCTCCCGGACCAGGGTTTCGCTCGTCCCACCGGCAAAGAGCGCGTGGCGCAGGGTAAATCGACTGACCTGAAAGAACCCGTCGTAGACGGTCTCGCGATCAATGATTTCGTAATCCATCGGGTAGCGCCTCTAAGTGCGGGTCAACAAAGCAATCGCCTCCGCATGCCCGGTGTGCGGGAACATATCCATCAGCCCCGCCTTGTCCAGACGATACCCGTGCTGATGGACGAGCTCCCCCACATCACGGGCCAGCGTTGCCGGGCCACAGGAGACATAGACGATGCGCTCCGGAGCCAGTCTGGCGATCGCGGGGAGAACCTCCAGCGCGCCGGAGCGCGGCGGATCCAGCAAAACCCGATCAATCGGACCGCCCAGGAAGGCGGCATCGGGCGTCATCGTTGTCAGATCAGCGGCCTCAAAGCGCACATTCTCGAGCCCATTGGCCGCGGCATTCTCTCGGCCCCGCTCGACGAGCGGCTCAGCCCCTTCCAGACCAATGACGGCCTGCGCCTCACGGGCAATGGGCAGGGTAAAATTACCGAGCCCACAGAACAGATCCAGCACCCGGGCGTCGGGCGTGATCTCTAGCAGCTCAAGTGCTAGCGGCACCATCTGCCGATTGATATCGGCATTAACTTGGGTGAAGTCAGTCGGGGCAAAAGCGAACCTCAGCCCGTAATCCGGCAGCGCGTAATGGACCCGCGTGTGCGCGTGGCCAACCGGGGCCACCGTCGACTCGTTGCCTGGCTGCTCAAAAATCAAAAAGCCATGGCGGTCACCGAACGCGATCAACGCGGCGCGATCGTCCGGGCTGAGTTCACGCAGGTTGCGAAAGACAAGGGCCACAGCCTCATCGCCCGCCGCCACCTCGATTTGTGCGATCCGGTCGGGGATGGATAAACCCCGCACCAGGCCAGCCAGCTCATCGAGGACTCGGCCCACGCGCTCATCCAGGATATGGCAGCTATCGATATCGGCCACATGGGGGCTGAAACGCTCACGAAAACCGACCAGAACCCGGTCATCTTTTCGCGGCACGTATTTCACGCCAAGCCGGGCCCGTCGCCGATAGCCCTGCGTCGGCCCAGTGAGTGCTGCAAGCCACTCAGCCGGGGTAACACCGCCCGTATTGGCCAGCAATTCGGCCAGCGCGGCTTGCTTATGGGCAATCTGGGCGCCGGGATCCATGTGCTGGAGACTGCAGCCACCGCAGATCCCAAAATGCGGGCACGGTGGCTCAACCCGACTGGCAGCTGGATGGCTAGTGATCTCTACGGCCTGCCCCTCTTCCTGCCGGCGACGCCGACGCTTGATCACCGCAGAGACCGTTTCTCCTGGCAGGGCACCCTGAATAAAGGCCGTTCGGCCATCGTGATGCGCAATGCCTCGCCCCTCATGGCTGATCCGCTCAACAGTCAGTGACACCGGCTCGGCCGGCAATCGGCGGCCCCGTCTCCCCCCCATACGGCTAGCCTTCCCAGGCTTCGAGAAACTGATCGAGATGCGGTTTACCGGCGTCCACCAATGCCTCGTGGACGCGCTGACAGGCCAGATCATAGCCATCGGCATCAACGGCACCGCGCATTAGCTCAAAGCGCAGCCAGAGCAAATAGGTATTCAGCACATCATGCTCGCAGTAGTCGCGCACGGCGCCGAAGTCGCCCTGCTCAATGGTCTCGCGCACCCGCGCACCGCTCATCCCGAGTTTGCCCGGCAGCCCACAGAGCGTGGCCACCTGATCGAGCGGCGCGACGGCTCGACCGGAATAACCGGCCAGCACGTCCATCAAATCGGTATGGCGGTCGTGGAAGCGGTTTTGGTAATTGTTGAACCGGAAATCGCGATCCTGGTCACCGGTCTCCCAGTACCGCGGGGCACTGATGCCATGGATGAGCGCACGGTAGTGGAGCACCGGCAAATCAAACCCACTGCCATTCCAGCTCACCAGCCGCGGGACATAACGCTCGATGCCCTCATAGAAGCGCTGGATGAGCTCAGCCTCGTCATCGCCCCCTTCACCCAGCGAGAACACCGTGAATTTATCGCCAATGAGCGCGGCAACCGAGATCACCACCACGCGATGCAGCGGCAGGCGCAGGAAATCGCTCCCATTCTCCTCGCGCCGCATTGCGAGTAGCGCCTCAGCGGCCTCATGGTCATCCAGCCCCTCAAGGCCGTGAAGTCGCCGACCACCCGCCACATCGGGAACGGTTTCAATGTCAAAGGCAAAGACGTTCATTGGTCTGGAAAGACCCCGCTTGAGAGATATCGATCCCCCCGGTCGCAGACAATGCTGACGATCGTGGCGTTTTCGACCTCTTTAGCGATCTGCAGGGCAGCCCAGAGCGTCCCACCACTGGAGATGCCGGCGAATATCCCCTCCTGTGCGGCGAGCTGCCGGGTGGTCTCTTCGGCCTCTTCCTGGCTGACCTCGATGATCCGATCGACGCGTGTCGGCTCGTAGATGCCGGGCAGATAGGCCTCGGGCCATTTCCGAATCCCGGGAATACTGGCGCCCTCGCGCGGCTGGGCGCCGATCACCTGAACGCCGGTGTCGTGCTCGCGCATGTACCGGGACACGCCCATGACCGTGCCCGTCGTGCCCATGGAGGCCACAAAATGCGTCACCTGGCCCTGGGTGTCGCGCCAGACCTCCGGGCCGGTGCCGGTATAGTGCGCGCCCCAGTTATCCGGATTGGCGAACTGATCGAGGACTCGACCCCGGCCCTCGGCCTGCATGCGCTGCGCGAGATCTCGCGCGCCTTCCATGCCCTCTTCCTTGCTCACCAGGATCAGCTCCGCACCATAGGCCCGCATGGAAGCCCGGCGCTCGGTGGTCATGTTCGCGGGCATAATCAGCACCATGCGGTAACCGCGCACGGCTGCCGCCATCGCAAGCGCTATGCCGGTGTTGCCGCTGGTCGCTTCGATCAGGGTATCGCCCGGCTGGATCTCGCCGCGTGCCTCCGCGCCGAGGATCATGTTCATCGCCGGGCGGTCTTTCACCGAGCCGGCGGGATTGTTGCCCTCGAGCTTGAGCAAGACAGTGTTCGAGCCGGTATCGGCAAGGCGCTGGAGGCGCACGAGTGGGGTATTGCCCACGCATTCACTAACGGTTGGATAGGCCATTCGCAAATTGTAAATCATAATGCCCGCAGCATGGACATACACCCGATTGGCTATCTGCACAGCGACTTCGAATCGCGCTTTGGCGCACCGCGTCAGCCCGGCATTGTGCCCGAGGCGCGGGCCGAGCTTCATCTGCATCCGCCCTATAACAACCCCGAGGCGCTCAGCGGGTTAGAGGGGTGCACGCACATCTGGCTCATCGTGGGCTTTCACGCCACGCCGGACCGGCCGTGGCGCCCCACCGTCCGGCCACCCCGACTCGGGGGTAATCAACGCTGTGGCGTTTTCGCGACGCGCTCACCCTTTCGGCCCAACCATCTCGGCCTCTCTCTGGTCCGGCAGATTGGCTTGCTCGCCCCGCCTGCCTGTGGCCTCGCCCTGCGCGGTGTGGACCTGATCGACGGCACCCCCGTGTACGACATCAAACCGTATCTGCCTGACATCGAAGCGCCCACGGATGCGCAGCCGGCCGATCTCATGCGCACCACGCTGCCGGGACTGCGCGTGGAGTGGCGGGCATCAGCGCTCGCGGAACTGGCAACGGCGCCCGCCGAGCTCAAAGCCCTGATTACAGCGACGATTGCCGCCGATCCACGACCGGCCTATCGACGTGGCCAGGATGCCGCCCACTTCGGGATGCGGCTTGCCGGTTACGAGGTGGCCTGGTCGGTCGCCGATGAGACCGCCTGGGTGGAGTCGGTCTCCCCGGCCCCCGGCAAGGATTCCAAGGGCAGATGACAATACACCAAGCGCCCCGGCGCAGGCTCGCGGGCTGGCGGTGGCGTCTCGGCACAGTGGGGCATGACAAACGGACAGCGTGAGGCGAAGGGACAACCGGCCGGCCGAGCCTCAGGCCCGGGGTTCTCGCCGCGCGGCTGCGTGGCGGGCGGGCCGTCACTGAGTCCGGGAATCGCGGCGAGTAATTGATCGGTATAGGGGTGTCGCGGCCCCTGAAAAACGCCCTCAACGGGACCCGATTCCATGATGCGCCCCAGATACAACACCGCGATGCGATCCGCGATATAGCGCACCACCGCCAGGTCATGCGAGATAAATAAATACGCGGTCCCATTGCGCTGCTGCAGATCGATCAGCAGATCCAATACCGCGGACTGAACCGATACATCCAGTGCCGAGGTCGGCTCATCAAGAATCACGGCGCGCGGATCGCCGGCAAAGGCCCGCGCAATCGCCACGCGCTGACGCTGCCCACCGGAGAGCTGACCCGGGCGACGTTTGGCGGTATCGGCCTCAAGCGCAACCTGATGCAGCCGCTCTGGCACGCTTGCGCGCGCCGCCCGCCGGTCAAGCCCACCGAGACTGCGCATGGCCCGAGCCAATGCCGGGCCAATCCGATGGCTTGCGTTCAACGTGTTCTCCGGCGACTGAAAGACCATCTGCAGTGCACGACGCTGGGCTAATCCACGTTGCCGTTGGCCACGAGAGAGCGCCATGCCATCCAGGCGAACTTCACCCCCCACGGGTGCGGTGAGGCCGGTCAGGCCCCGGGCCAGTGTGCTTTTGCCGCTTCCCGACTCACCGACGAGCGCCACCGTTTCGCCTTCACGAACTTCAAGGCTGACCTCATCCAGGATTCGCACCCCGGCGTATTCCATGATCAGCCGATCGCAGCCGAGCACCGGCTCACCCATCGCTCGCGTAACCCACTCTGCCGGCGGCCGATTTCCGCCCGGTGGCGCGGTCTCCTGCGGAAACAGGCAACGGCTGGTGCGCGATGGGCCAAGTGCCTGCAATGCAACTGGCTGGCGACGACATGTCTCACGCGCAATAGGACAGCGCGGCGCAAAAGCGCAGCCCGCCGGGCGCTCGCCAAGAGCCGGCGGACTGCCCGGTATCCACGCCAGACGCCCCTGTTCCCAGTGCGCCTTGCCCGCCGGAATACAGTCAATGAGCGATGCCGTGTACGGATGCCGGGGCTGAGCAAAGAGTTCAGCCACTGGTGCTGACTCCACGATCTCCCCGGCGTACATCACCGCCACCCGGTCACACACCGAGCGCACCACCGCCAGGTCATGGCTGATGAACAGCATCGCTAGACCCAATTCGGCCCGAAGCGTTTCAAACAGCGCGAGGATTTCGGCCTGGATACTGGCATCCAGCGCGGTCGTTGGCTCATCGAGCACCAGTAGATCCGGCGAGCCAGCAAGCGCCATGGCAATAACCACCCGTTGCTGCATGCCCCCGGAGATTTGATAGGGATAGGCATCCAGTAACCGAGTGGGATCGGCAATGCGTACTTGCTCAAGCAATCGTTCCGCCGCATGGCGAGCCTCAGCCGGGCTTTGCGCCTGCTGGTGTTCGAATATTTCTGTTATTTGCCGACCGATGGTCAGCGCCGGATTCAGGGCGGTCGCCGGGTTCTGATAGACCACGGCAATGCGGTTACCCCGGCGATGCTGGAGCGCCGCTGGGCTGAGCGTGGCGAGATCTTCGCCCTCGAGGCAAACCCGCCCCCGCGGGATTCGCGCATTATCGGGCAGATACCCAAGCGCTGCCATGGCGAGGGTGGATTTCCCGCAGCCGGATTCCCCAACCAGGCCGACGGTTTCACCGGGCGCCACGTGCAGATCAACGCCACTGACGGCCTCAAGCCATTGCCCATGGCGTCGGAAAGCCACACTCAGGCCTTCAAATGCCAGAAGCGGTGCGCTCATCGTGTCTCCAAATCCCTGAGCCCATCGGCAATCAGGGAAAAGCCGATCACGACAAAGCCAATGGCCAGCGCTGGTGCCAGCACCGCCCACGGCGCCGTTGTGAGGAGTGAACGGCTACTGGCGACCATCAGGCCCCAGTCGGGGGCCGGTGGCTGCACGCCCAGGCCAAGAAACCCCAACGTGGCAGAGGTAAAGACCGCATACCCGAGCCGAATCGTTCCTTCGACCAGCAACGGGCCACGGATATTAGGCGCGATCTCGATCATCAGCACCCGAAAATAGCCCTCTCCCCGCAGCCGCGCCGCTTCGACGTACTCCTTTCGCACCTCGGTCAAAGCCGCGGCTCGGGCCGTGCGCGCGATCAACGGCGCAAACACCAGGCCGATCACCAGGATGACGTTCAACGTGGAGCTGCCAAGCGCCGTGAGCGCCAACAACGCGAGTACGACGATCGGAAAGGCCATGATCGCATCCAGCAGCCGCATGATGCCCTCATCGAGCCAGCGGCCGTTATACGCAGCGATCAATCCAATCAGCGTGCCAATACCAAGGCCAAGCAATGTCGATGCGGGCGCAATCGCCAACACATAGCGCCCGCCATGAATCACCCGACTCAAAATATCCCGGCCATACTCATCCGTGCCGAACCAGTGGGCGAGCGAGGGTGGGGCTGTGATCGGTCCCACGCCCATTGATGTCGGCTCATGCGGAGCCACCCACGGGGCAAAAAGCGCCGTGACGATCCATAACGTGACCATGCCCACGCCGACACTCAGCCCGGGCGAGGCCCGCAACCACTCAATCACCGAGCGCATCGCGTACCCGTGGGTTAAGGAGCCCGTAGAGAAGGTCCGCCGTGAGATTAGCAATTGAAAACACCAGGGTGACCAGCAGCGTGCAGCCGGCCAGCAACGGTATATCCTTATTGCTCGCAGCGTTGTGCAGCAGGCTTCCGATACCTGGATAGCGGAACAGGCTCTCCACCACCACGAGCCCGCCGACCAGCCACCCCAACTGCGCCCCGATAACCGTCACCGTTGGTAACAGGGCGTTGCGCAGCACATGGCGCCTCAGCACGACCCGCTCGGGGAGGCCTTTCAAGCGCGCTGTCCGTGTGTAATCGGCCTCAAGGGCGGTGATCATGCCGGCGCGGGTCATGCGAAAGAGGTAGGCAAACAGCAATAGGACGAGGCACATGGCTGGCAGGAACAGGCCGTGGACCACGCCCCAAAATCCGGCATCCCTTGCCGTCACGGCCTGCACAGGAAACCAGTCAAGGGCGATGCCAAAGACCACAATCAACACCACACCCGTGACGAATTCCGGCATGGCCCCGAGGCCCAGACCCACCACCGAGAGCACCCGATCAAATTTACCCCCGGGCCGGCGCCCGGCGGCGACGCCGGTGCCAATGGCCAAAGGAATCAAAAGCGTAATCGCTAACGCTGCCAGCATCAGCGATCGGCCCAAGCGCTCGAGGGCAAGGGGCAACACGGGGGTGTTGAGCGACAGCGACTCACCCCAGTCGCCCTGCAGCACCCCGCCAATCCACTGAAAATACTGCACGGGCAGCGGCTGATTGAGCCCAAGCGACTCGTTTAATGCCGCAACGGCCTCGTCCTGGGCAAAGGGGCCAAGGATGATGCGCCCGATATCACCCGGTAGCACGGTGGTCATCGCGAAGATGAGCACCGATGCAACCAGCAGCGTCAGGCCGAGCAGCAGCAGCCGCCGGGCGGTATAGCGCAGCATTGCTCGGTTCAGGTCACCCAGGTACGCGTGAGATCAAGGAAGTTGGACATATTGCCCGGCAGATCCCGAACCCGCTTGTTCACTGGCCGGAATCCATCCTTGAAGTAACTGATGACCGCGGGCACTTCCTCGTTGAGGATGCTGGCCAGTTCCTCGCCAAGGGCCGCGCGCCGGGTCTCATCCGCCTCCCTTTCGAACTGATCCAGCACGTCGTCGAAGCGGTCATTGGCCCATTTGGGCGCATTCCAGTCTGCGCCGCCGCGGAAGGCGGCATTAAGGAACTGACCCGGTGTCGCCCGGCTCGCCCAGTCCGTCACGCCGAAGGTCACTTCCGTCCAGTGATCGTAGTAGACGTTTAGTGGCTCGATTTTCAGATCCACCTCAATGCCGATCTCCGCCAGCATTTGCTGGAGCATCTCGCCATACTGCGACAGTTCGGCCAGTCGACCGACATGCAGATCAATTGGGAACCCGTTCGGGTAACCCGCGTCCGTGAGGAGCGACCGCGCTCGGTTCAGGTCCCGCTCGCGCTGCCTGATATTGACCTCGGACGGATAGATCGGCGCGAGCGGGTGGTCATTCCCCAGCGACGCATTCCCGCCCAAAAGGACCTCGATTGCTCGCGGCCGATCAACGGCGAGCGCCACTGCCTGACGTACGCGGACGTCATCAAACGGTTTCTGGTCGGTGCGCATCGTGACCTGGGCATGCGTTGACGTTGGCTGCGCCACCATCCGGATATCGTCGGCTTCGAACAGGGGCCGGATGTCGATATAACCCGCGGAGAGCATGGCGTCTGCCTCACCCCCCTGCATTGCCAGCACCTGCGGCTGAGAGCCGTCGTAGAAATCAAGCTCCACGGCGTCCAGGTAGGGCAATGGGTTATCCCAATAGTCAGGATTACGCTCTAGCCGCGCGCCCTCTTGCGGACGATAGTCGACCAGCCTGAATGGGCCCGTACCGACGGGATTGTTCGCGAAGTCCCCGCTGTAATCCGCGGGCAGAATCACGGCATTGTAGACATGCGTGTAGTAGGGAAAAGCACCCACCGGCCGATCGAGCTCAAAGCGCACGGCGTAGCGCCCCTCGGCGGTGACATTGTTTGGCTGCAGGAAATCGAGCTGAGCCGCTCCGGATGATCCGCTATCCGGCTCAACCATACGCTGGAAACTCGCCACGACATCCGCGCTGGTCATCTCCCGGCCGTCCTGAAACATCACCCCTTCGCGCAGCTTGAAATGCCAGATGCGGGCGTTGTCTTCTGGGTACCATTCAGTCGCAAGCACCGGGCGAAGACTCAGGTCGTCCTCAGCCCACACCAGATACTCGGCCACTTGCTGAACAATGGCGATGGTGCCCGATCCGGTCATTGTGACCGGCTCGAGATTATCGGCGATGGGCGCTGCAATGCGCACCATGCCGCCCCGACTGGGCGTCTGGGCCTGGCCAAACATCGGCCAGGTTCCCGTTGCGGTGGCTGCACCGGCAACACCCAGCCCCTGCATCAGCCGCCGACGGCGACGATCCACACTTTCCATTGCACGTACTCTTTAAAAAATTTGCCTCAGTATACAAGCCCATTTGCGGCAATGACGAGTCAAACGAACCGCCGGGGGATGCGCTCATGCCAATTGCGTGAAAAAACCCGACGCCCCGCTTCCCAGGCATCCAGTTCGGCGTGGACGTGGAACGCCTGGTCATCCGCCTCGAGACGCGTTCGCGTGCGTGTAGAAACGGCCCAGTCATCACGCTCGAACGCCCGCCAGGCGATCACCTCACCCTCGATGCTCGAGAAGTCCTCTCCCACCGATCGGTAGGTCTCGTAGGTGGCGTCTTCCACAAGCAGATCCACGTCTTCGATACGGTATCGACCCTCATCCTTGATGACCTCCAGCGCCGAGGCGCTGGTTTCGAGGTCTCGATGGACCACCCACCGGTGCTCTGCCAGCTTCTGCGGCGTCCGCGTCACCGGATCAGGATAGGCGGGCTCCGGGAAGTGCACGGCCGGCGCATCGTCTCGCACCGCTCTGACCGGCAGACTCAATGTGGTCCCGGCCGCTAACACCTTCATGCACACGGGCTCCGGTGGCGGGACCGCCAGCGGCCAATAGGACGTGGACAGCGACAGGCGCAGCCGATGCCCCGGCGTAAGCCGGTGGCCGAGGTCATTGAGCTTGAGCACGACGGTGAATGCCTCACCCGGGGTCAGCGCTTCCGGGGCGTGATGCCCTTCGCGATGATTCAGGTTCAGCACCCCGTAGGTGATCCGCGTGGCCTTGCCATCGACGGCCACATCAGAGAGCCGCGCTGCCACCTGCGCCACCGGACGATCGACCCGACAGCGCAAGGTCAGCTCCGGGGCACCCAATAACTCCATCGGGGCGTCCAGGGGATCGGTCTCGAACACCAGTGCGCCGCCATCCTCCTCACGCTGGTCGTAAGGCAGATCCGGCCCGGCGGAGTAACTGCACCACTTGCCGGCGAACAGCCCCAAACTGAGCGGTGATTGCAGAATAAATTGATCGTCACCCGCCGCCATTGGCGTATCGCGCAGGTGACCACCGGTGGCGGGGTACAGCATTTGGGGCTGTACATATGGCGAGGGCCACGCACGCTCGCCGACCCAGTGCCCCGGGCGATGGTGATAACGCGTGGCAGGCTCGGTTGCCTCCTGCACCCAGGCCCGGAGCATCGGCTCCTGCATGATTCCCGTCTCGCGGCCTTTCAGCCATCGATCCCACCAGCGCAGGGTCTCTTGCTGAAACCCGATGGCGGGCCCTGGGACGCCCTGATGGGGATATTTATGACTCCAGGGCCCGACCAACCCCTGACGGGGTACCGAGAGCTGCTCGAGTAGCCGAAACACCGCATCGGTATAACCATCTGCCCAGCCACTGACCGCCATGACCGGACATTGCACGGCGGCGTGGTCCTCGCAGATTGAGCCGTGGCGCCAGTAATCATCCCGTGCCGGGTGCTCAAGCCACTTGATCAGCCAAGGCGCATTGGCCTCGAGCCGCTGATGCCAGAGCTGCCGCCAGTCCTCACCGCGCAGGGCCGGATCTGGCGGTAGCGAATTGTAGGCAAACATCACGGAGGCCCAGGAGAGGTTGTCCCCCAGCAAGCACCCCCCCATGTAGTGCACATCATCGGCGTAGCGGTCGTCCGTCGAGCAAACCGTCACGATCGCTTTCAGGGCCGGCGGCTGCATGGCCGCAATCTGCAGCCCGTTAAATCCACCCCAGGAGATGCCGATCATCCCGACGTTGCCATCGCACCAGGGCTGCTCGGCAAGCCACTCGACAACGGCATATCCGTCATCCAGTTCCTGCTGAATATATTCATCGGTGAGCAGGCCTTCAGACTCTCCACTACCCCGCAGGTCCACCCGAACGCCGGCGTAACCGTGCTCGGCGTAACAGCGGTGCAGGGTCTCATCGCGCGCCCGGGTGAAATCGCGTTTGCGATAGGGAATGTACTCAAGGATTGCTGGCACGGGATGTTCGCCAGCGTCTGGTGGATGCCAGATCCGGGCCGAGAGGGTTATCCCGTCGGCCATGGGGATGCGCACATCCTCGTGGATGCTCACCGTCATTATGTCTCCTGGTTAGTCTTGTCCTCCAGTGCAATGTGAGCCGGCGGTGCCACGCCCTGCTTGTCTTCGCCGAAGTACAGTGTCATGTGCGGGAACGGGATCTCGATCCCGACTTCATCGAAGACTTCCTTCACGATCCGGTTGTAGGCCCGGCCGACGGCCCACTGCATCCCCGGCGTCGTGCGGATGCGCACGCGAACATTCACGGCGCTGTCTGCCAGCGCCGTCACGCCGTCCACCTCCAGTGGACCGGTGACTTCGCCGGAAATATCCTCATCGGCGCATAGTCGCTCGTAAGCCACATTCAAATGCTCGACAACTTCCCCGATGTTTTCGCGGTAGGCCACCCCGTATTCCGCCAGGTGATACCCGAAGTCGCGAGTGTAGTTCGACACGGTATCGACCGAGGAGAACGGCACAATGTGCAATGTCCCGGAGAGATCGCGCAGCCCGAGCGAGCGGATGCTGAGACGCTCAACCGTGCCGCTAATACCGGCTGCAGTGATGAAATCCTCTTTGTGGATCGCGTCTTCGAGCTGGATAAACACCCCGGTAATAATGTCCTGTACCAGCTTCTGGGCCCCAAAACCGATGGCCAGACCAAGGACACCCGCGCCAGCAATCAATGGGCCGATATTCATCCCAATCTCAGAGAGCGCCACCATCCCAGCCAACGTAATAATGGCAATGGCAATGGCATTCCGAAAAAGCGAGAGCAGTGTCTTCTCCCGCGCACCCGGGGCGCCGTGACCGGTTTCAGGATTGAGCCGATCCTCAATCCAGCTCACAGAAAAAAGCCAGGCCGCCAGAGCCAATAGCAAAATGCCAATCACACCGGTCAGCGCACCGGCCAGGGCCTGCCCGGTATCACTGGCAAGCCACTGCCCGACATCGGCAAGCCCCCAGATCTCAAGGAGCCCACCAATGACCGCTAAACCGAGTAGCAAGTGACCGACGGCCAGCAATCGGGGCAACCAGGTTCTAAGCCGGACCTGGAGCATCGCGAAGCGATGACCAAAGCGGGCGGGTATGGGAATCCTCGCCCGCGAGAGCACGCTCAGCCAATGCCCGAGAAATCCTGCCCCGAGCCCAAGAGCGATACTGAGCAGGCTGGCCAGCAGCACTTCGTTGACCACCGAGGATGGGGCAGCGATGGCCAGGGCCGAGATGATGAGGACGTACAGCCCAGCCAGCCAGTGCCAGAGCGGTGCGAGCACCCCTAAAATCGGGCTTAATACACCGCCCTGTTTGGCCTTGGCGCTCGCTGCTAACCACTGGCGCACAGCACCCCGCAGCGTTCGAACCATCCGCAACAGACTCAGGGCGACGGCCAGAACGACAAGTCCCGCAACTAGTTGCCCAATGCCCTCCGCGGCCATCTGGATCGCCGGTGCGATCAGCAGAATGCCGTAAGCGCCCACTTGCACCACACCCATGATGTGACGCTGCCAATGCAACGCCCTGGCGCTTTCAAGGGCCAATGGCCGAGCCGTTGCATGTTCGGGCTGCAAAAAGATCTCTAGGGCTAGCCGGATGAGGTGAACCGTCACAAACGCGCGCAAAAACGCAGTGGCAATCGCACCCCCTGGCCCAGCGTCAGGGAACACCGCGAAACTGATCAGAACCCCCACCGCGGCCGCCAGTCCAAGCGTGAGCGCCCCGCGCAACAGGACCACGCCCATTGTGAGCAGACCACGGACGGGTCGGGCGCCCGAGCGTTTCGTAGCGGTGCGCTCAATGACCGCATCCAGGCGCCGCCGTGTGAGACGCCGCAGTGCTTCATGAATCACAAGCACGGCGAGGATCAGGCCTGCGAGGCGTAGGGCTGCCAGCCCGACTTCCGGCGTCGCAAGGCGCGTCATCAACGGCCCCAGGGCCTGAAATTCATCAGCGACCTGCACCGCCCAGTCCATGAGGGCACTGCGGCTGCTTTCAATCAGTCCATCTACGTGCTTCATCGTCTGATTGCCTTGTTGGGTGAAATAAGTCGACTACGACCGCGGCAGAGTACCAAACGAGCGACGTCGTAGCAGAAAGTTAATGGGGTTGTTGCATCGCACCAAAATTCTGGTATATTGCACTGCAACAAGATCAAAAAGGTCTTGTCACCCGAGCAACTGCAAGAGGATTAGACCATGACGAACGAAAACTTCAGCAAGTACAGCGAGCAGGCCGAAAAGATGCTCATGGGCCCGACGCGGGATTACGTGAAGCTGGCCATGGACTACACCGAGAAGCTGATGGAAGCGCAGCTCGAGGCTGCCAAGACCTACAGCGAGATCGGTCTAGGCCAGGCCCGCGCCGCGCTGGACATCAAGGACACCAAAGCACTCCAGGCCTATGCCGAAGAGCAGCAGAAGGTGGCCAAAGATCTCAGCGAGCGGGTCAAGGGTGATGCCGAAAAGGTCGTCGCCATGAACCAGGACTTCGTCAACGAAGCCCGCAAGCTGGTTGAGACCAACGTCAAAACGGCATCCGAGACGGCTGCTGCCCAGACCAAAGCCAAGTAAGCGTTCGCGCATAACTTGCCCTTATGGGCTCAAAAAGCCGCTGGTCAAAAGCCAGCGGCTTTTTTTATGCCTGCGCACTGCGCGCCCAAGCCGGTATGCTAGCGAAATGAGTCATCGCACCGGTTTCCACGCCATCGCTTTGCTCGCGCTCAGCGCGGCTTCCAGCGCACTCGCCCAACCTGCGGCCAACGTCGTTGTTACACCGGTCGAGGCGAGTCGCGAGACGATTGAGGTACAAGCGGTTGGCGCATCCCGAGCCGAGCGCTCCATCAGGCTTTTCCCGGAGACATCAGGCACGGTCGAATCCATTCGAATCGAGGCGGACCGGGCCGTCACCGCCGGTTCGGTTCTCCTGCGCCTCGATGACCGTGCCGAGCAGGTTGCTGTCGCCCTGGCGGCTGTCGAGCTAGCCGATACCCGGCGGCTGCTTGCCCGCTATGAGCGAGCCGAGGGCTCGGGGGCATTCGCTCCGAGCACGGTGGACGAAGCCCGCCGCGACGTCGAGCTCGCCGAACTCGAGCTTGAACAGGCGCAAATCGCTCTGGATGAGCGGACACTTCGTGCGCCCTTCGACGGGTACACCGGGCTCACCGACATCGAGCCGGGCGACCGCATAACCGAAGAGACAGAGGTGACCACACTCGACAATCGCGAGACATTAACGGTGCGTTTCTCTCTATCCGAGCGTTTTTATGGCCAATTCGCCCGTGGCGATGCGGTCAGCCTGAACACCTGGCATAGCAACGGGCCCAAGCGCACAGCACGCATTGAGCGAATTGGGAGTCAGGTCGATAGCGACGTCGGCACCTTCCCCGTCGAGGCGCGGGTGCACAATGCCGACGATGCCCTGCGCCCGGGCATGCGCTTTCGTGTCACCGCCCGCCTTGAAGGACCGCGCGCCTGGCGTCTACCTGAAACCGCCCTGCTCTGGGGCGACAATGGCGCCTATGCCTGGCGCATACAGGGGGGCAAAGCCGAACGCGTCGGCCTGGAGCTGATCGCCCGGGAACGCAAGCATGTCCTTGTCGATGGCCCGCTTGAGGCGGGCCAGGATGTGGTGAGCGAGGGGACTCAGCGCATTCGTCCCGGCATCGAGGTCAACCTGATCGATGCCAACTCGCTGGATAACTACCCGGCGCTCGAGGCTGAGCGCGAGCCCGCGGATCGCCGATGAGCGAGTCCCGCGGAGGTCTCCCAGCGCTTGGGATCCGGCGCCCGGTGCTGGTGGGTGTGCTCAACCTGCTGATCGCGATTGCCGGTGTGGCGGCACTACTCGGTATCGAAGTCCGGGAACTGCCAAACGTGGATCGACCGCGCATCACCGTGACTGCGCAATACCCTGGCGCCGCGCCGGAAACCATGGACGCCGAAGTCACCCGACGACTTGAAGGCGCCGTGGCGCGGGTCTCTGGCGTGCGCTCCATCAGCGCCTCCAGCGAGGAGAGCAGCACTCGCATCGTCGTGGAATTTGACCCTGGCAGCGACCTGGATACGGCAGCTGCCGATGTTCGGGAAGCGGTTGGGCGCATCGAGCGGAGTCTGCCGGATGACGTGGATCGCGTGAACATCATCAAGGCGGATCGGGATGCAAGCCCCATTGTCCGGGTGGCAGCACGCGCGCCGGGCCTGACGCTCGATGAGCTAACGCGCCAGGTCGACAATGACATCGTACCCGCCCTGGTCTCCATTCCCGGCGTTGCGGATGTCTCGGTCTACGGCGACCGCGCACGAGAACTGCAGGTTTCTGCTGATCCTCTCCAGCTCGCCGCCCATGGCCTGGATGTCAACGATCTGATCCGGCGCCTTGAGAATGCGGACCTGGATATTCCAGCGGGGAGCTACCGCAACAGCGACCTTGAACTTCGCGTCCGCGCTGACGCCACCATCGACACGCCGCGGCAGATTGAGGCCTTAACGCTTCGCCCGGGGCTGCGGTTGGGCGATGTGGCCAACGCCGTACTGGCCCCCGCCGATGCCCGCAGCAAGGTTGAGCTGAATGGCGAGTCCATCCTTGGCATGGGAATTATCCGCCAGGCGGGATCCAATACCCTGGAGATCAGCGCTGGCGTGGACGAAGCGCTCGAGGCACTCAATCCACGCCTGGAAGGTGTTGAGCTGATCAAAACCTCGGATGATGCCCGGTTTATCCGCGGTGCGATTGGTGAGGTGCTGTTCACGCTCGTGGCTGCTGCGCTCATTGTGGTGGCGGCCATTTGGCTATTTATCGGATCACCCCGGGCAACGCTCATCCCCTCTATCACCATACCGCTCGCCCTGATCGGCACGGTGGCGGCAATCTGGATTCTCGGGTTTTCAATCAATCTGATAACGCTGCTCGCTCTCGTCCTCGCCACTGGGCTGGTCGTGGATGATGCCATCGTGGTGCTTGAGAATATTCAGCGGCGGCGTCGCGAGGGGCTGGCGGCGAGCGCCGCTGCCCTGCTCGGCACCCGCCAGGTGTTTTTTGCCGTTATCGCAACAACGGCAGTGCTGATCGCCGTCTTTGTCCCGATCTCGCTCATACCCAGCACGGCTGGACGGCTATTTCGGGAATTCGGGGTGGTACTGGCCGTGGCTGTGGCGATTTCATCGTTTGTCGCCCTGTCTTTGGTCCCAGCCCTGGCTGCGCGTTTGCTGAAAACGCAGGCATCGCCCGGCCGGTTCACCCTGGCCCTGCGTCGTGTGGGCCATACCCTCGCCGACGGTTATGCGCGCAGTCTCGAGCGTCTGGTCAACCGGCCCCTCGCCACGAGCGGGGCTGCCCTGCTCCTTCTCGCCGGCGGCGCCGCGCTATTCACCGACATCGATCAGGAACTGCTGCCCAGCGAAGATCGCAGCCTTGTTTTCGTCTCCGCGTCCGGACCCGACGGCGCCGGGCTGCAATACAGCGAACGTCAGGCCTGGCGGATGCAGGCGCGGCTTGCGCCGCTGGTCGAGCGTGGAGACATTGCGCGACTGTTCACCATCGCAGGGCGTTGGGATCCGAATCGGATCTTCATTGTCGCCCCACTCGCCGATTGGGAAGACCGTGAACGCAGCCAGCAGGCGATCATGGGGGAGATGAGGCGCGCCCTGTCCGATCTGCCGGGCGTCCAGCTTTTTGTCGGTAGTCCGAACAGCCTCGGGCTGCGCGGCGTGGGCGGTGGGCTCGAGGTGGTGTTACTCGGCAGTGACTACAACGCCATCAACGAGGCCGCCCAGGCGTTCACGGCGGCCATCGACGAGCAACTGCCCGCGCTTGGTGATGCGCGCGTCGGCTACTCGCCGACCCAACCGCAATTGCGCGTCAACATCGATCGGCAACGTGCCCGGGATCTCGGCGTGGCCGTCGAGGATCTTGGCGATACGGTGCAAGCCATGATCGCGGGCTACAATGTGCTGGACCTCAGTGTGGCCGACCAGTCGATCCCATTACGCCTGCAGGCTCGGACTGGAACAATGCTCACCCCGCGCGATATTGACGCGTTGCGCGTGCGCTCGGATGAAGGCGAGATGGTGCCCCTATCGAGTCTGGTTACCCTGACCGAAGAAGGCGTCGCCGCAGAGCTTGACCGAGAGGCGCAACGGCGTGCGATCAGCATCGATCTGTCCATCGATGCGGATTATCCACTGCAAACCGCGGTCGATGAGCTCCGTGGCCTGGCCGATGAGGTCCTTCCTGCCGGCATCACCCTACTGACCACGGGCGAAGCGGAAACGCTAGAGGAGACCCGCCAGGAGGTCTTACTGACCTATGCTCTGGCGCTGGTGGTGGTGCTCCTTGTGCTTGCCGCCCAGTTCGAGAGCCTCATGAGTGCGCTGGTCGTGATGGCAACGGTTCCCTTTGGACTTGCCGCGGCCATGGTGGCGTTAACGCTCACTGGCAACTCCATCAACATCTACTCGCAGATCGGGCTCATTCTTCTCATCGGGCTGATGGCGAAGAACGGTATTCTGTTGGTGGAGTTCGCCGATCAGCTGAGGGATCGCGGCGCGAGTGTGCGTGACGCCGCGCTGGGCAGTGCCCGAGTTCGCCTGCGGCCTGTGGCGATGACCACGATCGCCACCGTGCTCGGCGGTCTGCCGTTGATCCTGAGTGGCGGTGCCGGCGCTGAGAGCCGTGGCGCCATTGGCTGGGTCGTCTTCGGCGGGCTCGGACTAGCCGCCCTGTTTACCCTCTATCTCACCCCGGTCGTCTATACGCTGCTTGCCCGATTCGCCCGACCCCGGGCGGCCGCGGCTGAGGCACTGGAGGAAGAGCTGAATCAGGCGGTTAATGCCAGCACAAGCAACATCACGGGCAATGCGAACAGGTGACTGAGCACAATTGTGCTCGCGACCAGTGCGGTATCTCCATCCATTTGCTGGACGAGCACATAGGCTGCCGAGGCCGTTGGACAAGCCAGAAAGACTAATGCAAGCCGTAACTCATCCGTACTCAAGCCGAAAGTAACGCCAAAAAACAGCCCAGCCAATGGACCGACTGTTGTTTTGAGTGCCGCGGCGCCAACCGCCCATCGCACTCGACCCCGGATCCGAGTTGCATAAAGGCCTGCGCCAATGCCAATCAAGGCAAGAGGAAGGGCCATTTGCCCGACAGCTGCCAACGTCCGGTCTGCTGCCAATGGCAGGGCCAACGGGGAGAGCGCAAGCAAGACCCCCAGTAGGGTCCCCAATAAAATCGGGTTAGTTCCGACGCCCCTGGCCACACGAGATAAAGCCACCATTGGCGCCTGACGCCCTGGCAACTGCATAACGGTCACAGCGACGATGTTGTAGATGACCACCAACGGCACAAAGGCGACCAATGCGACTGCTTCATAGGTCGATGCCTCAGGGCTGCCTGCGAAGGCATAGATCACAACGGGTAAGCCGACAAAAGTGAGGTTGCCGCGATAAGCGCCATGGACAAAGGTCACGAACGAACGCCCCGGCAACCGCCAAAGGCGAGCAACGAATGCCGCAACAAGCACACTCACGCCTGTCGCAAGCAGCAGAACAGAAAGCATGTCGCCAACACGGCCGAAATCTGGGGCTGCGGTCCCAATACGCTGAATGAGCAGCGCCGGTAGACCGACCCAGTATGTTAGGCGATTGAGCTCTCCCACCGCTGGGGTTGACAGGAAGCCGGTGCGAACCAGCGCCCAGCCCATCGTGATAATGAGCACGACGGGCGCGAGGATCTGCACGATAGCGATCAGGGCAGGCTCTCTGGATTAGCGCTGATCGGGATGATCGTCATCCCGGCGCTCGAATTCGCCCTCGATCACGTCTGGGGTATGCCCCCGCGATGAGTTATGCGCTCCCGGTGGCGGACCCGCCGGGCCGTACTGGACCTCGAGCCGGGCGAGCGCCAGGCGCACAAGCGCATGGCGCGTCGGCGGCACGAGACAAATCAGGCCAAGGCTGTCAGTGACAAACCCGGGCGTCAGCAACAGCGCCCCGCCCACCAGCAAGGCCACACCCTCGAGCAGCTCCATGGCGGGCGCCATGCCACGGTCAAGGTTCTGCCGCGCGCGGGCCAGCGTTTGCAGGCCTTGTTGCCGCAACAAGGCCGCGCCTAGCCCGGCGGTAAGCAGACACAGCGCGATGGTGGCTAAGGCCCCAATCACCTGACCGATTTCGATCAGTAGAAAAATCTCGCCAAGCGGGATGAAAATGAACAATATAAGCAGGATCGGCACAATGACTCCGGTCGCCGGTTTGCACTATGCTGCAATATATCATCGACGAAGGGCCCAACGGGCTCGAGGGGTGGGTGCAATGACAGCGCGGTTCAATCGTCTGGCGAAGGGCGCAATCTTAACTGGCTTGCTGGCCACCGCGTCGGTGCAGGCCGACTTCTCGGCATGCCTGTCGGACCTTCACTCAGATGCCACAGACGAAGGCGTCAGCCGTGAGGTGGCCGATCAGCTGCTTACCGGCGTTGAACCCAGTGATCGAGTCATTGAACTCGACCGCAATCAGCCCGAGTTCACCAGCACGCTGAAAGGCTACCTCGACCAGCGCGTGACCCAAACGCGTATCGAGCAAGGCCGTGCCCTGCTTGCCGAGCATGAGGCGCAACTCGAGCGCATCCGCGAGCGCTATGGGGTGCCCGGGCGCTACATCGTGGCCTTCTGGGGCCTCGAGACGCATTACGGTCAGTACGTCGGGGATATGCCAACCATTCGGTCATTGGCAACACTGGCCTGTGATCGCCGCCGCGGCGCCTTTTTTCGCGATGAACTGATTGCCGCGATGCAGCTTGTTGATAACGGGACGGTCGAGGCTGATCGCCTGCGGGGCTCTTGGGCCGGGGCCCTGGGCAACTTCCAGTTCCTGCCGAGCGTCTACCGGGACCACGCCGTTGATGCGGACGGGGACGGGCGCGCTGACCTTTGGGAGAGCTTTGCCGATGCCGCAGAGTCCGCCGGCGCTTTTCTGGCCGCACGGGGGTGGCAGGCGGGTGAGCGCTGGGGCCGGGAGGTTCGCCTCCCTCAAGACTTTGATTACAGCCTGGCGGAAACCGAGGCGAGCCTACGTGACTGGGCGGAGCGCGGCATACAGGGCACCAACGGGAGTGTCCTACCCAATGCTGACCTCAACGCAACACTGCTGGTGCCCGCGGGCGCGCAAGGCCCTGCGTTCCTCGTTTACGAGAATTTTGATGTGATCATGCGCTGGAATCCGTCCCGCTTTTATGCCTTGTCCGTCGGACACCTTGCTGACCGCCTGATCGGTGCGCCCGGTCTCGACCGTGCCCCACCCGATGAGCCGCCTTTGGCGATCAAAACGATCGAGGCCATGCAGACGGCACTCAACCAGCGTGGGTATGATGCCGGATCGCCGGATGGCCGGATGGGGCCGGCCACCCGCTCGGCGCTGCGAGCCTTTCAGCGAGACGCCGGATTAGTTGCTGATGGCCACCCGAATCCGGACACTCTGGCTGAAATCGACGAGACACTCACTCAGAATTGAACTTCCCCAAAGCAACAAAGGAGAGAACGCGATGTGGAATGATCTGATGCGACGCTGGATGGACATGGCCCTGTGGTGGCTGCCCAGTAACCGAAACAATGGCGAGACGGCCAGCCCGTCAGCGCCAGCGAGTCGCCCTGAGGCGCCAGCCCAGCCCAAGGCCAGTCCGTCACCAACACCCCAGTCGAGCGGCACTGACCTCACCGGTATCAAGGGCATCGGCCCAGCCATGCAAAAGCGCCTGGAAAAGCTCGGCGTGACCTCGCCCGCACAATTGGCGGCTGCTGATGCCGATCGGCTGACTGAGCAGCTCAAAGCCGGTGGCGCTGTCGTTTCGCGTAATCGGGTTGTGGAGTGGATCCAGGCAGCGGGGCAGGCATAAGTGTCCGGAAGTCAGCATTGATGACCTCGACAGAGGACTCGCCTGCCGCACTGCTCGCTCCGTATTATCGCTGTGAACAAGACACAGTAGTGGTCTCGGCGCAGCAGGGGAGCGGGTTTGCTAAGGACATCGCGGGCGATCACAACCCGATCCACGATGTCGACGCGCCGCGATTTTGCGTTCCGGGTGATTTGCTCTTTGCCCTGATTGTCGAGCACTACGGACTGGCCCGCCACATGACGCTCACCTTTCGGGGAATGCTCAGGGCGGATACGCCTTTGCGGTTCCCAACCGCCCCGGAGACCGCTTTCAGCATTGCGGACGCAGCTGGCCGGGATTACGTCGGCGTCGAGTTCGGCCCGCGCATGCCGGCACCGCCAGCCGTACAACGGGGGGTTATCGAAGCCTATGTCGCCTGCTCGGGTCAGACCTTCCCCGATCTGCTGCAACCACTGCTCGAAGCCCATCAGGTGATGTTCAATCCTGATCGGCCTCTGGTGGTCTATGACAGCATGGCGCTGGCTTTTGACAGACCGCTGACCGCCCCCCCGTCGCTCAGCCTTACACAGACCCACCTCGAAGTGAGCGGCAAACGCGGGGATGCGCGGTTTGATTTCGATATTCTTGAAGACGGGCAGCAGATCGGTCGGTGCTGGAAGAAAATGGTGGTCAGTGGCCTGAGGGCTTACAGCAGTGCGGACATGGGCGCCGTGGTTCAGCGCTACCAAGCGCGCCGAGCCGCTGCCGGCGTCTAGAGGCTTCCATTGTGCAAAAAGGCGACACCGATCGCCGCGCCGATCATGACAGCGAGTAATACCCACCCGGCGATGGCCTGGGGGGTAAAGCGGGGATCTGTTGAGTGGTCTTCACGCGCGACACGACTGGAACGGCGTCGTGCCTGGACGACGAGGAACACAACCAGCGCGACGACCAAGGTCAGCAAAATCTGTCGGATCACTCGATTGGCTCCCCATCGATTAGTCGGGCATACAGATCACCTGAGCCCACACGGTTCGCATTCTGCCTGATCCAGGCCTGAACCGCTGCAGGGCCCATCCATTGATGCCACTCAAAGCGTCTTGCCTCGCCCGCCACCACATTGAACTCGTAGTCACCAAGCGCATTCAGCCGCGCGAGACAGCGCTCAGCGATGGCCTCGCCACCCGCCACGAATTCCAGGGAGAGCGCCGGCAAGGGCTGCGACAGGCCTTCCAGGATCGCCGCTTCATGCCCCTCAACATCAATCTTGCAAAAACCCGGGATACCGAAGCGCGCAATCAGCGCGTCGAGCGTGGTGACCTCTACGTCGATCGACGCCTCCCAGTTCACTTGAGCAAATGCCGCATTGCGCCCTCCGATGTCGCGGCGCCAGGCCGATGACAATGTGGCCAGCGTGGGATGTCGCGGACTCATCGCCAGTGAAGCGTGGCCTGGACTGGCACCCACCGCCTGTCCGAGCACCGTGACGGCAGAAAGCCCCCGAACCCGCCAGGCCAGATAGCGCTGCAACTGGGGTTGCGGCTCAAGCGCAATCACAGCGGCACCCAGTCCAGCGAACGCCTGCGTACGATCACCCAGATGGGCACCAATATCGAACACGGTCATGCCGGGCCTGACTAACGGCGCGTACAGTCTGCGCAGGCCGGGCTGACGCCATGGCCCGGCGTAGATGAGCAGGGAGCGCAGGAACCCTCTTATCCCGTCAACTCGTTGTCTCATCGAGCACTATCCCGTGATCAGCCAAAACACACCCGCCAGAATCACGACACCCAGGCCTGGCAGCAGGCGCCAGACCATCGATCGCCCGCCAATCACAACCCCAAGCCCCAATTTGACCGCCGTATTAGCCAGCGCCGCCAGAATCACGCCCTGCTGGGCAATACCCAGTGCCAATCGATCCTCGGTCATCCGCGTTAAAGACAAGGTAATGGCATCGACGTCCGTCAGCCCGGATACCAGGGCAATCGTATAGATACCGGCCTCGCCGGCATACTGGCGAAGCGCTTCAGCGCCAACCATAACCACGGCAAGCAGCACGGCAAACTGCAGGGCCGTGGTCAATTCGAAGGGCTGCTGCATGGGCGGGTTAATGGCGTTTCCCGCAACACCACGCGCTAACCAGATCAGTACTAGGCTAGCCAGAAAACCCATGGCGGTGAGCAGCGCGATGGGCAAATACAGACCGGGCAACATGTCCGGTGCCACCGCGCCGACCAGTAACAGCATGCGAGGGAACATGGTGGTACTGGCGGTGATAATCGCCGCGGCGAACACTGGCTGCAGGGCGCGTTGCTCGCGCGCCGCTCGGGACAGGGTGAGGGTCAGCGCAGTGGATGAGGCCAAGCCGGCGAACAGGCCCGTAAGCAACACACCGCGCTGCGGTCCGGCCAGTCGCACCGCGAAATGCCCGGCGAACCCAATGGCGCTGATCAGGACGACCATCAGCCAGAGCTCGTAGGGGTTAAGCACATCCCATGGCCCAAAACCGCTGCGCGGCAGCAAGGGCAGAATCACCGCGCTGATCAGCGTGAGTTGCAGAATCGCCCTGAGCTCGGGCCCGTCTATTCGGGTAAGCAGGTGATGCAAACTCGGCTTGAAACCGAGCAGCATGGCGGTGAGCACGCTACCGCTAATCGCCAGCAGCATCTCCCCGGTGCCCGCAAGAACGCCCAGCAAAAACACAAGGAATGCCGCGACCTCGGTGGTGATGCCGTAGTCACCCTGGCGCTCGACGCTGAAGCGATAACCCAGCACCAACAGCGCCAGCAACCCCAGCAGCGCCACAGGAACCACCAGATCAGAGAACCGAAGCGCCAACAGGCCCGTCACTCCGCCGGCCAGGCCAATCAGCGGGAAGGTTCTCACACCCGCTACCCGCTCGCCCTCCTCGGCCGTGCGCAGTCGCCAGCCGCGCTCAAGCCCGACGATCACCCCCAAGGCCAGCGCGGCGGCGAGCCGGGGCAAGTGCTCGACTTCCATCATTACGCTACCCTAACGGACTTTGCCCCGACTGGACGACCTTCATGCGCCGACTCTGGCTGATCGATGCAAGCTACATCCACGCGAACAATCTCGCGCTATTAGGTGCCCAGCGCCGGATTGACTATCTGCGGCTGCGCACACTGATCGAAGAAGAGCTGGGCCCACTCTGGCGCGGCTACTTTCTCAATTCCGCTCAGGATGAGCCAAACGAGGGTCGAGACCGCTTCCATAACTGGCTTCAAACCGCCGTGCCCCACGGCCCGAACCTGATCGTTCGTCTCTACGGGCTAAAAAGCGAGCCCGTCCGCGCCGCCTGGTGCGCAGACTGTGCCACGAAGGTCGATGTCCGCTGCCCACACGGTAGCGGCCAGCACCAACTGTTCAACCAACGTCAGATGGGCGTGGATGTCGGCCTGGCTACGCTCGCGCTCATCCATCAGGAGCGCTATGACGGCCTGGTCCTGTCATCCGGCGACGCCGATCTGATGGACGCCGTTGAGCATCTCTCCGAGCATGGCAAGCGCATTGAGCTTGCAGTCTTCAGCACGGGGGTGGCCACCGACCTACAGGCCCGGGCTGACCGGGTGCTCTGGATCGATGACCACCTGAAAACGCTCACGGGCGACGGCGCAGCGCCCGCTTAGGCGTCCTTGTCCCCCAGGCCTCGATGGTCAAGGCCTGCCGCCTGATCAAGGCGGGGGTGGTCGGCACAGAACGCGGCCGCCAGCTGGCCAGTCCGCGACTCTTCCGTATCGAGTGCCTGCAAGGTCTCTGCGACCGCGTGTGTGCACGCCAGCACGTCACGCGTGCAGCCGCTCTCAGAGATCGTGTGCATATTGCGGATCGGCATGCCCACGGACGTTGCGGCACAGTCCACATTACCAAGCACGCCGGCCATACCGTCCGTTCCCGTGTCGGCGCCGACCACATCCCGCTGGATCGGGATGGCTTTTTCATGCGCCACGGCTTCGATGCGACGATTGAGCTGCTCGCTCACGATCGATCCCACGCTCATGGTGAAGCCATCCCCCATGGAGATCGGGGCCATCCGTTTGTCACCGATCCCCGGCGCGGCTTTGTAGTCGTGGTTCACATCGACACCGATGATCGCGTCCGGTCGCATCTCGCTGACGAGCACACGGCTGCCAAAGCGGCCAATTTCCTCATAGGTCGCCGCGGCGAACAGCATGCGAATGTTTTTCGCCCCGCCCGCTTCGGCAACAAGCCGCGCGGACTCGGCCGCGACGAAACAGCCAAGCCCGTTGTCGAGATACGCCCCATAAAAGCTATCAGGCCCGAACCCTCGGCGAATCGGCCGGTTCATCAGGATGCTGTCGCCCGGGCGAATCCCCAGCGCCTCCACCTGCTTTTTGCGGTCTTTCCCATGGAGCTGTAGCTCCACATAGAGCTGCTCCTTACGCACGCCCTTCTCCCCGCTTCGCAGTTTCGGATCAGCGAAGTGGATGGCGCCCAGTGCTTCCACTGTGCCCCCGTCCAGGCGTCGGTAACGGCCCGGGGCGTCCGGATCCTCGCTGAAAAGGGTGACCTCGTGTCCAATCAGGGTGGTGGGCAGAAACGAGTCACTGTTAATCCAGATCTTGCCGTCCTCGCCGATGCTGCGAACCTGCATGCGGATCTTGTCGGCATGACCAATCACCATGACGGTGAACAGATCATCGCGGCCCGGGTGCGTATCGAGCACCACACCAGCATGGCCCTTGAATGTCTGCACGGTCCAGCCATCGGGGGCAATTTGCTCGAAATAGGGCTTGAGCACGCCGTGGGTCATCGCCCCTTCAAGCCCGATCGGGCTCGGTGCGGCGAGAATATCGTGCATCAGCTGGAACTGCGCGTCGGGCATGGCGGTTGCCCAGGGCTTCGCGGTATCGGCCATAGTTGCCTCGTATCTGCTGGTAGGGGATAAACGTCAACCGTTAGGATAACGCGGACTTGCCCACGGGAGGACCCCATTGCCAGGCATCATGCCGCACATCCGGATTGTGGATACGCCCGTTAGCGGCTCATCAGAGCGGATACAGCGTGACTGGCAGGGGCCGGGCGGCTGGATGCAGCTTGAGGGCTCGCCAACCGCACTCTACCGAGCGCACTTTAGCGACCGCGGCCCCACACCGTATAGCCCCGCAGAACCCGTGCCATCGCCCTGGCACCAGGCAGACGGGTGGCTCGATATCGCACTGCAAGGAACAGCGCTACAGCGTGCAGTCTGGCAGGCCCTAACGCACATCCCCTTTGGATCCACGATCAGCTACTCGGCACTCGCCCGGTGGGTTGGTCGGCCGACCGCTGTCCGCGCGGTGGCGAGCGCGGTAGCGGCCAACCCACTGCCGGTGCTGCTACCGTGTCACCGGGTCATTCGCCACAATGGCGCGCTGGGCCATTACATCGCAGGCACCGCTGTGAAACGTCAACTGCTCGAATGTGAGCATGCATCCGATTCGGAGGCTTCATGAACCCGCTCGAAGCAACGCGCGCAGCCGGCGAATCCCGCCTTGCCCAATTCCTCCCGCACGCAGGCGCCGACTACACCGACTGGCGTAACCATGATTTTGGCCCGAATGGCGACAACCGCGTCTCTGGGCTATCGCCCTGGCTCCGCCATCGCTTGCTGACCGAGGAGGAGGTGATCGACGCGGCCGCGCGCGTCCACGGGCTGACGGGCGCCGAGAAGTTCATTCAGGAGGTCTGCTGGCGGAGTTACTGGAAGGGCTATCTCGAGCGCCGACCCGTGCATTGGCACGACTACCGAAAGACGTTGGATGAGGCGCTTACGGGCATCGCGAGGGACAAACGGCAAAACCAGCTTTTGCTCAACGCGCTGGAGGGAAACACAGGTATCGAGTGCTTCGATGCCTGGGTCGATGAGCTCATCCAGACGGGTTATCTGCACAACCATGCACGGATGTGGTTCGCGAGCATCTGGGTATTCACCCTCGCGCTGCCGTGGGCAATCGGCGCGGACTTTTTCCTGCGCCACCTCCTCGACGGCGACCCCGCGTCCAATACGCTGTCGTGGCGCTGGGTGGCCGGTCATCACACCGCCGGGAAAACCTATTTGGCCCGTCCGTCGAATATCGCTCGTTATACCAATGGGCGCTTTAACCCCGTCGACTCACTCGCCGCAGAGGCGCCTGCACCGCCGGCGAGTGACCGGCCGCCGCTTCAGCCCATCCCGGATGAGCCCGATTTCGAGCTCAGCGAGACAACGGGGCTGCTGATCACCGAGGAGGACCTGCATCCGGAGTCGTGTTTTGGCGAAAGACACTGGCCGCTGGTTGTAAGCCTGCAGACGACTGGATGGCGCAGCCCACTGTCGATATCAGCTCACGTGCAGGGCTTTGTCACCGATGCGCTTGTCGATGCGATGACCCGCAATCCGGGTGTCCAAGCACTTGGCCCGATTGACCTCGTGGATACCGCAGCGGGTGATCGTCTTGTCGAGCTGCTTCAAACAGCGGGGATCGGAACGCTCGTCACGCCTTGGGTTCCCGCCGGGCCGACCGCCGATGCCCTCGCCGCTGTGGAACCCATCCTGTCAGCTGTGGGGATTCGGCTGGTCAAAGTGCCTAGAGAATGGGATGTCACCGTCTGGCCCCACGCGACACATGGCTTTTTCCGTTTCTGGAAAGCCGTGGGCCCCATGCTCTCGGAGCGCTATGCGGCCTTTGAAGCGTGATCAATCTCAAAGCCGAGGATCCGTATCGCCTCTCGGTATCGGGCGAGGAGATCAGCCTGGTTTTGGCCGCCCAGGAAAATCACCCCGATCTCATAGCTGTAGCTGTCCTGAAATCGCAGCGTATCGAGATCCATCCCCGGTTCCACGAGCACATGGAGCTCGGCTTCGGGGAAACGCGCCTTTAACGCCTCGATATCGGCCGCCTCGGGCACGCGCCTGACAATCCCTGGCCGGAAGACCCGCAACATGAACTTCGCGGCCATCGGGGACTGACCCTGACGGTAAGGAAACGCCGGCGCTTCGCCGAGCCCGAGATTCACCATGACCTGTAAATGAGACGCGCCATCCACCTCAACAAAGAGCGGCGAGTGAGATTTTGAGCAACGGGCATTCACCTCGAGCAAGGCAAGCTGATCCGTTGCCCGTGACCAGAAAAACTCCATGTTGAACGGCGCGTTGTCGTAGCCCGCATGGGTGATTACTCGACGCGCCGCGTCAATCATCCGATCCTGGACACGGCGAGGAAGCTGTGAGGGATACTGATAACGCTGAAAGCTTGATCGATGGCGGCCCGCGCGTATCGAGTCAATGATGCCGTAAACATGCACATCGCCCTCGAACACATAACCTTCCAGCGTGCACTGCTGTCCCGCACTAATGATCTGCTCAGCGATACAGTGATAGCCGTCCACTGCCGAGACCTCCGGCGGCAGTGACGCTTTTTCGAGCACCTCGTTAAAGGGTTGACCAAATTGCGCGATGCCTCGGCGGATCTTTTTGATCGCCTCATCAAACCGCGCATCAGAATCAATCCGAAATCCCAGATAGGACGAGTGGGCCTTGATCGGCTTGAGCCAGAACGGGTAATCCAGCGTCAGCCCCGCCCGAGGAACATCAGCGAACGGATCCACTGCAGCGAACCCCGGAATGAGGTCTGGCACGGTGGCCTGCTGCTCGAGCCGGGCCCAGTACTTATGCTCAAGACGCAGGACCGCGTTCAGCCCTGCGCCGCTCAACCCCCACCGCTCTCGAAGGATGGGTACCAGCGTGCTGGTCGGGAAGTCCCAGTAAGTGCAGACCGCATCCACGCTGCCGGAAAAAGCCTCGAGCGTCGCGCGACTCTTCTCAAGCATTTCGTTGACGGGAAACCGCTCGGGGTGGATTGCCTCGTGTTTGTTGAGCAGCGGGTGAAACGCGATCTGCTTGCTACCCTGTATCGTCGCGAGCTGCCGGCGATGAAAATCATCCAGCCCAAAGATAAACACATTCCTCATTTGGCTCACGACAACCTCCCTGGCCCTCGTTTGGCGTGGACTACAGCCCTCCTCCCTCCGTCTGCCATGACAGGGAACAAGTTCCGCAGATCGGGGGAGGACCGACTCTCGCTGTTTTCGGCCCGAGAATTGTGAAAAAATAACGACTTAGTCGATCGAATTATCAGTAGGAGAGAGAATCGCGATGAGCACACTCCAGGTCCCCGCGGATGGCGCACCCATCACCCTTGATAATGGCGTGTTGAACGTTCCCGATAACCCCATCATCACCTACATCGAAGGGGATGGGATCGGCGTTGATATCACGCCCGTCATGCAGCGCGTGGTGGATGCCGCGGTGGAAAAGGCCTATGGCGGCCAGCGCAAAATCCACTGGATGGAAGTGCTCGCCGGCGAGAAGGCCAATAATGAGCTGGGTGCCTGGCTACCCGACGAGACCGTCGAGGCCATCCGCAAGTACCTGATTTCGATTAAGGGCCCGATGACCACGCCGGTCGGCGGCGGGATCCGGTCACTTAACGTGGCGCTTCGCCAAGTGCTTGACCTGTATGTGTGCCTGCGCCCCGTGCGCTGGTTCAACGGCGTGCCATCCCCGGTCAAGCACCCCGATCAGGTGGACATGGCCATCTTTCGGGAGAACACCGAGGATATCTACGCCGGCATCGAGTTCGAGGCGGGTTCCAGTGAAAACGAGCAGTTCAAGCAATTCCTCGCCGAGCACTTCCCCTCCGCTTACGCCAACATCCGCTTCCCTGAGGAATGCGGCTTTGGCATCAAGCCAATCTCCCGCGAGGGCACGGAGCGGTTGGTGCGCGCCGCCATTCGGTACGCCATCGACAACCAGCGCAAGTCGGTGACGATTGTCCACAAGGGCAACATCATGAAGTACACCGAAGGCGCCTTCCGCACCTGGGCCTATGAACTCGCCGAGCGCGAGTTCGGTGCAGAGACGTACACCTGGAGTGAGTGGGAGCGGACTGTCGCGGAAAAGGGTCAGGAAGCGGCCAACGCTGAGCAGGACGCCGCGGTCGCAGCCGGCCGGGTCCTTGTGAAAGACTCCATCGCCGACATCACGTTGCAGCAGGTGCTCACCCGTCCGACCGACTTCGAAGTCATCGCGACGATGAACCTGAATGGCGACTACCTGTCTGATGCGCTCGCCGCGCAGGTCGGCGGAATCGGCATCGCCCCGGGCGGCAACATCAACGAGCAGACCGGCCATGCCGTATTCGAGGCCACCCATGGCACCGCCCCGAAATATGCGGGCAAGGACATGGTTAACCCGGGCTCCATCGTTCTGTCCGCGGAAATGATGCTGCGTCACCTCGGTTGGAGCGAGGCGGCCGACCTGGTCCTCGTGGGGATGGATGCGGCCATTGCCAGCAAAAACGTCACCTATGACTTCGCTCGCCTCATGGACGGCGCCACCAAGGTCAGCTGCTCACAGTTCGGCGAGGCCATCGTCAAGCGCATGCAGGCCTAGGGGCTGCGCACGGTCGTGGACGCCGAGCCCGCCATACAGACACCGCAACAGCCTGGGGTGGCTGCGGCGGCACGGCGTATCCACGAAGGCTTTGAGCGCTACAACCAGCAGTTCCGACGGATCACCAGCCGCGCTGCGCGTCGATTTGAGCAGCGCGACTGGAAAGGTCAGATGGCAGACATTGCCGCACGCATTGAGCTCTATGAACAATGGGTACGGCGCACGGTCGACGGCTTACCCGAAGACCTGGGAGAGCAACTGAGCGACCACGCCCTCTGGCCCAGTATCCGCGAGTATTACGGCCTGCGCGTGGCCTCGATGCCCGACGCGGGCTTCATGAAAACCTTCTTCAACTCCATCACCCGGCGGGTCTTTGGGACCCGTGGCGTGGATAGCGCGGTCGAATTCGTCCAGCCACCACCCGAAGAGGGGATCGAGTCACTCACCATGCGCCGTTACCCCTGCTGGGGTGACCTGGAGGGGGCTTGCAAAGCCATCCTTCAGGATTTCCGCTTTCGCCGGGTCTATGTCGACTCCGGGAAAGACGCGGTGGCAATGGCAAGGCGCATCCGGGAGGCGATTGGCGAAGATGCCGATGCCCAGTGTCTGCGCTTTGAGTTTATCGACTCGCACTTCTTTCAGGGCACCAGGGCTTATCTCGTCGGCCGGATCCGGCTGCAGAACGGTAGCCGACCGATTGTCATTGCCCTACGCAACGGCGATGAGGGGGTTGAGGTCGATGCCACGCTGGTCACTGCCGATCAGATTGGCGTGGTCTTCTCTTACACACGCTCCTACTACTTCGCGGATCCCACCTCAGTCGTTGCGGCCGTCCAGTTCCTGCATGACATCCTGCCAGGCAAGCCGATTGACGAACTCTATACCGTGCTCGGGCGCTTACGGCAGGGTAAAACGGAACGATATCGCTCTCTGATCCAGCACCTTAAGCGGACGGATGACGACATCGTCCATTCCGCGGGTGAACCCGGTCTGGTCATGATCGTATTCACCCTCCCCTCGTTTAACCTGGTCTTCAAAGTCATGCGGGATGTCTTTCGGCCACCGAAGACGACGACCCACGACGACGTCCACGAGAGTTATCGGCTGGTGTCACGCCATGATCACGCCGGACGCCTGATCGATACGCAGCATTTCCGCAATCTGGAGCTGCCCCTCGGACGTTTCTCAGGAGCGCTTCATGAGGAGCTGCTACGCGAAGCCGGGCACACGGTCAGCGAGGAAGGCGACAAGCTGGTCTTTCGCCATGCCTACGTCGAGCGCCGTGTCCGGCCACTCAATCTTTACATCCGGGAAGTCGAGGCAACCGAAGCGCAGCGGGTGATTCTAGATTATGGCCGCTGCCTCAAGGATCTCGCGGAGACCAACATCTTCGCGGGCGACCTGCTGCTAAAGAACTTCGGCGTCACCAGCTCCGGGCGCGTGGTGTTCTATGACTACGACGAAGTCATGCTGGTCACGGAGTGCAATTTCTTTGAGCTACCCGAGCCGGACGAGGACTACCCGCTCATGGACCATGGCGCCCGCAATTTCGTGGGGCCTCGAGATATCTTCCCCGAGGAGTTCATCCGCTTTCTGGCTATGCCCAATGCCCTGCGGCAAACCTTCCTTGAGGCCCATGCGGATCTGCTCACAGCGACATACTGGCGCGACGTAAAGCAGCGTCGGGAGTCCGGCGAAGTCGCCGAAATCGTCCCGTATGCACGCCAAAGTGTTGCACCTCAGCGTATTGCCCTGTAATTGATCAGAGATTATTCGAACGTCAGGAGCTGAGATGGAATTTTTTGCCGATACGGCGGTGATCGATGAGATTCGCGAGCTGAACGAGTACGGTCTGTTAGATGGGGTGACGACGAACCCGTCCCTCGTCGCGAAAGCCGGTGGCGATTTTCTCGAAACCGTTGGGGAGATTTGCCGAATTGTCGATGGACCTGTCTCGGCTGAGGTAGCCGCCATCGATGCCGAGGAAATGATTAAAGAGGGGCGCGTGCTAGCGGCCATCGCCTCGAACGTCGCGGTGAAGGTGCCGCTCACATTACCGGGGCTCAAGGCCTGTCGCGTCCTCCGCGCTGAGGGGGCGGCCGTTAACGTGACCTTGTGTTTTTCCGCCAATCAGGCCTTGCTCGCCGCCAAAGCCGGCGCCACCTACATCTCGCCGTTCATCGGCCGGCTCGATGACATCAATCTGGATGGGATGGAGCTCATCTATGACATTCGCGCGATCTACGACAACTACGACTTCGAGACCAAAATCCTGGCGGCCTCCATCCGCTCAGCGAACCATGTCAGCGCTGCCGCCCTCGCCGGCGCGGACGTCGCCACGATGCCACCCGCGGTGATTCGTGGGTTAGTCAGTCATCCGCTAACTGACAAAGGACTCGAGACGTTTATCGCCGACTGGCAGAAGACCGGGCAGAAGATCATTCGGTGAGGCCCTGTTGCTTCGTGGGTTCGAACCCCCGCTTCTGTCAGACACAAAAAAGGGGCCTGCGGCCCCTGTTTTTATGTCTGGCGGAGAGGGTGGGATTCGAACCCACGAAGGGCGATTAAGCCCTTACTCCCTTAGCAGGGGAGCGCCTTCAGCCACTCGGCCACCTCTCCATATGAGACCGAAGAGGATACGGCAATGGTCTTGGGCCGTAAACCGGCCAGCGTCAGTCGCTGTCCTTATCGTCTGAGCCGGAAGGCTTCTCGCTCTCGTCCTGAATGCGATCGTAGATTTCTTCCCGATGCACCGAAACGTCCTGCGGTGCCTTCACCCCGATACGAACCTGGTTGCCCTTGACACCCAATACCGTGACCGCGACATCGTCGCCGATCATGAGGGTTTCGCCGACCCTGCGGGTCAGAATGAGCATTCTGCCGTCTCCTAATTATTGTCGTGTTACCTACCTCTCGGACTCGTAGAGCGAGGTAAATATCCTTCAAACGGCATGGAAACCGTTTACCGAAGGCGACAATTGTATCGCTTGAACACTCCCTTGTCTGCCGTTCTAGTTAAATTGAACCCCTTCGGATGGGGGGTAACTTAATTTGCCGTCTCACCCTCGACGCTCACTGTTTTCCCGCTTCGGTCATCCAGATCAAACGCCCGATGAAGCGCGCGAGTACCCAACTCCAGGTACTTCTCTGCGACGACCACGGAGATTTTGATTTCAGAGGTCGAGATCATCTGGATGTTGATGCCTTCAGCGGCCAGCGAATCGAACATCAAACTCGCCACGCCCGCATGCGAGCGCATCCCGACGCCCACGAGGGACAGCTTAACGATCCCGGTATCACCAAACACTTCACGGGCGCCTAGCGTTTCCGCCTGATGCCGCAGGATCTCCAGCGCGCGGTCGTACTCGCTTTTGTTCACCGTAAAGGTGAAATCGGTCAGCCCATCGTTACTGATGTTCTGGACGATCATATCCACTTCGATGTTCGCTTCTGCGATTGGGCCGAGGATCTGTGCGGCGATACCCGGGGTGTCCGGCACACCGATCATGGTGAGTTTGGCCTCATCCCGATTGAACGCGATCCCCGCGATCAAGGGCTCTTCCATACTGCCCTGGGGCATGTTGTCTCCTTCCATTGTAATCAACGTCCCTGGTCCCTCCTCGAATGACGACAGTACCCGTAGTGGTACCTGGTATTTGCCAGCGAACTCTACGGCACGAATTTGCAATACCTTGGAGCCAAGACTGGCGAGCTCCAGCATTTCCTCGAACGTAATCCGGTCAAGTCGGCGCGCCGTTGGGACTACCCTGGGATCGGTTGTGTAGACCCCGTCGACATCCGTGTAGATCTGACATTCATCAGCGCCAAGCGCCGCCGCCAATGCGACAGCCGTCGTATCTGACCCGCCGCGCCCGAGCGTGGTGATCGAGCCATTCTCATCCACCCCCTGAAAGCCCGCCACGACGACAATGCGACCGGCGCCAAGGTCCTCGCGGATCACCTCGGCGTCGATATCCTGAATGCGCGCCTTGCTGAACGCACTGTCGGTGAGGATCTGCACCTGTGCGCCGGTATAACACCGCGCCGGGGCGCCCATACGCTCCAGAACCATGGTGACAAGCGAAATCGTGACCGTCTCACCCGTGGAAAGCAGCAAGTCGAGCTCACGCGGCCGCGGACCGTGCCCCTGAGCCGCGCCGTGTGCAAGCTCAGTCAGCCGATCCGTCTCACCCTTCATGGCCGAAACCACGATCACCACATCATGACCTGCCTGACGTGAGGCCATGGCCTTGCGCGCAACATTTTCGATGCGCTCGATGTTGGCGACGGATGAGCCCCCAAACTTTTGGACAATCAGCGACATGCTTTACCTTCTCGCTCCAAGTTATTGCTCAAGACGCGCCCGCACCCAGGGCAGCACCTGTTTCAATGCATCCGGTACCGCTTCCGGTTGACTACCCCCGGCCTGGGCAAAATCGGGCCGCCCGCCGCCACGCCCGCCAACCGGCTCTGCGACGACGTTAATCAAGTCACCCGCCTTGATGCGATCAGTCACGTCCTTGGTGACGCCAGCGACCAGACGGACCTTACCGTCGGCCACCGCCGCGAGAACCACGACCCCACTGCCCAGGCGGTTCTTCAGCTGATCCACCGTCTCCCGAAGCGAGTCACCGCCTGACTCCACACTGACCGCCAGGACCTTGACCCCCGCCACCTCCTCGGCCTGATCCGCAAGGGACTGTCCGGCCTGTGTGGCAAGCCGCTGCTGCAGACGCCCGAGCTCGCGGTCAAGGTCCCGGCTTTTGATGATTTCCTGGTCGATGCGTGGCAACAGCTGATCAGGTGTGGTCTTCAATCGATCCGCGGCGCTGTTCAGCGTCTCACGCGCTTGCTGTAGCTGCTCGACCGCCGCCTCGCCGGTGACGGCCTCAATCCGACGGACGCCGGAGGAGACAGCGGCCTCTGTCGTGATCGAGAAAAGGCCGATACGACCCGTACGGGGGACATGGCAACCACCGCACAGTTCGGTTGAGAAATCGCCGAACCGCACAACACGGACCCGGTCTCCATACTTCTCGCCAAACAGCGCCATCGCCCCAAGCTCGACCGCGCTGTCATAGTCGGTCTCGAAAATATCCGCCCCCTCATCCCGCCGAATCCATGCATTCACCAGTAACTCGATTCGCTGCAGGGCATCCGTGGCAATCGGTTCAAAATGCGAGAAATCAAAACGCAGGCGACCGGGCGCGACCAGTGACCCCTTCTGGTGGATATGCTCGCCGAGTATCTCCCGCAGCGCGGCATGCAGTAGGTGCGTTGCCGTGTGATTTAGCGTGGTCCGATGACGGCGGTCTTGATCAATGCGCGCATCAACGGCATCACCGAGCTGCAGAACACCCTCGGTGAGTCGGCCAATATGGCCACGGGCATTGGCATACTTCTGGGTATCATCGACCGCGAAGTGAACGCCCTGGGCCAGTAATTCCCCCGAATCACCGACCTGACCACCAGCCTCGGCGTAGAACGGCGTCCGGTCAAGAATCACCATCCCGGTTTCCCCAGCGTGTAAGGCGTTAACAGCGCCACCATCGCGGTAAAGGCCAATCACCTCGGCGGCATCTTCTTTAACTTCGTAGCCACTAAAGTGCGTGGTGCCCCCGAAATCAGCGGCCCCCCCATACTCTGCACGGAAGGTGCTGGCCGCTCTCGCCCGCTCACGCTGTGCGGACATCGCCGATTCAAAGCCCGCCATGTCGAGATGTAGGCCCTGCTCGCGGGCCACATCCGCTGTCAGGTCTACTGGAAAACCGAAGGTGTCGTAGAGCTTGAACACCGTGTCACCAGGGATGGTGTCACCCTCAAGGGTGGCCAGGTCATCAGCCAGCAGCCGCAGACCCTGCTCAAGGGTCTCGCGAAAGCGCTCTTCTTCCTGTCGCAGGACGCGCTCGACCGTTGCCTGTGCGGCTGGGAGTTCCGGGAACGCCTCACCCATTTCCTGATTGAGCGGGCCGACGAGCCGATAGAAAAACGGCTCGGCAATTCCGAGTTTATAGCCATGGCGAACGGCCCGCCGAATGATCCGGCGCAACACATAACCGCGGCCTTCGTTACTCGGGAGAATCCCATCCACGATGAGGAACGCACAGGCTCTGATGTGATCGGCGATCACTCGCAGAGAGCTGTCTTCGGTATCTTGCGTACCGGCCAGTTCGGCAGCGGCGGCAACGAGGCGCTTGAACAGATCAATATCAAAATTGTTGGTCACGCCCTGGGCGACGGCCGCGATTCGCTCAAGGCCCATACCGGTGTCAATAGAGGGCTTTGGCAGCGGCGTCAGAGCGCCATCGCCCCCGCGATCGTACTGCATGAAAACGAGATTCCAGATCTCGACGTAACGATCGCCATCCTCCTCCGGTGTCCCCGGTGGGCCACCCGCCACTTCCGGGCCATGATCATAGAAAATCTCGGAGCACGGCCCACACGGCCCGGTATCACCCATGGACCAGAAATTGTCTTCCGCACCAATGCGCGAAAAACGCGCAGGGTCGACACCAACGTCCTCCAGCCACAGCGCGGCAGCTTCATCATCCTCTTCGTAAACCGTTACCCACAGACGTTCCGCCGGTAGCTCAAGGACCTCGGTTAAAAAAGCCCACGCATAGCGTATGGCGTCACGTTTGAAATAGTCGCCGAAGCTGAAGTTGCCCAGCATTTCAAAGAAGGTGTGATGCCGTGCGGTGTACCCGACGTTTTCCAGGTCGTTGTGCTTGCCGCCGGCCCTGACGCAGCGCTGCGAGGAAACCGCGCGCTGATATGGACGATCTTCCCGCCCCAGGAAAACCTCTTTGAATGGCACCATGCCCGCATTGGTAAAAAGCAGCGTCGGGTCGTTGCCCGGCACCAGCGATCCGCTCGGAACGACCTCGTGGCCCCGCTCGGCGAAAAACTGCTGAAAGGCGGTTCGAATCTCGGCGCTCGTTCTTGTCATGCCTATTCGCTTTTAAGGTGTGTTGTCGTCGCTTTCGCTTACCTGCGCCAGCACTCGCGTTACATGATCGCCGCTAAAGCCCCGGTTGGCCAGAAAGCGTGCCTGTTTGCCCCATTCCTGGCGATCGCCAGGTGCCGCGCCAAATCGCCGCTCCCAGGCCGCACGACAGCGCTCGCGCCATTCATCGTCGCCCAAATCAAGTTGAGGCGCGGCCAGATCACCGCCGATGCCTCGCTCAGCAAGATCGGCCCGAATTTTGACCGGGCCGTACCCGGCCTCCAGACGCTGGCGAACAAACTGCTCAGTAAAGCGCTCGTCACTTAAAAGACGCTCAGCGGCCAGTTCATCGAGTACCCGATCAGAGACATCACGGTCATAGTCACGCTGCGCCAATTTTGCACGCAGCTCCTGGCGGGAGTGCTCGCGGCGGGCGAGCAGCCGGATGCACTGCTCGCGAACCGCCGCATCACTGTTATCGTCTTGCATCGGGCTCAGGCGTCGGCATCGGCCTCATTCGGCTCGGCCTCTGTGGAGTCGGTCTGCCCGCCGGCTGGCTTTGGCAGCAGCCGCTCACGCAGGACCTGCCGCAGCTCATCGGCAATCGCCGGATGCTCTTTGAGATGATTGCGGACATTGTCCTTGCCCTGCCCGATCCGGTCCCCGTTATAGCTATACCAGGCGCCGGATTTCTCGATCAGGCCTTCCTTGACCCCAAGGTCGATGAGTTCACCTTCCTGGGAGATGCCCTCGCCATAGAGGATCTCGAATTCGGCCTGACGGAATGGCGGGGCCATCTTGTTTTTCACCACCTTGACCCGCGTTTCGTTGCCGATCACCTCATCGCCCTTCTTAATGGCGCCGATGCGGCGGATATCCATGCGAACCGAGGAGTAGAACTTCAGCGCGTTCCCGCCCGTTGTGGTCTCTGGACTACCGAACATGACGCCGATCTTCATGCGGATCTGGTTGATGAAGATCACCGTGGTATTCGAGCGCTTGATGTTGGCAGTGAGCTTGCGCAGCGCCTGCGACATCAGCCGAGCCTGCAGCCCGACGTGGGAGTCACCCATCTCGCCTTCGATCTCGGCTTTGGGTGTTAGTGCGGCGACCGAGTCGACCACGACGATGTCCACCGCACTGGAGCGCACCAGCATGTCCGCGATCTCAAGGGCCTGTTCACCCGTATCGGGCTGAGAGACCAGCAACTCATCAACATCCACACCGAGCTTGCCCGCGTAGTCCGGATCAAGGGCATGCTCGGCATCCACGAACGCCGCGGTCCCGCCTGCGCGCTGCGCCTCGGCAATGGCCTGCAGCGTTAAGGTTGTCTTACCGGACGATTCCGGCCCATAGATCTCGACGACTCGGCCGCGTGGTATGCCCCCGACACCCAGCGCAATGTCAAGCGTCAGTGAGCCCGTCGAGATAACGGGGATATTCCCGACGGCACGGGCGTCGCCCATGCGCATCACCGCACCCTTACCGAACTGCTTTTCAATCTGCCCGAGTGCCGCACCCAGGGCTTTCTTGCGATCGTTGTCCATGCTGATTCCTTGGCCTGCGACGCTACGAAAAAGAAGCTTAATTATCCCACAGACCCGGCAGAGCGCCCACCCCGCCGGGTCCGCAATCGACGCCGATTATCCGGTGTGCGGTGCCTCGCCAAGCCGACTCAGCAATCCAGTCAGGGCCAGGACGAGCGCCTGACGTCGTACGGCATCCCGATCACCAGCAAACTGCTCAGCCGCCGACATGACCCGCCCGCCGGGTAGGGCCCAGGCGCACCAGACCAGACCCACCGGCTTTTCAGCGGTACCGCCTTCGGGACCGGCTACACCGCTGATCGCGACTGTCACGACACCGGGATCATCCGCTTTAGCGCCTGAGGCCATGGCCTCAACAACCGACTGACTGACCGCGCCATCCTGATCCAATGCCGTCTCGGAAACCCCCAGGAGGCGTTGTTTAGCCGCATTGCTGTAGGTCACCACCCCATGGGCGAACCACCGCGAGCTACCCGGCCGATCGGTGCAGAGCTTTGCCAGCCAGCCCCCGGTGCAGGACTCCGCGGTGACAAGCTGTAGCGCGCGCCCAAGGAGCGTCTCCGCAAGCTGTCCGGTCAGCTCATGCAATCGCGCGTCATCGGCGGGCTGCATACAACCGATCAGCGTACAACGGTCACTGGGCAACCCGCTCGGTGCAGGACTCGCTGACTGACGCTGCCCAGCAGCATCTCTTTAAAGCCACTCAGCCCACGACTGCCAATGACGATCATGGGGTCTGTCGTCTGACCGGCGTGCTCCACGATGGCCTCGGCCGGGCTGCCCGCCAGGATGGTCTCTTCAACGCTGTTCTGCGACTGGCCAATGGCCTGGCGCGCCGTATCAAAGGCTTGGCGAGCACTTCTGTCACGAAGCCGGGCAAAGGCATCCGGCGAGAAGTACTCGAGTTCATCGCGCTGGGGCGCCTCGGTCGGCACGCCGAACATATCGACCGGATCCCGAGGAAAGGCGAACAGCAAGCGCAGTGGCACATTAAGCGCCTCCGCCAAACCGGCGGCATAGGCCGCCGATTCGTTGGCGCCGTCCGAGCCGTCAACCGGCACAAGAATAATGGCAGGACGCTTCGACATGGTGGGTTCCTCCCGTCACTGTTGAATTGGATTAGCGGCTTACCGCAAGGCCCATCTCGGTGATCATGGGCTCAAAAACGCCACCGACCAAGTAGGCAATGATCGCCGCACCCCCACCCATTAGCAACGTCTCGAGGCCGGCGCGCCATCGTCCCTCGCCCAGGACCACGCCTTTCATAAAACCGATGCCGAAAAACGTTAGCGCGGTGAGCAGACTGCTCACCGCAAAAGCGATGTCGACACCCAGGGCGGGTAAGAGAAAGGGCAGCAGGGGAACAGAGCCGACCAGGACGAATGCGCCAAACGTCCAGAGCGCGGCACGCGTGGGGTTCGCGCCCTCAAGCTCCAGGCCATGCTCCTCACGCAGCATGGTATCGACCCACAGCGACTCATCAGCAGAAATCGTGGTCACAATGCGCTCCAGCACGTCTCCCTCGAAGCCCTTGCGCGCAAAAATCTGCCGGATTTCCTCGCGCTCCCCATCCGGCACCTGGCGGATATGGCGATTTTCGGTACGACGCGCCTGGTCCACGGCATCCCGGTCGCTCTTAACGCCTTGGTAGTTGCTAATACCCATGCTAAAGCCATCGGCAATGAGACTGGCCAGACCCAGGCTCAGCGCGATCAACCCGGGCAGCCCCGCTCCAGCCACACTCGCCACCACGGCAAACGTGGTCACGCAACCATCGATACCGCCCAGGATGGCATCCCGCAGGTAACTGGGCTTTCGGCCCTCGTCCAGACGTTGGCGAATGGCCTCGGGATGGTGGCTATGCTCCAAATCTGACATCTCTGCCGCGCCTGCGTATCCTGCCGCGAAAAGGCAAGCATGCCACAGTCGATTTTCTTTGTCGGGGGCGTCGAACAGACATGAGCGCAAGCGTGGCGATCAACGGCTATGGGCGCATAGGCCGGAGTATTCTGCGGGCGATCCATGAGCGCGCGGACACGGCCCCCCTGCACTTGGTCGCCATTAACGAGCCGGCTGACCCCGAGGCGGTTGCGCTGCTGACCCGTTATGACAGTAGCCACGGGCCATTCAAGCGTGCCGTTTCCCATGACCCAAGCCATCTGATCGTCGACGACCAGGCCATTCGGCTGTTGCCGGGCCAGGAGCCCGCACACCTTCCCTGGGAAGCGCTTGGCATCGATCTGGTGCTGGAGTGCACCGGTCTCAACGCTGACCGCAGCGCGGGGCAAGCCCATCTGGATGCGGGCTCACGACGGATTCTGTTCTCCCAGCCCGCCACGCCGGATATGGATATCACGGTCATCCACGGCTTCAATCACGAAGCGATCCGCTCGAGCCACCGGATCCTGTCAGCCGGGTCATGCACCACCAACTGCCTGTTACCCCTCCTTGATATCCTCCAGGCGTCGTTCGGGTTCCGGCATGGAACGGCCACGACCCTGCATGCAGCGATGAACGACCAGCCGGTGACGGACACCCTTCGCAGCAATAGCCTGCGCCTGACCCGCGCAGCACTGAACGGCATGGTCCCGGTGGACACCGCGCTCGCTCGGGGGATTACGCGACTCAAACCCGAGTTGGAGGGCCGAATTGATTGCACACACCTGCGCTTGCCGACAACGGCGGTTTCCGCCATGGATATCACTGTCGTGGTCGAACAACCCACCACGCGGGCTGCGGTTGAGCAGGCGCTGACCGACGCCGCGAGCGCCACATGGCGAGATCGACTCGGCGTCTGCGATGACCCGGTCAGCTCAGTGGATTTTGCGCATGACCCACGCTCAGGCATCGTCGATCTCACACAGATACGAGTGGTCGACGACCGCGTCGTGAAACTTTTGTGCTGGTTTGACAATGAGTGGGGATTTGCCAACCGGATGGTCGATATCGCCCTGCAGCTCACCCAGCTGGATCAATCACCACGGGGATGAACGCGGAGTGTCCAGACCTCCGGGCCTTCGGTCACGGGTGTTACCTCGAACCGGCCCGGATAGCGGGTCTCAATGTGCCCGGCAAGGCGGGCGGGCGGCTCGTGAAAGACGAGCAAGAGATCCTCACCGGCTCGGACGGTCTCTAGGGCCTGTTCAACAAGCCCAAGCCGCTCCCGCGCTTGATGCAGGCGCAGGTCAATCACACCCCCGGGATAGGCTGGCTCGGGATGATCGCTAGAAGCCAAGAGGGGATGTTTCCTCAAAGGGCGTCGAGTCGGTGAGCAACTGCTGGAGTGTAGGCTCTGACATCTTGACCAGTTCGGCGCTGGCGTCGAGCTCGGAGGCAACATCGATCGGTGCTTTGCGCACCGGCCCAGCAGCCTCCGCGCTAAAAATCAGATAAACCACCCCATAGGAGGCAGCGAGCACATCTATACGCCAGGTAACGCCCGCCTCATCTTTGAGTATCCGCATGGCCGGCCTCCACGCTCAGTAAAGCAGTGCTAAAGTGTACAGGTTTGTTCGTCGGGAGCCCGCATGACCCAGCGTGATCACGAAGGTCCCTCTGTCTGGCTGGTGATGATCCTGTTATGGGGCTCGGGCTTGTATCTGCGGCTTACCGTGATGGTCGCGCCGCCATTGGCGCCGGTCATCGCCAATGACCTGGGCCTTGGTCAGGCGGCCACCGGGTCACTCACCACCTTGCCGATTCTCATGTTGGCCGTGGCTGCCATTGCTGCGTCATACACCATCAGCCGCATTGGGGCCCGCAACACCCTGGCCGGCGCGCTGGTACTGATCGCATTTACCTCTGCCCTGCGCGGCGCGGGCGAAATCCCCCTGTTGTTCGCGGCCACCGCGGCAATGGGGATCGCCATCGCGGCTGTCCAACCCGCGCTTCCGACACTACTGACTCAATGGTGTCCCCAGCGCATTGCATTCGGCACGGCCGTTTACATGAACGGCATGCTCATGGGCGAGGTCCTTGGCTCAACCCTGACTATCCCCGTCATGCTGCCGCTAGCCGGTGGTGACTGGCGCCTCGCCCTCCTCTACTGGTCTGCCCCCGCCCTGATCCCGGCGCTGGCTCTGATGACGCTCGTGCGCTCGCCAGCGACAGACCATGAGGATACGGGGAGCTGGATGCCCGAGTGGCGCCGGCCCTTGGTCTGGCGCCTCGGTGCGCTGCTCGGTGCCAGCGGATCATTGTTTTTTGGCACAAATGCCTACCTGGGTAGCGTCCTCACCGGTCGGGGTGAGACCGAACTCCTCGCGGCCGGACTGATCCTGCTGAACGGCACCCAGCTGCTGGCCTCGTTGCTCATGTTCTGGTTGGCGAGTCGCTGGACGGGCCGGCCAACACCGCTCATTACCTTGATGATCGGGGGTGTCGGATTTCTCACGATTTTCGTGCTTGTCCCCGGCGTACCCGGGTTACTGGCACTCGCCCCGGCTGGGCTGGCCGCTGGCATGACCCTCATTCTCATGGTGGGGCTACCGCCGCTCTATACCCGAGGCAACGCCACCGCCGCACTCGCTGCCGGCATGTTCGGCATCGGCGCTGTCATCAACTTCGTTGTTCCATTGGGGGGTGGATTCATTGCGGATCGGATGGGCGTGCCGGGCATGGCGATCATCCCGATACTGATCTACAGCGCCCTCGTCCTGCCGCTCGCGCGCGGATTACCCAGGGTGCCGGCCTGACTGCGATCAGACGGGCTTATCCCAGGCGTAGAACGCCATTGGCGGGATATTGAGCCACTCGCGCTCAATTGTCGGTTGGCCAAGTACAGATGCGGCCAACCGCCGCACTTCATCGCGAAACTGATAGGCCATGAAACGGCCACCCGGCGCCAGTGCTTCCCAAATGCCCTGAATGATGGCGAGCCCCGCTTCCCGCGGCATGGTCGAGAAAGGAATACCCGAGAACACGACATCGGGTGCCGGCAGGTCATGACCACGGAGGATGCCGGCCAAATCATCCGCACTGCCTTGCTGCACGATTAATCGTGGATCAGCCAGTGTTTGCAGGCGTGTGATAAACGCAGGATTGGTATCGATGGCAAGCAACCGCGCGTCAGCACCTAGCCCATTGAGCACCGCGCGCGTCGTACCGCCCGTTCCCGGCCCCAGTTCCACGACAACATCGCTTGCCGGGGCATCGATCACACGGGTGATCCGCCGCTCGAGAAATCGCGAACTGGGAATGACCGAGCCCACTTCCCGCGGGCGCTCAAGAAATCCGCGCAAAAAACTGGCCTGGTCGGAAAAACGCGTCACATCCACTCCAGCTTGCTTGAACACACTCACCGTGAACGACAAGATGGCGTCATGGTGATTCGATTCCTTCGCAGCATGCTTGGCGCCAATGGCCACGACAACCCCCCGGGCGTTGCGGCCGAGAGTGAACATCACGGCTACCTGATTACCGCTATGCCAACCGAGGAAAGCGGTGGATGGCGAGTGAGCGGGACCATCTCCGGTGATATTGACGGTGAGACCCGCACAGTGACGTTTGTGCGCGCTGACATCTACGGCAGTCAGTCAGTGGCCGCCGAGATGACCCTGCTCAAGGCGCGGCGCCTCATTGATGAGCAGGGCCGCCGACTTTTTAACGGCGGCCACTAACGCCGCCATCCGGCTGCGCCAGCTCAGTCCATATACTGGCCCCCATTGATGGTCAGCGTTGAGCCGGTCACGAAGGCCGCGGCATCACTGGCGAGATAGGCGACGGCTTCGCCAATCTCTTCAGCTTCACCCAGACGCCCCACTGGGATCTGCCCGATGATCTTGCTCAGAATCTCTTCCGGCACCGACTGGACCATATCCGTGCCGATATACCCCGGTGAGACCACATTGGCGGTGACGCCCTTGCGGGCGTTTTCCTGAGCAACGGCTTTGGTAAACCCGATAATGCCGGCTTTGGCCGCCGAGTAGTTGGACTGCCCCATTTGGCCTTTTTGGCCATTGATCGAACTGATCTGAATGATGCGCCCGAATCCGCGATCACGCATGCCGTTGATCACAAGCCGGGTCATATTGAATGCCGAGGAGAGATTGGTCCGTATAACGGCCTCCCAATCCTCCGGCGCCATCTTGTGCAACGTGCAATCTCGGGTGATCCCCGCATTGTTCACGAGCACGTCCACTGGCCCGAACTCGGACTCCAGGGCTGCAATCCCCGACTCACACGCCGCGTAATCGCCCACATCCCATTTGCGAGCCGGAATACCGGTGTCCTCAGTGAACGTCGCCGCAGCTTTGTCATTGCCCTGATAGGTCACCACCACCTGATGGCCGCTCTCACGTAGCGCCCGGGCGATGGCGGCACCGATCCCTCGGGTTCCGCCGGTTACGAGTGCAGTTCTCGACATTCCTTGCTCCTCCTCGAAAGTGGCTACTGGACCGACCATAACCACCGAGACCATGAGATGACTAGCTGCGGTGCATCATCATGCATTCCAAAAACCCGGGCCGACGGGCACAATTCCGCACTGATCGACGATTCAGACTGGAGCATGATGGAATCGAGTGCAGACCAACGGGTCCGACGCCTGCAGGCAAGTGGCGAGCGTGGGCTTTTGCGGGGCAGTCGCAAAGGCCTTGAGAAGGAAAGCCTGCGCGTTACGCCCCAGGGGCATATTGCTGCTACACCGCATCCTCGCGGGCTCGGCTCCGCCTTATGTCATCCAGAGATCACGACCGACTACTCCGAGGCGCTGCTCGAGTTCGTAACGCCGGCGTTCAAGGACGGGACAGAGGCACTGGAACGCCTCCGGGACCTTCATCAGTACACCTACGGGCAGATTGGCGATGAACTGCTCTGGGCCACGAGCATGCCGTGCATCGTCGGCGGTGATCAGAGCATTCCCATCGCCGAATACGGTGAATCCAACATCGGATGGATGAAACACATCTACCGACGCGGACTTGACTGGCGCTATGGCCGTGCCATGCAGGCCATTGCCGGCATCCACTTCAACTACTCGTTCAGTGAAGCATTCCTGCACGCCGTCCAGCACCGCGAGGGCGACACACGGGCCTTTGCTGAATTCCGCTCGGATTTCTACTTCCGGCTCATCCGTAATTTCCAGCGCTACGGGTGGTTGGTTCCGTATTTGATGGGTGCCTCGCCCGCGATCTGTAAATCATTCACCGGCGGTCAAAACCTCGACTTCGAGACGTTCTCTGAGAACACCTTCTACGCACCCTATGGCACCTCGCTGCGCATGAGCGATATCGGCTACAAAAACAACGCGCAGGCGGGCCTTGATATCAGCTATAACGATCTCGCCTCCTATGTCAGCAGCCTGCGCGCCGCCATCCGCACACCCGACCCGGAGTATGCGCGCATCGGGACGCAGGTGAACGGAGAATGGCGCCAACTCAACACCAATACGCTGCAGATTGAGAACGAGTACTACAGCTTCGTGCGCCCGAAAGCCGCAGCAATGGAGGGTGAACAACCCACGTGCGCGCTCCACCGAGCCGGCGTCGAATACGTCGAGATCCGCGCACTCGATCTGAACCCGTTCGATCCGATCGGGATTAGCGAAGAGCAGATTGTCTTCCTCGAGACACTGCTGCTGTTTTGTCTGCTGGAGGATAGTCCACCCATTGATGCCGCCGAGCAGAAACACATCAATGCCAACCAAGGCCTTGTGGCCCGGGAGGGCCGCGATCCAAACCTGACGCTCTACCAGTCCAACGGTGAGCGCGTCCCGATTCGGGAGTGGGCCGATCAGCTGTTTACCCAGATGGCCGGGCCCGCCGAGCTGCTGGATGAAATCCATGATGACGCCCGCTATCAGGCAGTACTCACCCGCTATCACACGATGGTCAGAGATGCGGATCAGACACCCTCGGCCCGCATGCTCGAGCAGATGCGTGCGCGGCATGAGGAGTTTGTGCACTTTGGCCTGCGGGTCTCTGGCCAGCACGCCGAGACCATGCGTCATGCACCAATGAGCGAGGCCACGCAGACACGTCTGGCTCGCGAGGCAGCACAGTCACTCGACGCGCAAACTGAGCTGGAGGCCAAGCCAGCGCCGACCTTCGATGCGTATCTCGCGGATTATTTTCGCCAGGAGCCGACTGACGGTAGTTGATTGAGGCCCTCCTGACCGCTTCACTAAGCCCCTTATTCAAGGGGTCTAAGGTCATGGATGGGGCTTCAGCCGCTTTCACAATCGTTAATTTCACTGCGGCGGCCTTGGCCGCGCTCGGTCTGGTGAACGCGCTTTTATCAGGCCGCAAGGCTCAACGGTTCTCAACGCATCAACGCATTCCTCCCGCCTGGAACCGGTGGCAGCACCAGCGGCGTCGAAAGGCCTTCATTCGTCAGTTCCCTGATGCGCTACAGGCCCTTGCCAGCGGCCTCCGCGCCGGTAGCAATCTCAGCCGTGGCCTGGAGTCCATTGCGCGACATCAACCTGCTCCCGTTGCGGATGAGTTCGCACACCTGATCCATCGTCAGCGCCTGGGTGAACCGATCGAGCGATCACTGGACGATTTACATGCACGCATCCCAACCGAGGAGGTGGCCCTACTGCGCAGCGCTATCACCGTGTCACAGCAGGTCGGTGGCGACCTCGCCGGCACCCTGGATGAGCTGGTCAGCACGCTACGCGAGCGTGCCGCTGTGGAAGAACGTGTGCAGGCACTCACCGCGATGGGGCGGATGCAGGGCCGAGTGATGACGCTTCTGCCATTTGCCATTGCGGCGATGCTTTACGTTCAACAGCCCACGCTCATGAGCCGACTGTTTACCGAGCCAATGGGGCTGGCGGTGGTCGCGCTGGCAGGCATCATGATGGGCCTGGCCGCATGGTCCATTCGACGGATCGTCAGCATTGATATCTGAGATCGAAGGCCTCGCGGTGCCTGCATTGCTCGGCCTTGCTAGCGCCGGGGCGTTAACGGGGCTGGTCGAGCTCGCCCGCCATCCGGCGCGCGATAAAACGGACCGCTGGCGTGACCCTGCGCCCCGCTTGTTCCGACTATTGCTGCCAACGGCACGTCAAATTGCGCTGTGGCTAACCCTCTCCGCACAGCAACAGGGTCGACTCCAGCAACGCCTCGACTGCGCCGGCGTTGGGTACGCCATCCTACCCGGTGAGCTGGTCGCACTCCGCGCGCTCACAGGGCTCGGCGCGATGCTGATGGCCGCTAGTGTGCTCCTTCTCCTCGCTGGCGCACTCATCAAAACCGTCTCCGTTTCTATTATCGCGGCATTCCTCGGAGCAGCTTACCCGGATCTGTGGCTGTTCGAACAACGCAAGCGACGACAGCGATCGATCGAACGCCATTTTCCGGGTTTGCTTGAACTGCTCGCACTCACCGTGCGCGCCGGCATGGGGTTTGGAACGGCATTGGCCCAGACTGGCGAGCACTTGCCAAATGGCCCACTAAAGGTGGAGTGCCAGCGTCTCAATCGGGAAATTCGCACAGGATTCAGTCGCCAGGATGCGCTCGCCGGGCTTGCCGCGCGCACCCAACTTCGCTGTGTAAAAAGTTTTGTCGGCGCAGTGATTCAGGCAGATGAGACCGGTGCGGCAATCAGTCCCGTCCTGGCCGATCAGGCTCGACAGGGTCGCCGGGAGAGGTTTGCCGCTGCCGAGAAGAAGGCCAATGAGGCACCCGTGAGGATGCTTTTACCCCTGGTAGCGCTGCTCTTCCCGGTGACATTTCTGATCATCGGATTTCCCATTGCACTGCAATTCATGGATAGCGGGCTTTGATGAACACCTGGCACCTCCATTCCACAGGTCCGGACGAATGGGTCATCACGGCCCATATCGCACACGGATTTTTCGCCCACCTGATCGGCTTGCTGGGTTCACACTCACCCCCGAAGCCAGGGTGTGGGTTAATGCTGACGACCCGCAGCGCCCTACACACCTTCGGCATGCGCTTTCCAATCGATATCGTGTATTTCGACGAACAACTCCAGGTGATTGCCTGTCGCTGCCACGTGCCGCCGTGGCGTCTGGTCAGAACACCTCGCGGTACCCGTTTCTGTCTTGAAATGATGGCGGGTGCAAGCCAGCGCATCCGGCCTGGCACCCGCTTTACCCGGGAGTTGTTATGCGCGGCATGAGCACTCTCTCAAAGCCGATCGTCGGCCTCATTCTCGGGATGGTGTTGATGGGCTGTGCCACGCACTCGGCTAATCAACCTACAGGACGCACGCCAGCGCTGATCCAACAACTCGACGGTGCTGCCGCAGCGCTGCGCGCGGGTGAGATCGAAAAAGCCGAACGGCTTTACATGTCCATTGCCACGGACTATCCAGAGATCGCGGTGGCACATCTGCAACTGGGCAACATGGCTTACCAGTCAAACCGCTCAGAGGCGGCCCAACAGCACTTTAAAACAGCCCTTGAGCGCGAGCCTGGCCACGTGCTCGCCACCTACAACCTGGCAATGGTGCACCTTCAGTCCGCCCGTGAATTGCTGGCCGATCACGAAGCGCTAGCGCCAGTGACGGCGGCTCGGCCTGGCCTCGTTGCGATACGTCAGGCCTTAGAGGGTTTGAACAGCCCTGCTCCGCATCAGGATCACTGACTTTGGGGGGTATTTTGAGCGGGGTGCTCGGCGTGCTCGCCTTGCCGCCGTTCCAGATAGATGGCCTTGCACTGGTCTGGCTGACGCCTTGGTTCATTGGTCTTCGCCGCGGAAGCACAGCCCCATGGCTCCAGAGCACGCCCGTTGTCCTGACCCCTGTGATCTGGTCGCTGGGTGACGCGCTTATCCGCGAACCTGTGCCCTCCCTGGCACTGCTCTTAGCCCTGGCGACGAGCGTTGCCATTGCCACCACACTGGTCAACCCGTGCGCGGTGCGACTGGGCGCATTGCGCGTTGTCTTAGGCGGCTGGCTTTTTGTCGCAGGGCTAGCGGCAGCCCGCGAGATCGGCGCACCGCTCTCACTAGCGCTATTGGCGATGCCCGCTGCGTGGGCAACGGCGGCCGTTGCGGCCTTTGGCGTTGTGGGCGTCGATCTGCTCATCGTCACGCTGCAGGCGCTTACCGCGATTGGCCTCACTGAGACTTTCCGCTGTCGGGCCATGCCGCGCGGCCTAACGCTGGTCACCACAGTCCATCTCGCTGTGCTTTTGACCCCTGGCATCGCAATGACCAAGCCTACGCAGTCAGGTGTCGAAACCCGATCAATCGCGGCTATACAAACTGCGACACACCCAGTCACTCGCGACTTCATGCTTGGCGATCACGTGCTCGAGCAGTGGCAAGCAAGACAAGAGCACCTCCGCAAGCAAGCCCGAGCGCTGGATGCAGATTGGTGGGTGTGGCCCGAGGCTGCCATACCGGGGTATCTCAATGCGCGGGCGGCGGTCCGGGCACCCGACGGATCGGCACAGATTACGCATGGGTACAGCTATAGAGCGCCCGGTGAGTTACAAAGCGTCGCGATCGTTAGCCGGGGCGACAACCCCACCGTGCATATCCGCAAGCGTGACCCACTGCCCGGCGCCGAGCACTATCTGGCTGCCACGCCGGCGTCACCACTGGTGGCGGAGATCGATGGCATCCGGGTCGGCGTCCTGATCTGCTCAGATGCACTCAATCAACGCGCCGTTGACCAGGCACTGACTGAGGGTGCGCAGGTCCTCATCAGCCCACTTAACAGCGCCTACATCGCCAACCAACGCCTGGCCCGGGTTCACCAGGACATGGCCCACTTACAAGCCGCTCGCACCGGATTATTCATGCTGCTGGTCGGTAATGGTGGGCCCACGGCGCTGCTCTCGCCAGATGGGCCTGCCCGCACGCTGCTGCCTTTTTACAAGCCGGGGGTTGCACGGGTTGAAATGCCCATTGCCCAGCAAACACAACCGAATCCTCACGCGCCCTGGATCATCGCGGGAACCCTTTGTATCGGCGCGGCGATGACCACGAAAGTCCGTCGTTCACCGCGTCAAACCAAGCCAGTGACCAAGCGATGGGCCACAGCGGCAGGACTGGTCATTCTCCTTGCGGTATTAACGCGAATCAGCTCAGACGACACGCCCCCTTCGCCAACGCTCGGGGTCCGCTTTGCGGCCGTCATGCCCACTACCGGCGCAAGCCACCAAGGGGCGATCGCCCTGATCGCCCGGGCGTTTGGCCATCCTCTGCACTGGTCCGACATCCCTTATGACGCCGAAGCCGCCATGCGCTGGCTCTGTCAGACGGTCGGTGTTCAACCCAGCCGCGATGCTGACGCAGGCGCTCCGGGCTACGGAATCCTCCCTGCGGGCCCGGCGTTGCTCGCGGTACGTTACGAGTCAAACACTGGAGCTACCGCCTACGATCCGCGCACTGGGCGCTTCAGCAGCGCGAAGGACGCCGCCAGCCAGATCCTTTGGTTGCGTACCGTTCAGTCCACAAAAGAATGCCGCTGACCGGCCAAATGCCCATGACGGACGAGTGGTACTGGGCGCCATTTGAGCCAGGCCCTAGCCTTCCAGATAACACCACTGTCAGGAGGGCATCATGCGCAATTTGATTCAATCCCGGCGGCGTCAGGCCGGCCAGGGAATGTCCGAGTACATCATCATTACCGCCCTCGTCGCCGTCGCGGGCATCGGCATTTTTTCGGCCTTCGGCGACACCATCGCAAATCAAGCGGCCGCCATGGCCCGGGAGATGGCAGGTCAGGATGGCAGCAGCCAGGTCGAGCAGGCAGACAGTGACTCTCAGCGGGCCGCTGACCGTGCGGGTCAGGAGACCACGCTTCAGAACTACGATGCGCAAAACTGATCCTTGTCGAGGTCAGGTGCTTCCCGTCCTTCTGGCCATTATCTTGGTGATCACCACCGTGATCGCCCTCACGCAGCGTACGACCCAGGCGCTGGGCACAGAGACGACGCTGGTCAATGCCGCGGACGCGGCCGCCTACAGTGGCGCGGTATGGACTGCGAGACGGCTGAATCTCATGGCCTATACCAACCGGGCGATGATTGCGAACCACATCGCCGTTGGCCATCTGGTGGCCTATATCAGCTGGCTTCGCTACGTCGATCAGGCCGTCGACCGGATTAGCCGATTTGCCCGCTACATTCCCTATATTGGGGCTGCCGTGGAGAGCGGGCGCCGGACCGTCCGAGGCGCCCGTACCGCCATGGAGAAAACCAGCGGCGGTTTGATTAAGGGCCTGGACGCCCTCACCGATTTAATGTCTGCCGCCCAGCTCGACATGCGTCGCGAAATCATGCCGTGGCACCTCAACGCGGTCATGCAGGGGGTCGTTGAGGAGACGGACGACGCATTCAAGGTCAATGACCTCAAGGCGGCTGGCGCCATTCCAGCCCCCTACGGCGCGGGTCTCCAGGGGCTGCTGGCGAGTTGGTGGGCCACTTCCGTCAGGCGCATTGAAACCGGTCGACCCAGCCGGAACAACGACGCATTCAACCACCTGCTCGCCAGCACAATTGACGAGGACAGGCAACTGTCTCGATGGCTGCGCGGTCGCATCAGTTCGCGCACGTCGCGCTATGGCACCGGGGGGCGAACGTGGTCAGAAAGCCTCTTCAACGTCGTTCGATTCCGCAAACAAGGCCCAACTAACCAGGCGCCTTTACCCTCGGCCGGTGGCTGGCAGTCTGCCGATCGGCTTCAGGTGAGCTTTTTCGATCTGGGGAAACTGCGTTGGCGTAGCTGGGGAACCGTCGCCTCCGGGCAGGCTAGCGCGGATGCCCTCGCTGGTGATTATCGCGGCATTAAGCGCTACCAGACCCTCAGAAACGCGACGAAATCGCCCTATCAATTTCTTATACCGGCCGTCGTGACGACAGGCGCTGACCGTGAGCAAGACGCGGGCCTCCATGCTCACCTCAGCACGGGAGAGGTTGCCTATCGACTGCCAAGCAGCTGCCGTAATGACCGACACTGCCCATCCCGGACTGCGCCCGCAACGCTTTTCAATCCGTACTGGGAAGCGCGACTCGCACCGGTTTCGCTGAAGGACTTCTCATGAGCGCGACCAGTGAGACGGTTATCGGGATGCTCGTGCTCGTGCCAGCTTTCATGGCGGTCGATTATCTTGGCCGCCTCGCGGATATCGAGCGAGCAACCATCATGGGCGCGCGCTATGCCGCCTGGGAGCATGCGACGGGCACCCCAAGCCGTGAAGTTGTGCAGGATCGTATCCATGGCAGTGACCATGCCGGGCTTATCTCAGCCCGCGCGATCGCAGATGCCGGGGTGAGCACCAATCCAATGCACCAGGCGCTCAATGGCCACCTCATCGACCCGGATGACGAAATGGCCATCAGCACACGACGCCCTGCGTCGTCATCAGACCTACCCGGAACGGGACCGGGTTCGGCGGCGATTGCGCATGGCCGATACGTGCCCGGAGCCGTGCGCATCGGGGGGCTATCTGGCCAGATGCTCAACCTTCCCGAGGCGCCACTGAGCGTGCATCGACATCGCGTCACCGTGAACGGTCTGCCACTTGAATCTGATGAGGCAGATGACGTTAGCCCTATCACCCTCAGTGCAACGCATGGACGCCTTGAGAGGGATTGGCAGGCCCATTCGGATCGGGAGTTTCAGCGCCGCACCGAAGAGATTGTTGCCAGTGAACCCATATCCCTACTGACCCGCCCAGCCCCCTTACTGGGCCGGTTCCCCATTTTCAAGGAAGGCCGATATGCCCGAACAACCGACTTCATTCCGCCCTCACGTGTCCTCTCGCGCCCGCGCTAGGCGCTGGCAGGCCCCAGTGTTCGCTGTCCTGCTATTGGCTGGCCTCACGGGGCAGACAGCAGGGGCGTCCGGTCAATGCGATGGGCTGCTCAATCGCGCGGATTTACCAGCGGGCGCAAAAGTCGTGACCCGCCAGGACAATATGCAGTTCAACGGCCTCGACTTCTGCATGCTCGTCTACCAGACCCAACTCTCGCCGAGCGAAGTCTATGCACATTACGAGCAATTATGGGACCAGCGGCCCGGTGACTTACACCCCGATGCTGGCGAGGACGGGGATAAGCGGCTCATGCTGATCCGCGACCGCAATAGCCGATCGGTTCAAGCCACGGCGCATGCAGATGGCAGCACCGTAGAGCTTGGGGTGATCTGGTCGCCGGACGCGAACTCGTCACCAAGCGACACCGAACAGGCCCGTATTCAGGGATTCGACGTAAAAACAGACATTCAAGATGAAGACGGCCGCCTGGTTAACCTGAAAGCCAACATGCCAGTCACGGAGGCCGCTCGCGCCCTGATTGACCATTTCACCGCCACCGGCTGGGCCCTTGAGCGTCACACGCCAGCGACGGAGCAGCCGGGGCGGATCGAGATGCGGCGCCATGGCGCACTTCTGGATATTCGCCTCGTCTCAAACCCGCCGACCACAACGGCGGCTATTACCTTTCTTGAGGCGCCAGGACGGCGATGAGCGCCAGCGAATATCTCGCAATTGGCGTTGGCCTGCTCGCCGTCTGGCAGGGCGTCGAGCGTGTTCTTGAGTGGCTGACGATCCGCGAAGGTCGACTGCTCTGGACGTTTTCCCTTCCCTTCTAACCGGATATCCGCATGCAACCCGCAATCCGAGGCTTTCTTCTTCTTGCTGGCGCTGGGGTGGCTGGCACATTGGGTGTCGTCCTGGGTGACCGCCAACTGGAGCGCCGCACCGCAGAAATCGAAGCAGCGCTCCAATCAGAGCATGCGACTCAGCCCGCGATCGTGGCGAGTCGAGACCTTACCGCCGGCGATAGGCTCGAGAGCGGCAACGTGTCGCTACGAGAGATACCCTTGACCTACTTGCCCACCACATCACTCGTCGAGGCGGACTGGTCATCGTACGCCGACGCCGAGCTCCGAGAATCGGTGGCGGCGGGCCGCCCTATCACCCCCAGTCAGCTGCGCCGGGATGAAAGCGTCCGCCTCGCAGAGCTCCTGGAGACCGGTGATCGCGCCATATCGCTGCCCTTAATGGGCGCTTCCTCACTGTCCGGCTTTTTATACCCTGCCGACCGCATTGATTTGATGCTGACCTATCGGGACGAAGGTAGCCGCCGGACCGTACCACTGCTCAACGACATCCCAGTGCTGGCCGTCGGTTCCGATCTGCTAGAGACCACCCAGGCCACAGCCGTGTCCGACCGTGATATCACGCTTGCCGTCTCACCAATCGAGGCCGCTACGATTACGCAGGCCCAGGCTATGGGCGAGATCGCCGTTGCTCTGCGCGGTGAGCTCGACGACCTGCCGGTAGATGACTTCTTAATTGACGCCCAACACCTTCAGCTGACGCAAAAACAAGCCCCTGCGCAGCAGAACACGGTCGAGGTAATCGTTGGTGATCGGCAATGACATTCCGTCATTTGCAAACTGCACTGCCCCTCATGCTGTGTCTATTCCTGATGACCCACCCAGTCACCAGCGCGGGCACAGATCCAGAAGCGATTCGGATTGAAGTCGGCCACTCCGCTATCCTTGCCGTGCCGGGTATCAAGCGCGTCGCAATCGCTAGCAGTCGGATCGCCGAAGTCGAGGTTGTCGAGCCAGCTGATGAGCTGGTTATCTTCGCCCGTCGAGCTGGCACGACCGATTTACGCGTCTGGCGTGATAACGGCTCGAGCGGACGTTATCGGATCCATGTTCGGGCGCCCGCGCAGTCAGTGCCGAGCGAGCAAATTGAACACCTGGCGTACCGAGTGGATGGTGTCCGCCTTGAGCGGTTCAACGAGGAATACCTCCTGACCGGCCAACCGACCAATGAGACGGCACAGCGTCGACTCAAGGCACTCACTGAAGCCTATCCCATGGTTCGCGATTTCACGGATGCCAGCGCGCCGCCGGCAGTCGACACCGTGCGCCTTCAGGCCCGCTTTGTAGAACTCAGTCAATCCAGCCTGCGCCAGATCGGCTTTAACTGGAACAATCGCTCGCCGGCAATCAGCTTCGCCTACGCCTCTGATCTGTATACCAACGATGTCTTTCGAGGTGGGCTCGGCGACTTCCTGCCCGATGGGCAGCTACCGCTCGACATCGGCCAGAGCAACACCTACCTCGGCGTGGGCGCCAGTCTAAGCGCCATGATCGATCTGCTCGGCGAGCAGGGTGAAGCACAAGTTATTGCTGAGCCCATGCTCTCCACGCTGAGCGGCGCAAGTGCAGAGTTTCAGGCCGGTGGTGAGGTCCCTATACCCATTCAAGGAGACGATGGCGCCACCACGGTGAGCTTCCGAGACTACGGGATCCTGCTGCGCGTTGAGCCATTCGTCACGGCGGATCGCGAAATCCAGACCCGGGTCGAGGTCGAAGTCAGCAATGTCGACGAGTCAATTAGCGTCCTGGGTATCCCGGGCTTTGCTGTGCGCAATGCCGCGACAGAAATGCGCGGGCGCAGCGGCGAGACACTGTTAATCGCTGGACTGATTGATGGGCAGCAGTCGGAGGCAGTAAGCCAACTCCCCGGGCTGGGGGATCTACCCATCCTCGGCACCTTGTTTAAATCGCGCCGCTTTCAGCGCGATGAGACCGAGCTGGTCGTCCTGATTACGCCTTACATAGAAGGCGAGACGGACACACCAACAGCCAGTAAGGCATCTCTAACCAAACCGAGTAACCCAAGACCATCGGATAACTCCGATTCGAGACTCCCACTGGAGGGATTTCCACCATGACAGGTCTGCAGCTGAGTTACCCCACACGGCAAGGCCTAGGCACGCTAAGCCTCGAGGCTGGCGAGCGATACATCATCGGTCGAGGAAGACACTGTGCCGTGCGACTTGATGGATCAAGCGTCGCCCGCCGTCACGCTGAGTTGATCGTAACCCACGATGCCGTATGGATTAGAACCCTCGGCTCGCGACTCTTTGTGGTCTTCAATGGCGCGTCTGTCCGCGAAGCCGGTCCACTCAATAACGGTGACGACATTCTGATTGGCGGGGAGAAACTGGCGGTATTGTCTGAACCCGAGACGTCCTCCTCACCCATCATCACATCAAAGCCGGTGGCACGCGCTCCACAGCCCGAGGCGCTGGAGACGACCCCCGTGGCCCTCTCCCCCGAGCTCGCCCGGCGTTTTCAGGAGGCGATTAGTCAGCGACTCGATCTCTATCACCGTGAGGCACTTCAGAATATGTCAGCGACTGAGCTGCGCGAGAAGGCCGAGGCAAGCGCATGGGCAATACTGGAAAACGGAGAAATCACATTACCAGCGGGCACGGATCAGGGCAGCCTCGTCGCTGTCGTGACGGCTGAAGCGGTAGGCCTTGGGCCGCTGGAGCACCTGATGGCTGATCCACACGTCACCGAGATCATGGTCAACGGACATGAATGCATTTATGTGGAGCGACACGGACAACTTCAGCGCACTGACGCCCGCTTCAGCTCGGAGACCTCGTTGAGAAGCACATTGGAGCGCATCGTTTCGCCACTCGGCCGGCGCATTGATGAGGGCGCGCCTTTTGTGGACGCCCGGCTACCCGATGGATCGCGCGTGAACGCCATCATCCCGCCGCTCTCTTTAACCGGGCCTTCACTCACTATTCGCCGTTTTCCCGATCAGCACCTTACCCTGGAGGATTTGGTCGGGTTCGAGGCGCTGAGCCCGGCGATGGCCGACTTTCTTACTAACTGCATCGAGCACCGCCAGAACATTCTCGTGGCGGGTGGCACGGGCACCGGCAAGACCACGGTACTGAATGCCCTCTCGCGGCATATCAGCGATCAGGAGCGAATCATCACCATTGAGGACTCGGCAGAACTCCGGCTTCAGCAGACGCACGTCGTCTCACTTGAGGCCCGCCCCGCCAATATTGAAGGCAGCGGTGCGATTTCCATACGGGAGTTGGTGCGCAATGCCCTGCGCATGCGACCCGACCGAATCCTCGTCGGCGAATGCCGCGGTGGCGAAGCGCTCGATATGCTTCAGGCCATGAACACCGGTCATGATGGATCACTCACGACAGCGCATGCGAATACCCCGCGCGACGCGGTCGCACGATTGGAAGTGATGACGTTAATGGCTGGATTCGAGCTTCCGTTACGCGCCATCCGTGAGCAGATCAGTGCCGCCGTGGACATCATCGTTCAGCTGACAAGATTCGCGGATGGATCGCGCCGCATCACGGCTATAACGGAGGTCGACGGGATGGAAGCCGACCGAATCCTGTTAAACGAACTGTTCGTCTTCCAGCGCAATGCCAGTCACGGCAGCCGGGCGCAGGGACAGCACCGGGCGACCGGACAGATTCCGCAGTTTATTCAGGCCCTTCAGGCGGAAGGCCAGCCAGTCGATCTCTCCGGGTTCCAAACGCACCCGACTGGCCACTCACATCAACCCGAGCTGCAAGCGGGCGCTTTCTGACATGCGCTCCTGTGTCCATGGCGGATCCCAGGTGAGCTCCACCTCGGCGGCTTCTACCCCACTCACTTGCTCCACCGCCGCTTTCACCATGATCGGCATTTGCCCGGCCACGGGGCAGGCTGGGGACGTCAGCGTCATGGTGACGTCCACAAAGCCATCCTCGTCGACATCGATGGCATAGATCAGGCCCAGCTCATAGATATCCACAGGGATTTCCGGGTCGTAGACGCTGCGCAGCGCGGCGACGATCTCGCCCTGCATCGTCTCAACGGATGGACGTTCACTCATGCGCAAGTGCCGCCTCCAGGGTATGCCAGGGCAGCGTGGCGCATTTCACCCGCATCGGATACGCACGCACACCGGCGAGAACCGAAAGCTTGCCCAGGCTGGGATCCGGCTCGATGGATTCGTCGGTTACCACAGCGTGAAACGACTCAAACAGGGCCCGAGCCGATTCGATGCTCTGGCCCTTGAGTGCCTCGGTCATGATGGAAGTCGATGCCATGGAGATTGCGCAGCCATCACCGGTAAAACCAATATCTTCAATTCGGCCGTCGGAATCGACACGCAGTTCCAGATGGAGCTGATCACCGCAAAGCGGGTTATGCCCATCGGCACTGTGGCTGTGAGGCTGGACAGCATGGAAATTACGCGGGTGCTTGTTGTGATCCAGGATGACGGCCTGGTAGAGCGCGCGCGGATCCGCCATGGCTAGGCAAGAAACTCCTTCACGCGCTTGAGCCCACTGACCAGCGCCTCGACATCCTCGAAGTCGTTATACACGCCAAAAGAGGCTCGCACCGTCGCCGGCACGCCAAAGCGTTCCATCAGCGGCTGCGTGCAGTGGTGCCCCACCCGCACGGCAACGCCGTCCATGTCCAGAATGGTGCCGACATCATGAGGATGGGCGCCCTCCAGCACGAACGAAATCACCGCTGCCTTGCCCGGCGCCGTGCCAATAATCCGCAGGCCATCGATGGTCTTGAGTCGGTCGCTGGCATAGTGCAACAGCGCCTGTTCATGCGCGGAGATGCGCTCACGACCGATCTCCATCATGTACTCAAGGCCGCGACCCAACCCGATCACGCCGGCGATATTGGGTGTGCCCGCTTCAAATTTGGCAGGCGGCGGGGCGTACTCGGTTTTCTCGAAAGACACCGTCCGAATCATGTCGCCACCGCCCTGATAAGGCGGCATGGCCTCCAAATGCTCGAGCTTGCCCCAGAGAACCCCGGCACCGCTCGGACCGTATGTCTTATGGGCGGAAAATGTATAGAAATCCGCTCCAAGGGACTGAATATCCACTGGCATATGGGGCGCTGACTGCGCACCATCCACCATCACCGGGATCGCCTTGTCCCGAGCGATCGCAATAATGTCTTCGACGGGATTCACGGTACCGAGCGTGTTCGAGATATGCACCACGCTTATGAACTTTGTGCGCTCGGACACGCGGGCGCGGAAAGCCTCCATGTCAAGGCGGCCATCATCCAGAATCGGCGCGACCACGAGCTCTGCGCCCGTGGCCTCAGCGATCATCTGCCAGGGCACGATGTTCGCGTGATGCTCCATCTCCGTGATCAGAATCTCGTCCCCAGGGCTCAATCTCGGGCGCACGAAAGACTGCGCGACAAGATTGACGCCTTCGGTGGCCCCCCGCACGAAAACGACTTCGCGCTCGTCTGGCGCATTCAAAAAGCGCTGGACGATGCCACGAACATTTTCATAGGCCTGCGTGGAGCGCTGTGAAAGCTGATAAACACCGCGGTGGATATTGGCGTAGTACTGCTCATAGCAGGCGCGCTCAGCGTCGATAACGACCTGTGGCTTCTGGGCACTGGCGGCACTGTCCAGGAACGCCAGCCGCTTGCCGTTCATCGGCTGCTGCAAGACCGGAAAGTCGCTACGAACATCCAGAAGGTCGTTCGCGCCCGCGATCACCGCATTGTCGGTCGCCTTTACACTCAAAGAATATCCCCGATATCCGCGTCTTCAACATTTAGACGCCGCATCAGTACGCGTCGGACGTGATCGCGCACACCACTGACCCGGAACATATCTACAATCTCGCCGGCGAATGCCAGCGTGAGCATGCCTTTGGCACCCTCTGCGCTAATGCCGCGGGTGCGCAGATAAAACAGGGCTTCCTCATCCAGCTCGCCGACCGTGGAGCCATGGGTGCACTTCACGTCATCGGCAAAGATCTCGAGCCGCGGATTGGAATGCGCCAGGGCCCGCTTGCCCAGGATCAGATTCCGATTTTCCTGGACGGCGTCAGTCTTCTGAGCGCCCTCAAACACCTTGACGAGGCCATCGAACACCGTCTCGGAGCGGCCCTGCAGCATGCCTTTGAAGCGCTGACGGCTGTAGCAGTTATCCACCCGATGGTTAAACCAGGTATGGAAATCGGTGAACTGCCGGCCTTCTGTGAGATAAATGCCGTTGCAGTCGATCTCGCCACCCTGTCCTTCCAGATCAGCGATGAGATCGAGCCGCGCAAGACGCCCGCCATCTCCGACAAACGCACCGCGCAATGACGCATCTCGCTGCGAAGCCAGATTAACGGTTCCAATGTTGAGCGTAGCAATGCCATCTTCCTGAAGCCGGCTGTAGTCGAGCACGGTATTGTTACCCGCCGACAGCTCACTGACCGGGCACACCAGAGCGCCGGTCTGGGCATCCCCAATAAACCGCTCAACGACTCGGACCTCTGCGCCATCTTCCGCCTCAACCAGGAGACGCGGATACACGGCATGGCGATCCGCCTCCGCCGTAATAATGTGCGTCACGGCAATGGGCTTTTCGATTAGTGCCCCACGGGCTACATGCACGTAGGCCCCGTCCATGAAAAACGCGGTGTTCAAGGCGGCAAACGGATGCCAGTCAATGTCTGCGCGTGCGCCAAGCGCTGAGAGCATACGCTCTGGCGCCGTGTCGCCGTACTCGCTAAGGGGCGTGACCGTTAGCCCAGGGGCAAGGTCGCTGAGATCCGAAAGATCCGCCGCAAAATGCCCATCAACGAACACCAGCCGATGACTATCGCCCAGATCGTCCAGGCGCTCGATAAGCGCTGGCGGTGTCGCGCCCTGTGACTCGGCGACGGGAAAGTGCGCTTCGGTCACCGGCCGGAGGTTTGTCTTGCGCCACGCCTCTTCCCGCGGCCCAGGGAAACCTCGGTCCTCGAAAGCCCGCATACCCCGCTCGTGAAGTGCGCTCAGCCAGCTCGGGCCACTGGGCCCGTTTGCTTCAAACGCTTCAAGGTAAGCGCTCTTCTCCTGTGCGACTGCTTGCATTGATTCCACTCCTCAGCCTCAGGCCGCTGCCTCTTCGAAGCCCTCGTACCCCTTGGTCTCGAGCTCTTCGGCGAGTTCTTTACCACCGGTCTTCACGATCCGGCCATTCACCAGGACATGCACCACGTCGGGCACGATGTACTGAAGCAGGCGCTGATAGTGGGTAATCACCAGGAACGAGCGATCTTCGTCGCGCATGGCATTCACGCCCTCGGAGACGATCCGCAGCGCGTCGATGTCGAGCCCCGAGTCCGTCTCGTCGAGGATGCCGAGCTGCGGCTCGAGCACGGACATGTGAAAGATCTCGTTGCGCTTTTTCTCACCGCCGGAAAAGCCCTCATTGACCGGGCGCTGCAACAGCCCCTCGTCGAGCTTCACGCGCCGGGCACGCTCACGGACCATTTCCAGAAATTCCATGGCATCAATCTCATCCTGGCCATGATGCTTGCGAATCGCATTGACGGCGGCCTTCAGGAAGTAGGTATTCGACACACCCGGTATTTCCACCGGGTACTGAAAACCGAGAAACACGCCTTCGCGGGCCCGATCTTCCGGGTCCATGTCGAGCAGGTCTTTGCCGTTGAACAGCACTTCACCCTCGGTGATCTCGTAGGCCTCGTCGCCCACCAGGGCCTTGGCCAGGGTGCTCTTGCCCCCGCCGTTCGGCCCCATAATGGCGTGGACTTTCCCCGAGTCGATGCTCAGATCGAGGCCCTTGAGGATTTCGGTCCCCTCCACGTTGACGTGCAGGTTGCGGATTTCGAGCAGTGCCATGAATGACTCCTGATTGAATGCCTGAATCGGTTATGCGGTAAAGCGGGACGGGTGGGCGCTTAGCCCACCGAGTCCTCCAGCGTAATCTCGAGCAGCTTCTGCGCCTCGACAGCAAACTCCATCGGAAGCTCGCGGAAGACTTCCTTACAAAAGCCGTTAACGATCAGCGACACGGCGTCTTCCGCCGAAATACCGCGTGACGTGCAGTAGAGGATCTGATCCTCGCCGATCTTCGAGGTGGTCGCCTCATGCTCCAGCTGCGCGGTGCTGTTGTTCACATCGAGATACGGGAAGGTATGTGCCCCGCACTCCGAGCCCATCAGCATGGAGTCACACTGCGAGTAGTTACGCGCGTTCTCGGCGGTTGGCGCGATCCGGACCAGTCCGCGATACACCTGCTGGCCTTCCTGGGCCGAGATGCCCTTCGAGACAATGGTGCTGCGGGTGTTCTTGCCCATGTGGATCATCTTGGTACCGGTATCCGCCTGCTGACGCAGCCGCGTCACCGCCACGCTGTAGAATTCACCCACCGAGTTGTCCCCGCGCATCACCACGCTGGGATACTTCCACGTGATCGCTGAGCCGGTTTCCACCTGCGTCCAGGAGATTTTGGAGTTATCTCCCGCCGCCAGGCCCCGTTTGGTGACGAAGTTGTAGACGCCACCCTTGCCCTCGGCATTGCCGGGATACCAGTTCTGCACCGTCGAGTACTTAATCTCGGCGTTATCGAGTGCGACCAGCTCAACCACCGCGGCATGGAGCTGGTTTTCATCCCGCATTGGTGCCGTGCAGCCCTCGAGGTACGACACGTAACTGCTGTCCTCGGCAATGATCAACGTGCGCTCGAACTGACCGGTGTTCGCCGCGTTAATGCGGAAGTACGTTGAAAGCTCCATTGGGCAACGCACGCCCTTCGGAATGTAAACAAACGAGCCATCGGTAAACACCGCCGAGTTCAGCGCCGCAAAGAAGTTGTCGTTTTGCGGAATGACAGTCCCCAAGTAGTGCTTCACCAGTTCCGGATGCTCGTGCACGGCCTCGGACATGGAGCAGAAGATAATGCCCTGCTCGGCAAGCCGCTCCTTGTAGGAGGTCGCCACGGAAACCGAGTCAAAGACCGCATCCACGGCGACACCGGCCAGCACTTCCTGCTCATAGAGCGGAATACCCAGCTTGTCGTAGGTCTCTTTGATCTCCGGATCGATGTCATCAAGGCTCTGTGGCCGATCCTCGTCGCGTTTTGGCGCCGAGTAATACGAAATGGCCTGGAAATCGATGGGATCATAATGGACGTACTGCCAGTCGGGTTCCGGCATGTTCAGCCAGTTCCGATAGGCCTCAAGACGCCATTCAAGGAGCCACTCCGGCTCATCTTTCTTGGCAGAGATAAAACGGATCGTGTCCTCGCTAAGGCCCGGTGCGACCCGGTCCTCTTCGACATCGGTCACGAAGCCGGCTTCGTACCCTTTCTGGGTGAATCGCTCAATCGTCTCAGTGCTCGCGGACATGACGCACTCCCGTAAATTCCAGGGTGTGGGCTTGGCCTTGAATCCCGGTGCCGTCGGCCCCGGTCATTTCGGCTAGCGTGATATCGGAAAGGGCCTGTAGAACCACATTGTTGATGTGATTCCACACGCCGCTGGTCTGACAGTTACTGCCGTACTGGCAGGCATCCTGCCCCCCTTCGATGCAGTCGGTCAGGGCAATGGGGCCTTCCAGCACGGTAATCACCTCGGCGATGCTGATGTCCTCCGGCCGGCGGGCAAGGCCGTAACCACCCTTGGCGCCGCGGTAGGACACCAGCACGCCCCGTCGGGCCAGGTGTTTGAGGATTTTACTGACGATCGGCTGCGGAAGGCCGCGCGTTTCCGCCAGCGAGCCCGCATTGAACCGGGCCTCGGGGGCCTGCGCCATGAGCGTGAGGATGCCGATCCCGTAATCCGTTTCGCGGTTCAACCTGATCATGGTTAGCGATTATAACGGAAAGAGGACCGCTTTGGTACATTTTAAACTGGAAAATTTAACGAAGCTTTTCGTCACCGCTGCCGGGGTCTTCCTCTCCCGCAACGGAATACCAGTCCGACGCCGAATAATGGCCAGTCACCGCAGCGGCCAACCCAGTTACCCGCTCCCAGTCACCGGCAGCAACCGCACTGGCCGGCGCCACCCAACTGCCGCCAACGCAAAGCACATTGGGAAGGCTGAGGTAGTCCAGACAATTGGTTGGCCCAATACCTCCAGTGGGGCAAAACCGCACATCACCGAATGGCCCGCCTAGTGCCTTGAGCGCTTCAATACCGCCGCTGCTCTCGGCGGGGAAGAATTTCAGATGGTCGTAACCCGCCTCCTGAGCCCGAATCACATCAGAGGCTGTTGCAACGCCGGGCAGAAACGGGAGATCCGCGTTCATCGCGCCGCTCACCAGGGCATCTGATAAGCCCGGACTCACCAGAAACTGGGCGCCCGCCTCGCGGGCAGCCAGTGCCTGTTCAGACCGCGTGTAGGTCCCCACACCAACCAGCGCCTCGGGTACCGCACTCGCCACGGCCTCAACACACTCAAGAGCCTGCGGCGTTCGCAACGTAATCTCCAGGACAGGCAACCCCCCGGCCACCAGCGCGCGTGCGAGCGGCACGGCATCCTCAACACGGGCAATGGCCAAAACGGGAATGACCGGGGCACGGGCCATCAGGAAACTCATGGCAACCGGTTGATGCGGGCTCATGGGCTCATCTCCTGGCCTGGAAATGTCACCGCGCCAGTCTCGGCGCCACTGGCGGTTGCTCGAAAATGCGCAAACATCTCACGACCCATTCCATGCTGTGGCTCGGTGTCAGGCGATGCGATTTCGCGTGCGAACCACTCGGATTCCGGTACCTGCGCGTTGAGCTCGCCAGTCTCGGTATCCAGCCGAATGATATCGCCATCGCGGATCCGCCCGATCCCCCCCCCGGCGACCCATTCCGGTGTCAAGTGAATCGCCGCGGGTACTTTCCCGGACGCGCCAGACATCCGCCCGTCGGTTACCAGCGCCACCTTTTGACCTCGGGACTGGAGCACACCGAGTTCAGGCGTGAGCTTGTGAAGCTCCGGCATGCCGTTAGCCCGCGGGCCTTGACCGCGCACAACACAGACAAAATCCCCAGTGAGCTCATCCGCCCGAAAGGCGGCCAAGACCGCTTGCTGATTTTCAAACACGCGCGCGGGCGCCTCAACAACCCGGTGCTCGGGTTTGACAGCAGAGACCTTCACGACCGCTCGGCCGAGGTTGCCGTCCAGCACGCGCAGACCACCATCCACATCAAACGGTTCGGCCACTGGGCGAAGGACGTCCGGGTCCGCCGATCGGTCAGGCGCATCCTGCCACTGGACTCCGCCCTCAGCGAGCACCGGCTCCTGGGTATAGGCACGCAGGCCGCCGCCCGCCACCGTCATCACATCCTCATGAAGCAATCCGGCATCCAGGAGCTCGCGCACTAACAACCCCATGCCGCCGGCAGCGTGGAAATGGTTCACGTCGGCCTTGCCGTTCGGATAGATCCGCGTCAGCAACGGCACAACGGCAGAGAGTGCATGAAGATCATCCCAGGTGAGGTGGATCCCGGCTGCACGCGCGATCGCGATCAAATGGATGGTGTGATTGGTTGAACCCCCGGTTGCCAGCAGGCCAACAATCCCGTTCACGATGGCTTGCTCACTGATTACGCGACCCACGGGGGTATAGGCATCACCGTGCGCCATGATCTCGACCACTCGGTGGCCGGCACTGATCGTCAGCGCATCGCGCAGGGGTGTATTCGGGTTGACGAAAGCCGCGCCGGGCAAATGCAGGCCCATCACCTCCATGAGCATCTGATTGCTGTTGGCCGTGCCATAGAACGTACACGTGCCTGGGCCGTGATACGACTGCGATTCGGATTCAAGCAGGGCTTCCCGGCCGACCTTGCCCTCGGCGAACAGGCCACGAATACGGGCTTTCTCATCATTGGGCATGCCGGAAGGCATGGGCCCCGCCGGGACAAACACAAACGGCAGCTGCCCAAAATGCAACGCCCCGATCAAAAGCCCAGGGACGATCTTGTCGCAGACGCCCAGACAAAGCCCGGCATCAAACGTGTTGTGCGACAGCGCGACACCCGTGGCCATCGCAATCACATCCCGGCTAAACAGCGAGAGCTCCATGCCGGGTTGCCCCTGGGTCACACCGTCACACATCGCCGGCACGCCGCCGGCAAACTGCGCCGTCCCGCCGGCCTCTCGAACCGCCTGCTTGAGCAGCGCCGGGAATCGCTCCAGGGGCTGGTGAGCGGACAACATGTCGTTATAGGCCGAGACGATACCGACATTAGGCCGCTGCAGGCCTTTGAGCGCGGCTTTGTCACCGTCAGGTGCCGCAGCGAACGCGTGCGCCAGATTGGTACAAGACAGGCTTGATCGCACCGGTCCCTCGGCCGCTGCCGCATCCAGTCGGCGAAGATAGTCACCGCGCGACCCCTGACTTCGCTCGCGTATTCTGTCGGTGACCTGCTCGACGACGGCATTGAGATCAGGCATGCAAACCTCCTGTGCTTTGTTGAAAGTTTACTACAGCGCCTGCCGTGATTCCCAACGCGGCCCTTCCGATCGTCTCCATAGGCCGATATAATTTTTTGTAGTTTTCCTACATCTGCCCGGGAGGCCCAGTGGAATCACTCGCTCCGTTCGACCTCGTGCTGTTTGGCGCCACCGGCGATCTTTCCATGCGCAAGTTGCTGCCAGCGCTCTATCGCCGTCATAGCGCCGGCCAGCTCCCGGATAACGGCCGGATCATCGCCACCGCGCGATCCGAACTGGACCGGAGCGCATTCATCGAGCGAGTGCGCGAGAATCTCGCCACGCGACTCGCGGCCGACGAGCTCACCGAAGGCGACTGGCAGTCGTTTACCGAGCGGCTGCAGTTTGTCTCGGTGGATGCGAGCGAACCCCGCGGCTTTGCCGACCTCGCCGAGGCGCTTGCCGGCCGAGAGGCCCACTGTCGGGTGTTCTACCTTGCAGTGGCACCGAGGCACTTTGTCGATATCTGCGAGCATCTCAACGACCACGGTCTGGTCTCGGCCCAGGCGCGGGTCGTGCTCGAAAAGCCCCTGGGACATGACCTGGCCTCAGCACAGGCCATCAGCGAGCGGATTGGGGCGATCTTTGCCGAGGATGCGATCTATCGAATTGATCACTACTTGGGCAAGGAGACGGTACAGAACCTTATGGCACTGCGCTTTGGCAACATGCTCTTTGAACCGCTATGGCGCCGCGACTGGGTGCGCGATGTGCAGATCAGTGTTGCCGAGCAGGTCGGCGTAAGTGGCCGGGCGGGGTTCTATGATCGCACGGGCGCGCTCCGCGACATGGTTCAGAATCATCTGCTGCAGCTGCTCTGCATCATCGCCATGGAACCGCCGACCAGCATCGAAGCCGACGCGGTGCGGGATGAAAAACTGAAAGTCCTGCGTGCCCTCACCCGCCTCGAGGGCAAGGACGCGTTGCGCAATACGGTCCGTGGCCAGTACCGGGCGGGGGCGATTAATGGCCAGCCCGTCAGCGGCTATCTTGACGAGGAAGGTGTGCCTGGCGACAGCCGCACCGAGACATTTGTTGCGCTGCGCACCGAGCTTGCGAACTGGCGCTGGGCCGGCGTGCCGTTTTATCTGCGCACGGGCAAGCGCCTGCAGGAGCGTACTGCCGAGATTGTCGTCAACTTCCGCGATGTCCCCCATTCTATCTTTCATGTGACCTATGGCGCCGGACAGCCGAACCGGCTCGTTATTCGGCTACAGCCCGACGAGGGCGTGCGCATGCACATGATGGCGAAGAGCCCGGGCGATCAGATGGAGCTCCGTCCGGTGGCCCTGAACCTCGATTTCGCTGAGGCGTTTCAAGGGCGCCAGGCCGATGCCTATGAGCGATTGCTCATGGACGTTCTGCGCGGCCGGCTCACGCTGTTCATGCGCCGTGACGAGCTTTATTCCGCCTGGGACTGGATCGAACCCATCCTGCAGGCCTGGGACACCGCCGGTGATGCGCCCAAACCCTATACCGCAGGTACCTGGGGGCCTGCCGCCTCCAGCGCCCTGTTGGGGCGCGAAGACGCGAGCTGGCACGAGGAGAGCTGATGTCTGCCACACAGACACTGGAATCCGCCCAGCGCTTCCCCAGCGCCAGCCGCGCGGCTGAGGCGCTCGCATCCCGGGTGGCGGATATTATCGGCTTTGCCGTGCGGGCCCGCGGTCGTGCCAGCCTGCTCGTCCCGGGCGGGCGCACGCCTATCCCCCTGTTTGAGGCACTGCGATCTCTCGAGCTGCCCTGGGCGTCCGTCTACGTCAGCCTCACCGACGAGCGCCGGGTCCCGCAAACAGACCCAAACAGCAATGCGCGACTGGTTCAGGAGGTCCTCCTGAAAGACAAAGCGGCCGACGCCCACTTCCAGCCACTGCATCGTGATGGCGTGGATGATCGAGCCGATGAGGCGGCTTGCGGCGCAGCACTTGGCATGCTGCCCAGACCCTTCGACGCCGTGATTCTCGGCATGGGCGATGACGCCCATTTCGCCTCACTCTTCCCAGGTGATGCGGCCAGCACGCGCGCCCTCTCACAGGACACGGAAGCCCATTGCGCGACGACTCGTGCGCCCAGCGAACCCCATGCGCGCCTGAGCCTCACACTCGCCACATTGCTGGAAAGCCGGTGGATCGCATTGCACCTCAGCGGCGCTGCCAAGTGGGATGCGATTCAAAACGCCGCGGCCGCGGATGATGCCCGTCAGCACCCCGTCCAGGCCCTATTAGCCCAACGCCGAGTGCCGGTTCATGTCTACTGGTCGCCCTGATCAACCCTGGCTGGTTGCCGACATTGGTGGGACCAATGTGCGCGTCGCTGTGGTCAAAGGCCCGCAGCAACGCCCTCAGACGCTATGCCAGCTCGCGACGGCCGACTATGGCAATCTCGCCGAGATGCTATCGGACGCATTCACCCGCGTTGACGGCCCACCGCCCCGGCAAGTGGCCTGCGCGCTGGCTAGCCCAGCAGCAGGCGATGACGTCCGCTTAACCAACGCCGGCTGGCACTTTTCGGTATTGAAGACGCAAGCGCAGCTCGGCCTGGAGCGCCTGGAAGTCATCAACGACTGGGTCGCCCAAGGCTGGGCCGTGCCCACACTCAATGACAACGACCTGCGGACCATACAGCCCGGCACACCAGACCCCGATGCCCCGCGCATCGCCCTTGGACCAGGAACTGGCCTGGGGACCACGCTTATGACGCCCCACAACGGACAATGGCAAGTTTTTGCAGCCGAAGGCGGCCATATCAGCGTCGCGCCAACCAACGCCCGGGAGGCTGAACTCATCCTCGAGCTTCACCGCCGCTTCGGTCACTGCAGCGCCGAGCGAATCGCTTCGGGGACAGGCCTTGAGTCCGTTTACTCAGCGCTATGCCACATGGATCAGTGCACGGCGCAAGCCCAGGATGCCGAGGCCATCGGCCAGGCTGCCACAGCCGGCGATGCCATCGCCTTGGAGGCCATCGATCTGCTCACCCGCATCCTTGGCAGTGCCACGGGGGATCTCATGCTCGCGACCGGTGCGAGAGGCGGTGTTTACATCGGCGGTGGACTGATTCCTGCGCTTGGCAAGCACTTTGACTGGCAGGCATTTCGCACACGTTTGCAGCAGAAAGGCCGCTTTGATGAGTATCTACGCCAGATTCCGGTATGGCTGATCACCCATGAGGCGCCCGCCCTGCTCGGCCTTGCCCATTATCTGGAAGAGACGGCATGACGGCGCACTCATCACCGCTACTCGCCCGAATCAGCACGGAGCGGGATCGCCTGCCGCCATCAGAGGGCAAAGTCGCCGATCGAATCCTCGCCCAGCCCCACACGGTCATCAATCAGCCGATCGCCCGTATCGCCGCTCAGGCCGGCGTGAGCGAGCCAAGCGTGGTGCGTTTCTGCCAACGCCTCGGTTACCGCGGCATACAGTCGTTCAAACTGGCGCTGACACGGAGCCTGGCGACGACACAACCCGCCGGCGTGATGGATGTGGCGAGCAATGAGCCGCTTGAGGGCCTCGCCGCCAAGGTGATGGACCGACAGATCGCGACGTTGATCCAAACGCGCAACAACCTGGACCATCAGGCGCTCGAGCGCGCCATTGGGTTACTTGCTAACGCCAGCCGTATCGAGCTCTATGGCCACGGCGCATCTGGGCTCGTCGCTGAAGATGCCCAGCACAAGTTCTTCCGCCTCGGGTCGCCGGTCGCTGCCTATACTGATCCCCATAATCACGCGATTTCCGCGGCCGTTATTCCTCCGGATGCGGTGATCATAGCCATCTCGCATACCGGGCGCAGCCGGGACTTGCTCGATAGCCTCGCCATCGCTCAGCAACGCGAGATCCCTATCATCGGCCTGACCCGGCCCGGCACGCCTCTGGCAAAGCTGGCAACGGTTCGCCTGCATGTCGAAGTTGACGAAGATACCGACGTCTACACCCCGATGCTCTCGCGGCTGACTCATCTTGCGCTACTGGATGTCCTCGCGGTGGGGGTTGCGCTGCGGGCAGGCGCTGCGGGCCGCGAGCGTCTGGGGCAGATCAAGACCGTGCTTAACGCGCGTCGCTAAGCGCTGCCCGCCCGCGTAGCCAGTCACGCATGAAACGGCGTATGGCGAGCGTGTCATCGTCGGGCGGTAAGGCACCGAGCGCCGCGTCAACCGCCTGATTCCCCGCCTTCTGACGTACCCGCTGCATCAGCGCGGAGAAGAACTCCCGATCGAATTCCGGATGACCCTGAATCGTGAACACCTGCTCGTGGTAACTCGCATACCAGTGACAATCGGGACTGCTGGCCAACCGCTGAAAGCCAGGTGCTGGCTCAACCACTTGATCCTGGTGAACCGCTAATAGCCGCAATGGTCCACCCGCCGGTAAGCCGGCAAAGCCGGTATGGCATTCAACCGGGTAGCTGCCAAGATGCCACCCGCGCGCCGAGCGCTCAGTACGACCACCCAATGCAGAGTGAACCAGCTGATGCCCAAAGCACACACCGACCAACGGCTGACCGGCTGCATGAATCTGTCGCACGAATGCCTGCAACGGCGCCACCCACTCTGGTGGCTCATGAACGCTCGCCCGGCTGCCAGTCACCAACCATGCGTCTGCCGCATCCGGGCCTGCTGGCCACTCCCCGGCATGAACGCGATAGCCAACGGCCGTGAGGTCATCGACTTCATCCGCCACCAGCGTTTCAAACAGCGATAGATAGGACGACCAGCGCGTCCGCAACTCCTCGTGCAGGTCGTCGCAGAGCAGGATACCGATCGTTCGTAGTGCAGACTCGCTCAATGCCATCAACGTCAGGATGCCACTGCCTGCCGGCCAGCACGAGCCTCACGGCTGGGAAGCCACCGCCGCACGAGAGCGCTCAAGACACCAGACGAGTGTTCAGGCACAGGACTGGGCGCCGCATTCGCCTCCGCCGTCATGCGCTGTAGCTGGCGGTGGAGAAAATGCGAAAACGCACCGGCTGCCCCCAGGCGCTCGATAAAGCTGAGCATGGCGCGGCAGAGGGCTTCGCGATGAAAAGACTGGCCGACCGAGAGTCCGATTTCGGAGAGTTCTGCATCCATTCGACCAGCCGCACCGTAGGCGCGCACGAACTCATCGAGGCGGTCGATCTGCGTCTCGAGATCCCAGGAAAGGGTCTCTGCGGTCTGAAGAAACTGCTCCTGCACCGAAAACTCCGCTTGTAGTGGTTAATAACTGATACTGGGGTAATTTTCGCGCCGCAGCATAACCCTGACAAGCGATCATTTGGCAACGACCCCGATCCACAGCGGCACAGATCTACCCGAGCACGCCAATCAATAAGAGCCAGAGGTAGTGAAACGGGAAAATGACCACGATGCTGAGTAGTGCAAACACAAACGTAAACCAGACCAGAGAACGCCACGGAATCCCGCCAAGCTGAGCGCCAATAAGAATTGGCGGCGCCTGATAAGGTAGCAAGTAAGTCGAGTAGGAGGCGGCAAGGACGATCATCACGGACTCGATGGACCAGCCGGTGGATTCGGCCAGCGTCTCACCCAAAGGCACACCGATGGCGGGCACACCCGGCATTGTCGTCAAAACGGCCAAGCCGACGCCACCAAGACTCACAAACGCGTAATTGAGCGCATCAGCGCCTGCTGCGAGTGGCAGGTAAGGGAGCAACTGGTTAAAAGCGGCCTCCCCCATACCGAGCTCTGCAACGACCGCCCCCAACCCGAGGACACCAGCGACGAGCACTAGCGGGCCCATATCCAATGCCGCAAGTGGCTTTGCAGGTACGAGCCGTTGCCCGGCTAGCAGGCAACCAACCGCAGCCCCAAGGGCAACCCATGCCGGGCCAACACCGTGAATAAAATCCGTTGCCCACAGGCCAAGCGCTACCACGAGCACCCAACGCAATAACCGCTGATCATCCGTCAGGGCATCAGCTGCGCTACCGGGTGCTTCATCTCGCTTGCGTAACTGATCCGGGAAAATGACGACCAGCAATGCCACGAGCAATATCGAGCGCAATAACCCAAGTACGGGAAAATGCCACCATAAATAGTCTAGATACCCGATCTCGAGGCCATGGACCGACTCCATCGCGCCGGACCACACGACATTTGGTGTATTGGAGGGCAGGATGGAAAACGAACCGGTGTGCGTCCCGAATATAGCGCCAAGCACGATCGCCACACGGCCATTGTCGGCCTCGCCAAAGCCAAGACGCTCAGCCACGGCGATTGCGATCGGCACCAGAAGCACCATCCGCCCCATCGCACCCGGCATCACAAAGGCAAGGAGCAATCCCACCAAAACCGTCCCCGCAATGACGAGTGGATACCATCCGGGCAGGCGTTGCAAAAGTGCACTGGCAAGGGCCTGACCCAGGCCGGTATGACGAATCGCCATGCCAAGGATCAAGCCGCCAAAAATGATCCAGAACGCACTGGACGCAAAGCCGGAAAACACCACGGATGCGGGCGCGATGGCGAAAAGCATTGCCGCCAGAAAAAACAGCAAGATCGTGACGGCTTCAGCCACCACCCCGGTCGCGAGCAGCGCAATCGTGACAAGGACGACACTGGTAGCCGCTCCCGTCCCCGCTGGAAGCCAAGCTGGCGGCATCCACACAACCCACAGTGCACCGAGAAGCGCACTACCCACCAACACGCTGGAGGCATCAACTCGTAATCGCATGGGGGCAAATCATACCCACCCCCGGGCTGACCTGACAGATCGCCTCGCCGGGGTCACCACAAACCGATAGACTCTCGGTTTTACGGGTTCCGGGGATTCCCATGCAGGCCGTCGTCAATCTTGCGCTGCCCTTCTTTGCGCTGATTTTTACCGGCTATTTGGCTGCGCGCGGGGGCATGCTAGGCGAGACCACAGTGGCCGGGCTCAACACGTTCGTCTTCTACTTCGCCTTGCCTGCGCTGCTGTTGATCGAAACCTTCCAGGCACCCGCGGCAACCGGCGCGGTCGCCGGCCTTCTTGCGAGTTATTATCTGCCGGGCATTGCCCTGTTCGGTCTGCTCCTATTCCTCGGGCGGCGACTGTTTCGCCTTCGGCCTGCGGATGCCGCCATTCAGTCATTAGGGGGGGTTTTCTCCAATGTCGGGTTCATTGGCCTGCCCTTGATCATTCTGCTTTACGGCAGCGAAGCCGCGCTGCCTGCGGTATTGATTGTGATGGGCGACACGATCGTCATGCTCGGACTGGCCACCGCGGTCGTCGAGGGCGATCTGGGCGGCGGCCGCCGCGGTCTGGCTTTCCTCGGGCAAATCGGCGCCGGTGTGATCCGCAATCCCATCGTCACCGCGGGTTTGGTTGGCGTGACGCTCAATCTGCTCTCCGCACCGGTGCCCGAGCCGATCCTTCGCTATGGTGGCCTTTTGGCGGGCGCGGCTGGTCCATGTGCCCTGTTTGCACTCGGCGCAACGCTAGCCGGTCGACCGATGCGAGAAGGTGCCACTGAGACCGCCTATCTCGTCAGCATGAAGCTTTTCATGCACCCGGCGCTTGTCGCGCTGATGGCCATCTGGGTATTCAAGCTGCCCGCCGTATGGGCATCGGTTGCCATACTGCAGGCCGCCTTGCCGATCGCAGCGAACGTGTATGTGCTCGCGCAGCGCTACGAGCGCCGACCGGAGCAAATCTCGACGGCAATCTTTATCTCCACCGCCGCCTCGGTTGTGACGATCTCGGTGCTCATTGGTTGGCTTTACACCGCACCCGGTTAAAAGGCGTAACCCGCCTCAAGCGATAAGGTATCGACCCCTGGGTTGGAGCTGTAAAGGCGGGCATTGGAGGTGTGCTGTACGCGAACGCCGAGCACAAGCGCACCTGGCGGTGCCCAGGCCAAACCAAGGTGACTGGTGAACTGGAAAGGACCGCCCAGATCGCGTCCTGCATCCTCATGACTGGAAATCAGCGTTGGCTGAACACCAAGACGCCAGTACCACGTCTTTGCCGCCTGAATCTCAAAAACCGGACCAATAGTGAAGAAGCCCGAGTCGTTCTCGCGTCCTTCCCAGTAGCCGAGGCTCACATCCCACTGCGCACTGACCCGCTTGGGCAACACGCCACGCAATAGGTCGTCCTCGACCCAGTCGGCAGACTGCCGCCCATACACCTCAATCATGTCGTAATGATCGCCTGTCCCGCTGCGGAGCCCCATCTCTCGCGTTTCAACAGGGGACTGCCCCCACGCACTCGACCCAACTGCCAGCAGAAGCAGCCCAATTGCCGTGCGCCATCGCCCAGTGGTGAACATCATTGCCCCCTATGCCCCCGGTTCATGGTCCTCATTATAGGGGGTTCGCTCACGCGCGCGCACCGCTTCCTCAAAAACCATGGCATGCCGGGCGACGAGCGCTGGGGTGTCACGGTCATAGCCGCCACCGATGACGGCAAGCAGCGGCAACCCAGCGCCTCGTACCGTCTCGATCACAGCAGCATCTCGCGCTCTGAGCCCTGTGTCCGTTAGCGCCAAGTGACCCAGTCGATCGGCCTTGTGAACGTCAGCACCCGCGTCATAAATCACCAAACCCGGGCGAACGGATTGTATGAGCCGAGGAATTGCCTGCTGGAGAACCGCAAGGTAGGCATCATCCGCCGTTGCGCTCTCCAGCGCGATATCTTCATCGCTACTGGCCTTTCGCGCCGGGAAATTGCGGCCAGCATGCATCGAGAACGTAAAGGCCCTCGGCTCATTAGCGAGAAGCCGGGCCGTTCCATCCCCCTGATGGACGTCAAGATCAATGATCAGCAGCCGCTCCACCTCGCCGCGTCGCAAAAGCTCCATAGCGACAACGGCCAGGTCATTAATCAAACAATACCCACTCGCAAAGTCGGCGTGCGCGTGGTGCGTCCCGCCGGCTGCGTTCAAGGCGAGCCCGTCGGTGAGCGCAAGCCGTGCGCCGAGCAGCGTCCCACCCGTTTCAAGGCGCACCCGACGTACAAGCGCCTCTGACCAGGGAAAACCGCTGCGACGCTGCGCGCGCTCATCCAACTGCCCTTTCACGAGCGCTTCGATGTAGTCCGCATCGTGCACTTGCTTAAGTGCCGCCAATGAAATCGGCGTCGGCTGATGCCATTCGAGTGAATCCCCCAAGGCGTCCAGATGTTGGCGCAGCAGGCGGAACTTCTCCATGGGAAAGGGATGCCGAGCTGGCAGAGGAAACGTGTAGTCGGGATGGTGGACTGCCGGGATGGGCTGCATTCGGTCTAGCCTGACCCGTCCGTCAGCACCAAAAGCCAGACAAGACCCGCGACAACGCTCGCCACAAACACCGCGGCGGAGCCGATATCTTTTGCTTTTCCGGATAGCAAATGCGACTCGGGACCGATCCGGTCCACCGCCGTTTCGATCGCGGTATTGAGCAGCTCGGTGATCCAGACTAGGGCCAGTGCGATGAGCAAGATCGCCAGCTCCAGCGCGTTATCAGCGACGACGATCGCAACAATGATCAGTGGGAGGCTGACCAAAACCTCGAGGCGGAAAGCGGCCTCGCTGGAAAAAGCAGACCGCAATCCTGCCATGGAGCAGCGCGCCGCCTGGACGAGGCGCTGAATCTCGGCGCCGATGCCTTTCATGATGCTCGACTCACCGCAAAAGGAAGGGAAAGAAAAACTGGTCGGGGTGAGAGGATTCGAACCTCCGACCACCTGCACCCCATGCAGGTGCGCTACCAGGCTGCGCTACACCCCGAAGGAAACCATTACCATACAATACGCACACGGACAGGCCAATCGCCCGGCCCGCAATCAGCGCTTGAGCTCGGCCAGCAGCGCCTCAAGCTCACTGCGCATTTGCCGGATCACCTGTTGGCGCTGGGTCGCGTCGTCCTTGGCGGACTCACCGGAGAGTTGCTGGCGTGCGCCACCAATCGTAAACCCCTGCTGGTAGAGCAAGCCGCGGATCTGGCGAATCAGCAGCACATCCTGTCGCTGATAGTAGCGGCGATTGCCACGGCGCTTGACCGGGTTGAGTTGTGGAAACTCCTGTTCCCAGTAGCGAAGGACATGCGGCTTGACGCCACACAGCTCGCTGACTTCACCAATGGTGAAATACCGCTTTGCCGGGATGGGCGGCAGCTCGTCGTTACTGCTCGCGTCCAGCATAAGCCTCAACCCTCGACTTCAGTTTTTGCCCTGGCCGGAAGGTCACCACTCGGCGCGCGGAGATCGGAATTTCCTCGCCGGTTTTCGGGTTTCTGCCCGGCCGTTCGTTTTTGTCTCGCAGATCGAAATTGCCGAAGCCCGAGAGCTTAACCGGCGTGCCTGCCTCGAGCGCACCCCGGATCTCTTCGAAAAACCGCTCGACCAGCTCCTTGGCCTCGCGCTTGTTCAGCCCCACTTCCTCGAACAGGCGCTCGGCCATGTCCGCTTTGGTCAATGCCATCCGATCGCTACTCCCGCAGTTCCGCGCCCAGTGTTGTTTTGAGTTGAGCCACAATGCGCTGCTGTGTTGCTTCAACTTCTTCGTCGGTAAGAGTGCGGGAATAATCCTGCAGGATCAATCCCATGGCGAGACTTTTGAACCCGTCACTCACACCCTTGCCTTGGTAAACATCAAAGATATCGAGTGAACGTAACGCTTCACCCGCAGCGGATCGAATGCAATCTTCCACCGACTGTGCGCTGACTGACTCTTTCACCACAATGGCCAGATCCCGTCGGATCGCCGGATAGCGAGAAATTGATTCAAAGGCTGGTACGGGCCTTTTAGTGAATACCGACTGTTGGATCTCCGTCACAAAAGCCGGACCACTCAGGTCATGCGCTGTCGTAACCCGCGGGTGCAACGCCCCGATCCACCCAATCGCCTCGTCATCCATCTCAATGCGGGCGCACTGTCCAGGATGGAGAGCTGGGTGCTCTGCGGCGATAAAACGGAGCTTCCGATTCGGGCCCGCAAGATCAAGAAGCGCCTCGACATCCGCCTTGAAGTCAAAGAAATCAACCGGACGCTCGCGCGCACTCCAGTCCGCCTCGTGCACTGGGCCAGCCGCAATGGCGGCGAGCACCGGCGTTTGATCGAGCGAATCCAGACTTCCCCGAAACCTTAAGCCCGTCTCGAACAATCGCACCCGAGCCATCTGGCGGTTCTGGTTGTGCACCAAGGCCCGGACAAGCCCCGGCCACAATGAAGTTCGCATCACCCCCAGATCGCTGGAGAGTGGATTGGCAAGCGCGAGCGGGGTTTCATCCGGATCCAGACTCGCTTGTAGCGCCTCATCGACAAAACTGTACGTGATGGCCTCCTGGTAACCCCGGTCCACCATCACCATCCGTTGCCGCGCGATGCTGACCTGGGCCTCGGATTCTGCCGGGATGTCAGCCGGTGCCGCCGCTCGCCGCGGTGGCAACGCGTTATAGCCATGCACACGAGCGATTTCCTCAATGAGATCAACCTCACGCGCAATATCAAAGCGCCAGCTCGGTGCCTGCACCTGCCACGTGTCTCCATTAGTCTGAGGCGGCATACCAAGGCGGGTGAGCGTATCCCGCATCTCCGCCTCTTCAATATTTGTACCCAGTAGCGCGTTCACACGGGCAGGTCGCAGCGCAACGACCCCTGGCTGAGGCATCGCCTGGTCTGCCTGAACATCGGTGACCGGGCCGGGCTGACCGCCCGCAAGTTCCAGCAACAGGGCGGTCGCGCGCTCAATGGCCTGGAGGCAGAGCATCGGATCCACGCCCCGCTCAAAACGATGGGATGCATCGGTGTGCAGACCGTACTGACGGGCCCGGCCACTCAGGGCCGCCGGCGCGAAGAATGCGGACTCAAGAAACACCTGGGTGGTGGTTTCACTGACCGCCGTCGCATCGCCCCCCATGACCCCAGCGAGCGCGACCGGCTGGATCTCATCCGCGATCACCAAGGTATCAGCACTCAGCGTGATGGGTTCGCCGCTCAGCAGTGTGAGCGTCTCACCCGCCTCGGCGCGCCGAACCCGAATACCCCCTGAGAGGCGTTCAAGGTCAAAGGCATGCATGGGTTGGCCGAGCTCCAGCATGACGTAGTTGGTCACATCAACCACGATGCCCAATGGCCGCACGCCAGCCCGCCGCAGCCGCTCCTGAAGCCACATTGGCGTGGGCGCGGCTGCGTCGACGCCCTCAATCACCCGGCCGCAGTATCGCGGGCAATCGGCTTCTGCCACCAGGTCGATCGGCAAGGCTCGGTCACTGGCTGCCGGTACAGTGGGCAACGCCGGCGAGCTGACCTTTTCACCATTGAGCACACCCACTTCACGCGCCACCCCGCTCACGCTCAGGCAGTCGCTGCGGTTGGGTGTTAGCTCGATTTCGATGACATCATCATCCAGATTAAGCCAATCGCGGAAGGCTTCGCCGACTGGCGCGTCTGCTGGCAACGGCATGAGACCTTCACTGTCTTCGGACAGGCCCAATTCCCGGGCGGCGCAGAGCATCCCGTGGGATTTCACACCCCGAAGTTTGGCCGCCTTGATCTTCAGATCGCCCGGCAACCGCGCGCCGACTTGCGCAAACGGGGCTTTCAGCCCCATCGCCGCGTTCGGCGCGCCACAGACCACGTCTTTCAGCTCGCCAGTTCCATCATCGACCTGACAGACTTTCAGCCGCTCGGCATCCGGGTGCGGTTCACACGCGACAATCTCGCCCACAACAACCGAATTGAACAGCGGCGCCGCCGGTTCGACCGAGTCGACCTCAAGCCCTGCCATGGTCAACTGCTCAGCCAGCGCCGCCGTGTCTGCGGGCACCGCCACCCATTCACTCAACCAGTGCTTGCTGATTCTCATGCCTGGCTCCTAGCGAAACTGGCGCAGAAAGCGCAGATCGTTTTCAAAGAAAATCCGCAGGTCATTCACGCCATAACGCAACATAGCGAGACGTTCGACGCCCATGCCAAAGGCGTAGCCCGTGTAGCGCTCTGCGTCGATGCCGACGGCCTCAAAGACCGCCGGGTGGACCATGCCGCAACCCAGAATCTCGAGCCAGCCGCTACCACTGCAGACGCGACAGCCATCGCCGTGGCAGAACATGCACTCAACATCGACCTCAGCCGAGGGCTCCGTGAACGGGAAATAAGAGGGCCGAAAGCGAACCGCGAGGTCGGCTTCAAAGAATTGCTTAACAAAGTCGTCCAGCAACGCCTTGAGATCGCCGAAAGTCACCCCCTCATCAACGAGCAGGCCCTCAACCTGGTGAAACATGGGCGTATGCGTCAGATCGGAGTCGCAGCGATAGACCCGGCCGGGGGCAATGACGCGCACCGGGGCCCCATCAGACTCCATCACCCGAATCTGGACCGGTGAGGTATGCGTGCGCAGCAGATGGCGGGCGTCAAAGTAGAAGGTATCGTGCATAGCCCGAGCCGGGTGGTCGGCCGGGATATTGAGCGCTTCGAAGTTATGGTGATCGTCTTCGATCTCAGGGCCTTCAGCGGTTGCAAAGCCAATACCCCGAAACATCCCCTCGATGCGCTCAAGCGTGCGCGTGATCGGGTGCAGCCCGCCGGCCGCATCACCCCGCCCGGGTAAGGTGACATCGACACGCTCGCTCTCCAGCGCCGCATCCAGCTCTGCATGCGCCAGCGCCGCTCGCCGTGCATCCAGGCGCTCGGTCACACGCTGCTTCGCGGCATTAATGGCCTGGCCCACCGCGGGGCGCTCTTCAGCCGGAAGCTGACCCAGCGCTTTGAGCTGCTCGGTTAACCGCCCCTTTTTGCCCAGGTACGCTACCCGGATCTCTTCGAGTTCGGCGACGCTCGCTGCAGTATCCACAGCGGCCTCGGCCTGCCCGGTCAAAGCCTGCAGATCCTCGCTCATCATCCATCCCGTTCAGAGACAAAAAGGGGGAAGGCCACCGCCTTCCCCCGCCTGCCCGACAGCCGTCAGCAGCTGTCTAGGCGAGGGCCGCCTTCGCCCGCTCGGCCACCGCCGCAAAGCCAGTGCTGTCGTGCACCGCCATGTCGGCAAGTACCTTGCGATCGATGTCAATCTCAGCCTGCTTGAGGCCATTGATCAACCGGCTGTAGGAAAGCCCATTCTGCCGCGCTGCGGCGTTGATCCGCTGGATCCACAGGGCGCGAAACTCGCGCTTGCGTACCCGTCGATCCCGGTAGGCGTATTGGCCGGCCTTAATGACCGCCTGGTTGGCTATCTTGAACGTCTTCCGACGCGCACCATAGTAGCCTTTCGCCTTGCCGAGGACCTTATTGTGGCGGCGACGTGAGATCACGCCACGCTTTACTCTTGCCATCGTCAGAATCCTCTAGTCAGTCGTGTTCAGACGTAGGGCAGCAGCCGCCGAATGGCCGGCGTATCCTGCTCCGATACGAGTGTAGTGGCACGCAGCCCGAGTTTCCGCTTCGCATCCTTTTTGGTGAGGATGTGATTATGGAACGCGTGCGCCCGCTTATAACGGCCACTGGCCGTCTTGCGGAAGCGCTTGGCGGCGCCACGGTTCGTCTTGATCTTGGGCATGAACCGTTTCTCCGTTGCCACAAACAAGAAATCCCGGCATCGCCGGGATATCATCCCAAGGGGATTAACCCCTGCTTACTTCCCCTTCCGGGGAGACATCGTCATCACCATCAACCGGCCTTCCATTTTTGGGCGCTGGTCCACGGTGGCGAATTCTTCCAGGTCTTTTTCGACGCGCTCGAGCAATTCCAGCCCGAGCTCCTGGTGCGCCATCTCACGACCACGAAACCGCAGTGTGATCTTAATCTTATCGCCTTCCTCGAGGAAGCGTTTGAGGTTTTTCAGCTTGACTTCATAGTCGCCGGAATCGGTACCAGGCCGAAATTTTACCTCTTTCACCTGAATTTGTTTTTGTTTTTTCTTGGCCGCCTGCTGCTTTTTCGACTGCTCGAACTTCCATTTGCCGAAATCCATCACCCGGCAAACTGGCGGGTCGGCGTTGGGATCAAGCTCTACAACATCTAAGCTAACGCCTTCAGCGCGCTGGATGGCCTCTGCGGTCGGGACAATGCCGACCTGCTCTCCGTTCTCGTCGATCAGGCGAACGTTCGGTACCTGAATGTCCTCATTGATGCGCCGGTTTTCACCGGCCCCGGGCTGCTGGCGGCGCGCCCCAGGCTTTCTGCGTATAGCGATGCTTCATTCCTCCAAAAGCGTTCGGCCCAGTCGGGCAACATCGGTTTGGAGACGTTCAATAAACGCCTCGAGCGACATCACCCCGAGATCGTCTCCCGTGCGGGTTCGCACGGCCACTTGCCCCGATTCCCGCTCCTGATCACCGACCACGACCATATAGGGCACGCGACGAATCGTATGTTCCCGAATCTTAAAGCCGATCTTCTCGTTCCTCAAGTCGCAATGCGCGCGAAACCCGCGATCCGACAGCATTTTCTGCACATCGGCGGCATAATCAGCGTGGCGGTCGGTGATGTTCATGACCTCAACTTGCCCGGGCGCGAGCCAGACGGGCCAATCACCCCCATAGTGCTCAGTGAGTACACCAATAAAGCGCTCGAACGAACCGAAAATGGCCCGATGAAGCATGACGGGCACCGCGCGATCACCACCTTCGGTCACAAACTCTGCATCCAAGCGCCCAGGCATCGAGAAGTCGACCTGCATGGTGCCGCACTGCCAGACCCGATTCAGGCAGTCGCGCATCGACAGCTCGATCTTGGGGCCATAGAAGGCGCCCTCGCCCGGGTTGACCGTCCAGTTCATGCCCTTGCCATCGAGGGCCTGCTCGAGGGCCGCCTCGGCCTTGTCCCACAGCGCATCCTCACCAACCCGCTTCGCAGGACGAGTCGACAACGCTACCTGCACATCATCGAAACCGAAATCGCGGTAGACGCTGAAGGCAAGGTCCAGGAATGCCGCCACCTCCGCCTGCAGCTGATCCTCGGTACAGAAGATGTGGGCATCGTCCTGAACAAAGTTACGCACCCGCATGAGGCCGTGGAGCGTGCCCGAAGGCTCATTGCGGTGGCAGTTCCCGAATTCCGAAAAGCGCAGCGGTAAATCGCGGTAACTCTTCAGCCCCTGGTTGTACACCTGTACGTGACACGGGCAATTCATCGGCTTGACTGCATAGTCCCGATGCTCGGAGTGCGTGGTGAACATGTCCTCGCGGAATTTCTCCCAGTGCCCCGAGCGCTCCCAGAGGCTACGGTCCACCAGCTCCGGCGTGCGGATCTCCTGGTAGCCATGGTCCTCAAGCCGTACGCGCAGATAATCCTGTAGCACGGTGTAAATCCGCCAGCCATTGGGGTGCCAAAACACCATGCCCGGCGCTTCATCCTGCAGATGGAAAAGATCCTGACTGCGCGCGATGCGGCGATGATCGCGCTTCTGCGCCTCTTCCAGGAACTTGAGATAGCCCTTGAGCGCCTTACGGTCAGCGAATGCGGTGCCATAGATGCGCTGGAGCATCTCGTTGCTGGCATCCCCGCGCCAGTAAGCGCCGGCGAGCTTGGTCAGCTTGAACGCCTTGAGAAACCGGGTGTTCGGCACATGTGGGCCAAGGCACATGTCGATGTAGTCCTGATGATAGTAGAGCGCCATCGCGTCTACATCGGTCAGGTTCTCGACGAGCTCCACCTTGTAGTTCTCGCCCCGCTCCCGAAAAATCTGCTGCACTTCGTAGCGCGGCGTGACCTGCTTGACCACGTCATATTCCTGGTCAATCAGCTCCGCCATCCGCCGCTCGATCCGCTCAAGGTCCTCGGGGTGAAAGCCCGCGTCGTAGCGAATGTCGTAGTAGAAGCCATCCTCAATCACCGGGCCAATGGCCATTTGGGCTTCCGGGTACAGCTGCTTGACCGCTTGGCCCAGCAGGTGACAGCAGGAATGCCGGATGATCTCGAGCCCTTCGGGATCTTTCGGCGTGATGATCTGGAGTTCGGCATCGGTGTCGATGACATCGGTCGCATCGACGAGCTGGCCGTTCACTCGCCCGGCGACAGTCGCCTTGGCAAGGCCCGGACCAATGTCCTGGGCGACATCAAGCACAGAGAGGGGTTCGGCATAGTCACGCTGACTGCCGTCGGGAAGGGTAATCTGGGGCATCGAAGAGGCTCCACAGTGGTGACCGCTACCAAAGGCCACATGTTCTTATACATGTCTTGGTAGGCGCGAGTGGACTCGAACCACCGACCCCCACCATGTCAAGGTGGTGCTCTAACCAGCTGAGCTACGCGCCTGTCGTCGGAGGCGAGAGTATAGCGAGGTTGGTTGACGTTGCCAAACGCCCTCCCGCGGTTAAGGACATACGCTATGCAAACCCTTCGAATCGATCTGGTTTCTGATATCGCCTGTCCATGGTGCGCGATCGGCTATCGACGCCTGGAGCAGGCATTGGAGATGCTCAACGACGAGATCGATGTCGAGCTCGTCTGGCAGCCTTTCGAGCTGAACCCAGACATGCCGCCCGAGGGCGAGCCCATACTCGATCACCTATGCCGGAAATACGGCCAAGACGCCGACAGCATCGAGCAGATGCAGGGCGAAATGATCAATCTAGCCAGTGACCTGGGCCTGAACTTCGATGGTGCGAGGGCGCGTCGCGCACACAATACGTTCGATGCCCATCGCGTGCTCGCCTGGGCCGCGGAACAGGGCCAGGAAACGGCACTGCAGCTAGCGCTGTTTGATGCCTATTTTGGAGACGCGAAGGCCCCGTCAGACCCGGTGGTTCTGCGCGAGGCGGCACAACAGGTCGGCCTCGACGGTGACGCCGCCGAGGCCGTTGCCCGCTCCGAACGCTACGCCGAGACCGTGCGAGCGGCCGAGCAGCGATTCATTCAGGCGGGTGTCAGCGCCGTGCCGGGTTTCGTGATCGACGGCCGCTATCTGATTTCCGGCGCGCAGCCAGCCACTCAGCTCGCCGATGCGATCCGCCAGATAGCGAACGATACCCATGATTAAAATCGTATGCCGGTTGTGTCATGCGCCTACTCAGCATTGAAATCACTCAGTGCCCGGGAACTGCGGCGCCCAATAGCACCTGCATGACGCGCCAACCAATCCCGTGCCGTCGCTTGGCCTGCGTCATGAAGCACGTCAAGCGACAGGCTATCCGTATTCAGCGGGCTTGCGGCTGATTGACCGGTTAATGCAGCGCCACCATCCAGGTGATGAAAACGAAGGCGAGCGACTCGTCGGCGCAGTCGCGAAGGGGACCAGCGGCCAAGCCAACCTGCGTCCGATTGCATGAGGGCAAGCCACTGCAACTCATTGAGGAGATGAGCGCTAAACCCCAGTTCCCGGCTGCGTTGCAGAATGCCTTCAACACGCCGGGGCGGCATGCCTGGGCTGTATTCCGGCAGTAACTGGACCAGCATTAAGTCGCTTGAAGGCGCTGTCTTAATCAGGGGAAGCAACGCCGGATTAGCCGCAAAGCCCCCGTCCCAGTAAAAGCGCCCATCAATCTCAATCGCCTGGAAGAGCGTGGGAATGCAGGTGGAGGCCAAAAGCGCGTCCACGCTCAATTCATGGCGCTGAAACAACCGCAGCCGGCCGGTTGCCACTTCCGTCGCGGCAATAAACACCGGCGGTTGGCCCTTTGCACGCAGCGCTTCCCAATCCAGGCACTGCCCGAGCAACTGGCGTAGGGGATTAAACCCCGCCGGATTGAACTGATAGGGCGAAACCATCTGTGTGACCGCCTTCAGCGCTTGGCCTTGGAGAGATCCATCGGAGCGCCAGGGCGGCTGCAAAGGGGCATTGATCTGGCCAATGCCCTCCCAAAGCGCCCGCAATGCGCCTCGCGCGCCCTTTTCACCGTCCGCCGCCCAGCCCGCGGCCAGGGCGACGGCGTTTAAGGCGCCAGCGCTCGTCCCGCTTAACCCGGCGGGCTGCAGACCCGCTTTCAGCAAGCAGTCAAGGACACCCCAGGTAAAAGCCCCGTGGGATCCACCGCCCTGCAGCGCGAGGGCGAGCGGCACGTCAAGTCTCAATTGCCGAGAGAACATCCGCTAATACATCACTTTCCGTATTTCAGTAGTCCCGAAAGCCTAATACTCTATAATTAATTTCGATGCGCTTATCACTCTGATGCTGAGCTCGCATCCATGCGCACCAACCGCGGAGGAAAATAACGTGGCAGTGATTACCTGCATTGATGATCTGAAGCGCATCTACAAGCGCCGTGTACCAAAGATGTTCTACGACTACTGCGAGACCGGCAGTTGGACTGAGCAGACCTTTGAAGAGAACACGAGCGACTTCCGCGATCTCTACTTCCGCCAGCGGGTGGCGATCGACATGACCAACCGCACCACGGCAACCCGCATGCTTGGCCACGACGTCAGCATGCCGGTGGCGCTGGCCCCAGTTGGTCTGACGGGCATGCAGCATGCCGATGGCGAGATCCTGGCGGCGAAGGCTGCAGAGCAGTTCGGCGTCCCCTTCACGCTGTCGACGCTCTCCATTTGCTCCATCGAGGATGTCGCCGAGGCAACAACCAAGCCATTTTGGTTTCAGGTCTACACGCTCTCTGATGACGACTTCATGAAACGCCTGATGGAGCGCGCTCGGGCCGCCAACTGTTCGGCCATCGTCATCACGCTCGATCTTCAAGTGCAGGGTCAGCGTCATAAGGATTTGAAAAACGGCCTGAGTGCGCCACCCAAGCTCACGATCAAATCCATCGCCAACCTGGCGACGAAAGTGTCCTGGGGCATCGAGATGCTGGGCGCCAAGCGCCGGACCTTCGGGAATGTTGTCGGCCACGCCCAAGGCGTCACCGATTCAAGCTCTCTGTCGTCCTGGACCGCCGAGGCCTTTGACCACTCCCTCGACTGGAATCGCGTCAAGGAACTTATGGATCTCTGGGGCGGCAAGGTCGTGCTCAAGGGCATCATGAACCGCGAGGATGCCGAGCGCGCTGCAGAGCTCGGCGCAGACGCCATCGTGGTCTCGAATCATGGTGGGCGTCAGCTCGATGGTGCGCTGAGCAGTATCCGCGTATTACCAGAGATCATCGAAGCAGTAGGTGATCGCATGGAAGTGTATTTCGACAGCGGCATCCGCACGGGACAAGACATCCTGAAGGCGTTGGCGCTGGGGGCCGATGGCGTCATGATCGGCCGGTCCTGGGTCTATGGCCTGGGCGCGATGGGCGAAGAAGGCGTCACAAAAGCCCTCGAGGTGCTGCATAAAGAGCTGGATACGACGATGGCACTCTGCGGGCATCGCGATATCAATGAGGTCGACCGCAATATCCTGCATGTGCCCGAGGACTTCTCAGGCCGCTGGGTAACCGAGTCAAGTTGATTCAATCAGGCTGCAGGCGGCTTGAAACCGCCGCCTGCAGATTGGTCTAACGTCTTCGGCTTACTCGAACATACCCTCAAGGTTGGCTCGTGCCGAGTCACTTACCCAACTCATCCACTCGTCTTCGTTGTTTTGAAGATAGTGGACAACGGCCTCATCAGCACTCGCGTCGTTGTCTGAATGCCACGCCAGCAGGCTGTTCATCTCCGCATTCTTGAAGGTGACGTTCTTCATGAGCTCGAAGACTTCCGGCTCGCGCTCAGCCAGATCGGTTGTGACAACATTAAACACGGGCGAGGCCGGGAAGCTCGTCTTGCCCACCTCGTTGCAATCGACATCCTGATTGCATTCGTGAACGTCTCGATCGACCGGACCAAGATCAACACTGACCATGTCGTATTGACCCAACGGCGCCGTCGGCCCCCAGTAATAGCCGAAATAGGGTTCGCGGCCCTCATAAGCAGAGACAAGCGCTGTCTGCAGCGTCTCACCCGAGCCATGGTTAAAGACTTCGATGCCGTGACCTTCCAGATCAAAGGCCTCTTTCAGAGAATCATTCGCGATTCGGCAACCCCATCCGTCCGGGCAGTTGTGGAAGCGCCCGCCAACGAGCTCCGGGTTATCCAGGACGCCCTCGATGGTCGCGAGCTCGGGATGTTCATCGACAAGATAGGACGGAACCAACCAGTGCTCGGTACCGCCCTCGCTGAACGCATCCGAGGCCTTGACGAGCTTGCCCTCCTCAGCCAGGTCGTAGTACGCCGGCGCACCGTTGGGCCAGAGCTCCGGCACAATATCCGGCTCATTGTTTTCGGCCAGTGAGGTGATCGCTGTGGTTGTTGCGGATGGCACAACGGTAACGTCACAACCGTAACCCTGCTCCAGCAGAAACTCGGTCACACCGGTAATGATTCGGCCCGATGTCCAGTTCATCTCCGCAACGGAAATCTCACCGCATTCGGCATGCGCGGCCATGGGCACCATGGCACCCGTCAGCGCGAGCGCGTACAGGGAACGCTTGATCATATTCATCTCCTTTTTGCTCTTTCCAGAAGGCGGACTGTCCAGAATGGCATCCACCTTTGTTTAACTGTAGATCAATAAAATTGATCCGTATAGCGCAGAACACGAGCACCCGCCTGGGGGCAGGCCTTTACCCGCGGCGGCAACCCGGTAACATGACGTCGAATAAAACAAACCGGTACCGAGGCAGGAATGGACGGCACTCTGGCGATTGCGGCCAACAATCTCACTTCACCCATCATTCTGTTTTTCATGCTCGGTGTCGCAGCGGCCTTCGCCCGCTCCGATCTCTCGATTCCCGAAGCCGTTGCCAAGGGCTTGTCGATCTATTTACTGCTGGCCATTGGGTTCAAAGGTGGGGTCAGCGTAGCCGGGCATGGTGTTGACACCACACTCGTTCTGTCACTGCTGGCTGGCGCCGCTCTCTCGTTTGCGCTGCCCGTCATCGCCTTCGCTCTGCTCCGCGGCATCACCCGTTTGTCGGTCACTGACGCGGCAGCCGTGGCCGGACATTACGGCTCCATTTCCATCGTGACGTTCGTGGCCGCCTCGTCGGTCGCCACTTCGGCGGGGCTTTCGCCTGAGGGCTACATGGTGGCGGTAGCCGCCGTGATGGAAGCGCCCGCCATCCTGTCAGCGCTCTGGATCATCGCCCGTTTTGGTACAACATCCGCGGACATGGAAGAGGGGCTGATTCGGGAAATTCTCCTCAACGGCTCAATCGTGTTGCTGGTCGGTTCATTTTTCATTGGCTGGGCGACAGGCGATGAGGGCATGCAACTGATCGCGCCGTTTATCGAAGAACCCTTCCAAGGAGTGCTGTGCCTTTTCCTTCTGGACATGGGGCTCGTTGCTGGGCGGGGCCTTCGGGAGGCACGCTCAGTGCTTACCGCAGGGCTGTTCGCATTTGGCGTCCTCATGCCGATAATCGGTGCCGGTGTCGGTGCCGGCACCGGGCTGCTCCTCGGCCTGAGCCCGGGTGGTGTCATGCTCTTCATGACCTTGGCGGCGTCGGCCTCCTACATCGCGGTCCCCGCCGCCATGCGCGTTGCCTTGCCCGAGGCCAACCCCTCGATTTATTTGACGCTGTCCCTTGGCGTCACCTTCCCATTCAACCTGACACTCGGCATCCCCATTTACCTGGCCATATCCCGGGCCCTGACCGGAGGTTGAAGTCATGCAAACGCATACCGCCAAACGGGTGGAAATCATTATCGAAGCCGTGATGGAAGAGCGACTGACCGCGGCCTTGCGAAAAGCCGGCGTAACGGGCTTTACGGTGATGCCCGTGCTGGGTGGCTCCGGCCGATCAGGCCAATGGACGCAGGAGGGCGAAATCGGTCGCGCCCGCGGCATGGTCAACGTGGCCTGCATCATCCGCCCTGATCGGTTGGATACCCTTCTGGACGCCGCTTTCGAGGTGGTCGATCGCCATATCGGCGTGGTGAGCGTGGTCGACTGCGAGGTGCTACGCGCCGAACGATTTTAGGCACACAATCCTCCAACACATAGAAAACTGGCGGAGTGGGAATAGCCCCGACCAACGGGGTACATTGCCGCCACACAACAAAAAAGGAGAGATCGAGTGACCGACCATCAGCAGACCGTTTTCATTACCGGGGCCACCTCGGGATTCGGCCGGGCCACGGCCGAGCGTTTTGCCGCCGCAGGCTGGCGAGTCGTTGCGACAGGCCGCCGCACCGAGCGCCTGGAGGCGTTGGCAACCCGTTTGCGCAACGACGGCGCCGACATCCATATCGCCACCCTGGACGTGCGCGATAGCGACGCGGTCCAAAAGGTGGTGGCCGATCTGCCCGCCGCGTTTGCCAATATCACCTGTCTGGTGAATAACGCCGGCCTCGCCCTCGCGCCAGAACCTTCGCAGAGTGTTGATCTGGCGGACTGGCACACGATGATCGACACCAACATCACGGGCCTGGTCAACGTCACCCACGCCCTGCTCCCGGCGCTGATTCGCACCGGCAAGGGCGCCAGCATCGTTAACCTGGGGTCCGTGGCCGGGCAATGGCCGTATCCCGGCGGCCATGTCTACGGCGCATCGAAGGCCTTTGTCGAGCAGTTCAGCTACAACCTGCGTTGCGACCTGCTGGGAACCGGCGTTCGCGTGACCGATGTGGCGCCCGGCCTGTCACAGACCGAGTTCACGCTGGTGCGCACCAAGGGGGATCAAAGCGCCTCAGACCGCCTTTATTCGGGCACGGATCCGTTGCAGCCGGAAGACGTTGCCGCGCAGATCTTCCATGTGGCGACACTGCCGGAACACGTCAACATCAACCGCATGGAGATTATGGCCACACGCCAAGCATGGTCCCCGTTCGCGATTGATCGCGACTGAGCTTAGCCTCTGGGGCTAGGCTGTATTCCGCGCGGGCTCGCCCAAGGCATGCCGCTGTAGGCGCTTGATCTCATCACGCAGCTTGCCTGCCTCCTCGAACTCGAGGTTGCGGGCATGCTGGTGCATTTTCTGCTCGAGTTCCTTGATCCGCTTGACCGCTTGAGCCGTGGTCAGATCGGCGTAGGCCTTTGCCTCCTCGGCGACCTCGGCATAGTGCTCGGCGGTATCTGGCGCACTCGCGCCGCCCCGCTCCATGACATCGGCAATGGCCTTGCGAATACCCTGAGGCGTGATGCCATGTTCGGTATTGTGCGCGACCTGCTTTTCCCGACGCCGCTCGGTTTCATCCATCGCCCGGCGCATGGAGTCGGTGATCACGTCGGCATAGAGGATTGCCCGGCCATTGACGTTGCGCGCCGCACGCCCGATGGTCTGGATAAGCGAGCGCTCCGCGCGCAGGAAGCCCTCCTTGTCGGCATCCAGTATCGCGACCAGTGAGACTTCGGGGATATCGAGCCCCTCGCGCAACAGGTTAATCCCCACCAGCACGTCAAATTCGCCCAGGCGCAGGTCACGAATGATCTCCGTGCGCTCGACGGTATCGATATCCGAGTGGAGGTAGCGCACCCGCACCCCATTCTCGGAAAGATACTCCGTCAAATCCTCCGACATCCGCTTGGTGAGCGTGGTGACCAGAACCCGCTCGCCGGCATCGCTGCGCTCGCGGATCTCACCGAGCACGTCATCCACCTGCGTGCCCGCCGGGCGCACCTCGACAGCGGGGTCCACGAGCCCGGTCGGCCGCACCACCTGCTCAGCGACGACAGTGGAGTGTTTCTGTTCGTAAGGCCCCGGGGTGGCGGACACGTAAATCCGCTGCGGCGCGATGTCATCAAATTCCTCGAACTTGAGCGGCCGATTGTCGAGCGCTGAGGGCAGGCGAAAGCCGTATTCGACCAGGGTCTCCTTTCGCGCGCGGTCACCGCGATACATCCCGCCCACCTGACTGACGGTGACGTGGGATTCGTCGATAAAAAGAATGGCATCCTCAGGCACGTAGTCGAACAGGCACGGTGGCGGCTCTCCCGGGCCACGCCCGGACAGATACCGCGAGTAGTTCTCGATGCCGTTGCAGTAGCCAAGCTCCTTCATCATCTCGAGATCGAACTGGGTGCGCTGCTCCAAGCGCTGTGCTTCGAGGAGTCGGCCGGCCTTCTGCAGCTCGTCGAGCCGCTCCTTGAGCTCAACCTTGATCTTCTCCACGGCCTCCAGGACCGTCTCCCGCGGGGTTACGTAATGGGATTTCGGGTAGATCGTAAGCCGTGGCACCCGCCGCAGCACCTCGCCGGTGAGCGGGTCGAACCAGGCGAGGCTCTCCACCTCGTCATCGAAGAGCTCGACGCGCACCGCCTCGTCCTCGGACTCCGCCGGGAAGATGTCGATCACATCGCCCCGGGCGCGGTAAGTGCCGCGGGAGAAGTCATGGTCGTTACGGGCGTACTGGAGTTGGGCGAGGCGGCGCAGGATGCGGCGCTGATCCACCTGCTCGCCCTGGGTAAGATGCAGGACCATCTTGAGGTAAGCGCTCGGGTCACCGAGACCGTAAATCGAGGACACCGAGGCCACGATGATGGTGTCACGGCGCTCCAGGATGGCCTTGGTGGCCGACAGGCGCATCTGCTCGATGTGCTCGTTCACCGAGGCGTCTTTTTCAATGAAGGTGTCCGAGGACGGCACATAGGCCTCGGGCTGATAGTAATCGTAATAGGAGACGAAATACTCCACGGCATTGTCCGGGAAGAACGCCTTCATCTCGCCATACAGCTGCGCGGCCAGCGTCTTGTTCGGCGCCAGAATGACGGCGGGGCGCTGCTCCTGGGCGATCAGGCTCGCCATCGTGAAAGTCTTGCCCGAGCCGGTGACACCGAGCAACGTCTGATGATCGCCGCGAGCGCGCAAACTGTCAGCCAGCGAGGCAATGGCGGTCGGCTGATCTCCAGCCGGTTCGAACTCGCTTTCGAGCCTGAAATGGCGTGTTTCGTCGGTCATGGCAATGCAGGCCTGTTCCGGTTTGGCGTATCATCTACGCAGAGATCAAGAAATGGAGGCGATCCTTGGATATTCAACTTGCCGAGCGCGTTCAGCGCGTCAAGCCCTCGCCCACCATGGCCGTCACGGCCCGGGCCGCGGAAATGCGCGCCGCCGGTCACGACATCATCGGCCTGGGCGCCGGCGAACCCGACTTCGACACCCCGGAGCATATCAGCGCCGCGGCCATTGAGGCGATTCGTGCGGGCCAGACCCGCTACACCGCCGTTGACGGCACCCCGGCCCTGAAAAAAGCCATTCAGGCCAAGTTCGAGCGGGACAACGGGCTGCACTATGAGGCGAACCAGATCCTTGTCTCCTCCGGGGCCAAGCAGAGTCTCTACAACCTGTTCATGGCCCTGCTCGATGAGGGCGATGAGGTGGTGATCCCCGCGCCGTACTGGGTGTCATATCCGGATATGGCCCTGCTCGCCGGCGCCACACCGGTGGTGGTGGAAGCGGACCAGTCCCAGCGCTTCAAGATCACGCCAGATCAGCTCGATGCAGCGATCACCGATCGCACCCGCATCGTCGTGCTGAACAGCCCCTCGAACCCGACGGGCAGCGCCTACTCCCGCGCCGAGTTCGAGGCCCTCGGCGAGGTGCTTCGACGGTACCCCGATGTTGTGATCGCCAGCGATGACATCTACGAGGAAATCCTCTGGACCGACGAGGGCTTCGCCAACATCGTCATGGCCTGTCCCGATCTCACTGAGCGCACGGTGGTGGTGAATGGCGTCTCCAAGGGCTATGCCATGACGGGCTGGCGTATCGGGTACGCGGCGGGTCCCGCGCCAGTCATCGGCGCCATGAAAAAGATCCAGTCGCAGAGCACATCCAATGCCAGCTCCATCTCGCAGGCGGCATCCGTGGCTGCCCTCGATGGCGATCAGTCGGTCATCGGGCCCATGGTCAAGGCCTTTCGTGAGCGCCACGACTATGTGGTCGAGCGTTTGAATGCCATGCAGGGCGTGAGCTGCATTGTGGGCGATGGCACGTTCTACGCCTATCCGAACGTCAGCGGTGCCATCGCCGCACTGGATGGGGTAGAGAATGACACGGCGCTTGCCGAGTACCTGATTGGTGAGGCGAACGTCGCGTTGGTGCCTGGCACCGCCTTTGGCCTGCCTGGCCACATGCGGATCTCCTATGCCACGAGCATGGAGAACCTTGAAAAGGCCATGGACCGCCTCGAGGGCGTGTTTGGCCGCGTGTAGGAGCGGTGCTTGCAGGCCGCGTCGGTTGACGGCGCGGCCCGAGGCGCTACACTACGCGCTTCGATGACAGCGTCATTTCCCCGGTAGCTCAGCGGTAGAGCGAGTGACTGTTAATCACTGGGTCGGCGGTTCGAATCCGTCCCGGGGAGCCAATCTTTCGACTGATAACGTCATCACACCACGCTCGCTCGAGATCCGATACGCTCTGCAAATCAGAGCCGGTGTCGCGAGTAAAGAACCCGCAATGACGTTAATTCTAAGCGCATGCCTTTTTGGTGCCATCGTTGGCAGTTTTCTCAACGTGGTGGCTTCCCGGATACCTGCCCGGCTCGCTTATGACTGGGCACAAGCGCCTGACACGCCGCCCGCAGATTCTGGCGTTCGGCCGCCTGGTATTGCCTGGCCCGGGTCGCGTTGTCCTGCATGCCATCACCCGATTCGCATCGCTGACAACGTCCCCATCCTCAGCTACTTGCGCCTGAAAGGGCACTGCCGCGACTGCCATGCTGCCATCAGCGCTCGCTACCCGATCACGGAGTTGCTGGGCGCTGCTGTCACCGTGGCCGTGGTGCTGCAGTTTGGGGTGACGGCAAGCGCCGCTGGCCTACTGATCTTTACGTGGTGGTTACTGGCCCTTGCCGTCATCGACTTCGAAACCCAGCTACTGCCCGACAGCCTGACGCTTTCCGGCCTGTGGCTGGGACTGCTATTGAGCCTCACACCGGCGGCACTGACCTCACCCGCACTCGCTATCCTTAGCGCAGCGGCCGGATATAGCGCCCTGTGGCTGATCAACGCGGGATATGGGCGCTTGCGCGGGCGCGATGGCATGGGTTTCGGTGATTTCAAGCTCTTTGCCATGATCGGCGCGTGGACCGGCCCCGAGGGACTGATCACCACTGCCCTCCTCGCATCACTCGCCGCCCTGCTCGTAGCACTGGTTGGTCTGATCACCCGGCGCCTCGAGGCCGGTCAGGCCATCCCCTTCGGGCCCTACTTAGCTCTTGGGGGATGGCTGACAGCGATGACCGGCGGCGTCCTGCCGGTACTCGGCTAGCGAGACTCGACCTCGCGCCAGATCTGCTGGAGAAACTGCAGCTCATCGCCCATGAGGCTTGGGGTGAACGCCAGCGTCTCCATTGTCTCATCAGTGGGTGAGATCGGCGGCGCCTGGAGCACTTCATTCAGCAGCGGTAACGCTGCCGCATTCGGGCTCGAGTAGTAGTTCCAGTTCGACAGCTGTGCCCCCACTTCCGCATCCAGGATGAAGTTGATGAAGGCGTGGGCGAGCTCAGGATTCGGGGCATCGGCCGGAATCATCATGGTGTCGACCCAGATCTCCGCCCCCTCTTCCGGGATCACGAACTCAATGTCGGCAAACCCCTCGGGATCCTCTTCCTTCAGATAAAAATAGTCGCCATTGAAGGTCATCCCGGCACTGACCGATCCACGTACAAGCTGCTGGAGCACGGGCGTGCCCTGGATAAACCCAGCGAAGTTATCCCGCGCCTTGGCATCCAGCACCAGTCGAGCTGCCTCCTCCAGTGCATCACGATCAGTGCAGTCATAACCGTGGCCCAGATACGCACAGGCCGCGCCCAGGGTGACCTGGCCATCCTCCGGCACCGCAAACGGCGCGTCAGGATTAACATCGGGATCGAACAGCACAGACCAGCTTGCTGGCTGCTCGCCAAGCGCGCTGCGGTCATAGACCAGCCCGGTGGTGCCCCATTGATAGGCAGCGGAGTAGTCATTGCCCGGGTCATACGCCGGGTCAATAAACGTTTCCATCAAGTTATCAAGGTTCGGAATCTGCGCTTTGTCCAGGCGCTGAACCAGGTCGCTCTCAATCAACCGGGGCACGTAGTAGTTCGAGGGCACAACCACGTCGTACTGACTCACCCCGCCCGCCTGCAGCTTTGAGAACATCTCCCCGTTCGAGTTGAAGTAGTTCTCTACCACTTCAACCTCATGCTCGGCTTCAAACGCCTCGATAATGGAAGGGTCCATGTACTGCGACCAATTAAACAGGTACAGCGTATCGGCGTCCTCAGCCGAGACAGAGGCCAATGGCACCAACAGGCTGAGGAGCATGAAGCAGCGGCAAGCGATACGAGCGGTCATTGCATGGATCTCCCTTACGATGGATCTGACGGATCGGGGCGCCGCTGCAACACAAGGCTGCTTAACGCCACCAGGAAAACGCCGACAATCATCAGCGTGGCAATGGCATTCACCTCGGGGGTAACGCCTTTTTTGATCGCACTCCAAATGTAAATCGGGAGTGTGGTGCTATCCGGGCCCGCGGTAAAGAAGCTGATCACAAAATCATCAATCGACAGCGTGAGCGCCAGCAGCAGGCTCGCCACGATCGCCGGCGTCAGTACGGGCAGGATGAAAAAGCGCGCCCGCTGCCAAGGACTCGCATACAGGTCGTGACAGGCCTCGAAAAGCTGTGGGTCGAGCGAGAGCAAGCGTGCATGCACCAGCAAGGCAACAAACGGTACCTGAAAGGTCACGTGTGCGATGACCATGGTGCCGAGCCCCGGGCTCAAGATGCCGAAGCGCTGATCCAGGGTGACGAAAAACGTCATCTCCGATAGCCCGAACACAATATCCGGCATGATCACCGGCAGATAAATCAACCAGATAAGCCAGGCCAGCCGGCGATGCCGATAGCGATAAAGCCCATAACCCAGTAGCAAACCGATGGCCACGCCGAGCACGGTCGATGTGGTGGCCAGGATCGCCGTGTTTGCCAGCGCTGAAAGGATCGCCTCATTGCTGAACAGCCGTTCGTACCAGCGCAGTGAAAAGCCGGCAAAGCGGGCCGAGGAATTGATCGCGTTAAATGAAAAAAACACCACGACGGCCAGTGGCGCATACAGAAACACCATCAACACAATCCAGAATGCCCGCAGGCTGCGCTCTAGCGTCGCGCTCATAGGACAACCTCCCGATCGCCGCCGAGCCGTCGACCGAGTCGCCGGAGCACCCAAAGCCCGCCGACCGTCGCCAAGATCATGAGAATGGCGCCGGCCGCGCCCAGGGGCCAGTTGGTCGCATCGGCGAACTGCCGCGCGACGAGGTTGCCGATCATCGTCGCCTTGCCGCCGCCGAGCAGCTCGGTAACCACGTACATACCGAATGCGGGAATGGCCACCAAAACGGTACCGGCCATCAATCCGGGCAGGGTCTGCGGGAACACCGCATGCCGAAACACCGCGAGCGGTGAGGCGAACAGATCACGCGCCGCCTCAACCTGGGCATGATCAAGCCGCTCAAACGCGGCATAGAGCGGCAGCACCATGAACGGCAGAAAGTTATAGACCAACCCCACGATCACCGCGAACTGAGAGGGAAACAGCCCCATCCGTGGCTCGGTCAGCCCGATCAGCACCGCAAAATCGGAGATGGGTGTTCCCGGAGCGAAGAGATTCATCCACCCAACTGAGCGGATCACCTGATTTGTCCAGGACGGCACCACGACGGCCAGCAACAGCAGCGGTCGCCAACGGGTCGGGCGGGAGGCGATGTAATAGGCCGCGGGATAAGCCAGCAGGATGACCAGCGCCGTTGCCAGAAATGTCTGCCAGACCGACCGCAACAGCGTGTAGAGGTTACCCGGACTCCAGCCAAGAAAACCGAACCCGGCAAGCTCGCGGAACGCCTGCAGACTGAACGGCAATGCGGGAAGACCCGAGGGCCCCGTGCTCGTAAAAGCCATCCCCATGAGATAGAGGCTCGGCAGCACCAGAAACACGACGATAAAAAGCGCCCCTGGCGCGACGATAGCCAGCAGATGGAGGCTGTCTCGAGCGGATTTCAGCAACGGATGTCGGCCTCAGCCCTGCAAAGTGGCGGTGCCCGCCGGGGCAACCTCCACCTGAACGGTTTCACCCACGCCGGGCCGCCGTTGACCTTCGTTACCGCAGCGCACGGCGATTTGGGCCTCTCCGCAACGCAACCGATAGTCGGTCACCGGTCCACGGTAAAGGCACTCGATGACTTGCGCCTCAAAATGCGGACGCGCTGCCTGCGGAGTCGCGTGCAGTTTCAGGGCCTCAGGCCGCAACAGGAGGTGGCTTCCCGCGGTGAAAACACCCTCAATCCGCCCTAGGGCGGTCTCGATCCCCTCATCGTCTTGGTGGGTAATCGGCAGGAGGTTTTCATGGCCCATGAAACGGGCGACAAAGAGGTCACTGGGTTGCTCATAAATCGCCTGTGGCGTTCCCACCTGGGCAATTTCGCCACCATCGAGGACGGCCATGCGATCACTCATGACCATCGCCTCTTCCTGATCGTGGGTCACGAACACGAAGGTCATACCGAGTTGATCCTGCAGGCGTTTGAGTTCGACCTGCAGGCGGCCGCGCAGCCCCGCATCCAAGGCCGATAGCGGTTCATCAAGCAGCAGGACATCAGGTTCGTTAACCAGTGCACGGGCGAGAGCCACCCGCTGACGCTGCCCCCCGGAGAGTTGATGCACACCGCGCTCGAGTAAGGATTCAATGCCGATTAAAGCGGCCATGGCCTCGACGCGACGATCGATCTCTGCAGCATCCGTGCCACGCATCTGCAGGCCAAACGCAATGTTGCGCCGAACATTCCGATGGGGGAAAAGCGCATAAGACTGGAAAACCGTGTTGACGCTGCGGCGGTGCGCCGGAACGCCGGCCATCGGCTGGTCGCCAATATAAATCGTGCCCGCATCTGGCGACTCAAGCCCGGCAAGGAGACGGAGCAGCGTGGTCTTTCCACATCCAGAAGGCCCAAGGAGCGTGAAAAACTCACCGGGATTGATCTCGAGCGTAATGTCGCTGAGCGCACTAACCGCCCCATCGAACGACTTACTCAGTCCCTCAATACGGATCGAGGAGGCCGCCCGGGCGGGCTGAGCCTCGGTTTCGGGCCGGGTCGAGGCGCCCGCGAATGGACTCTGCACGGTCATTGGCATCGTCTCCGAAGCGCGTTAGCCGGTCAGTATAACGCAACTCCGAAATCTGACGGCACTCGGGCAAGAGACGGTTAATCGATCAGCGCAAGCTGCGAGCGCTCGTGTTCGAGGCGCTCGCGAGCCCCGTCGCACACAATCTCGCAAAGCTCGAAGATAAACGGCGCGGTGATACCGAACCACGCGCGATTGCCCTCCTGGCGGCGTCCCACCAGCCCACTGGAGCGCAACAGCGCCAGGTGCTTCGAGACGTTCGACTGATTCGCGCCGGTCAACTCGGCGATTTGCCCCACCGTATGCTCCCCCGAGCGCAGGCAATGCAGTATCCGCAGCCGCTGCGCATCGCCAAGTACCCGGAAGTACTGCGCGATCAGCTCCATGGACTTGTTTTGCGCCATGACGGCAACCCTCAAACACGCTTGTCGTCTTTACTATATGAGTATGCACGCATATAGTAAATAAAAACCTGACAGGAGCACTCATGGGTCGCCGACTCGCCACGCTGGCCATGCACCACCCGCGCGTCGTGTTTCTCACCACGCTGATTCTCACGCTGATCGGGACCGCGCTGATTCCACTCATCGAGATCGATACCGATCCCGAGAATATGCTCCCGGCAGAGCAGGCGGATCGCGTACGCCACAACGTGATAAAGGATCAGTTCAACCTCCACGACATGATCGTGGTGGGGGTGGTGAATGAGTCGCATGAGCAGGGCGTCTTCAATCCTCGCTCGCTGGAGGGCGTGCATCGCCTGAGTGAGGGCATTGCCGAGATCGACGGGGTGATTCGGCAGGATCTGCTCTCGCTGGCCACGGTGGACAACATCGAGCAGGCGGGCCCAGGCACCATCCGTTTTGAATGGATGATGAACCGCCCACCGGCTGACGCACAGGCCGCACGGGATGTGCGTGACAACACCCTCGATCTGCCCTTGTACCGCGACACACTCGTTTCGGGCGATGGCGAGGCGACCGCGCTCTATGTCCCGATCGAGGCCAAGGACCAGAGTTACCGGATTGCCGGCGAAATCCGATCACTGATCGCTGATCTGGATGTTACAGACACCCACCACATCACCGGGCTGCCAGTGGCTGAGGATACCTTCGGGGTGGAGATGTTCATCCAGATGGCCATTTCCGCACCGCTTGCCGCGCTGGTGATCTTCGCATTGATGTGGTGGTTCTTCCGCTCAGTCACCCTGGTGATCGCGCCCATGCTGATGGCGTTCGCCGTCGTGCTCACCACGGTGGGGACGCTGATTGGGATGGGGTACACCGTGCACATCATGAGCTCAATGATTCCCATCTTTCTCATGCCGATCGCTGTGGTGGACTCGGTGCATATCATCTCGGAGTTTGCCGATCGCTACCGGCCGGAGCGCGGCGCGCGGGAAACCATGAAAGAGGTCATGGGCCATTTATTCACGCCCATGCTCTACACCTCGGTCACCTCAGCGATCGGATTCGCCTCCCTTGCGTTCACGCCGATACCACCGGTTCAAGTCTTTGGGCTGTTCGTCGCGGGTGGCATTCTGCTTGCCTTTGTCCTCACCATTCTATTCATTCCAGCCTATGCCGCGGTCCTCGGGCCGGCGCGACTGGCGTCACTGAGCAGCGCTGGGCGGCGACGCGCGCCGGATGACACCCGACTTGCGCGCGGACTCAGTGCGGTTGGCCGCCTCGCCATTGGCCACGCCCATGCCGTTGTGCTGATCTTCGCAGCCAGTCTTGGCCTCGCGGCCTATGGCATCAGCCAGATCACCGTCAACGACAACCCCGTGCGCTGGTTCCAGTCGGATCACCCGATTCGTGTGGCCGACCGCGTATTGAATGAGCACTTTGCCGGCACCTACAGCGCCTACCTGCGCCTGTCCTCTGATGTCGGCGATGAGGCGCCCTCGCGATTTGAGACCCGGGTCGACGAGCGCCTCGCCGAGGCCGAGGCGGCGGGTCTGGACATCACACAGACCTGGCAGCGCCTTCGCGGGGATGTCGAGTCCAAAACCGAGGACTTCGACAGGCAGCTCGAGGAAATCAGCCTGGCCGTCGAGGATGAGATGTTCGCCGCCAGTGACGCCGCCTATCCATTCTGGGAGGACATGCTGACCCTGGTCGATGATGCACGGGGTGACCTCAACTACTTCAAGCGACCGGCCGCACTGGATTACATCGCTGGCTTGCAGGATCATCTTGTCGAGAGCGAGGAAGTGGGCAAGGTCAACACGCTTGCCGACCTCGTGCGGACTGTCTATCGGGAGCTACGCAGGGGCGAGGACAGTGACTATCGCATCCCGGAGAGCCGACAGGCCGTCGCCCAGACCATTCTGAGCTTCCAGGGATCACACCGACCGCAGGATCTCTGGCGCACAGTGACGCCTGATTATCAGGCCACCAACCTCTGGTTACAGCTCAGCAGCGGTGACAACCAGGACATGGAGGCGGTGGTCGATCGCACCGAGGCGTACATCGCGGACAATCCGTTGCCAGACGGCGTTTCGATGAGCTGGGGCGGCCTGAACTACATTAACGTGGTCTGGCAGGACGCCATGGTGAAAGGCATGGCCCAGAGCCTGGCCATCGCCTGGGTGATGGTCGCTTTCATGATGCTGATTCTGTTCCGCTCGGTGATCTTTGGCCTATTGGCCATGGTGCCGCTCACCGTGAGTATTGCGCTTATTTACGGCGTAGTGGGCCTGATCGGCAAGTACTACGACATGCCCATTGCGGTGCTCTCCTCGCTCACGCTCGGGCTGTCGGTGGACTTTGCCATTCACTTTATCGAGCGCAGCCGTGAGACCTATCGGCTGACTGGGAACTTCACGGAAACGATGCGGCGCATGTTCAAAGAGCCGGCGCGCGCGATCAGTCGCAATGCGATCGTCATCGCGGTCGGCTTCTTGCCGCTGCTGGCCGCGCCGCTTGTGCCCTACAACACGGTCGGGATCTTTCTGGCGAGCATCATGGCAGCCTCTGCCCTCGCCTCGATCATCCTGTTACCTGCCCTGCTGAGGCTGATGCGCAACAGGCTCATGCCGGATACGCACCCGGCGAGCGATACCCCTTCGGAGGACACACCATGAAATCACGTACGCTATACACCGGCGCCGCCGCCCTGAGTCTCGCGCTCATCACGGTGCCGGCATTCGCCGAGACCATGACCGACCCGGTAGCGATCGTCGAGGCGGCTAACGAGGCCTCGTATTACGCGGGCGACGACGGCCGATCCGCCGCCCGAATGCTGATCGCTGATGATGACGGTAATCGCCAGCGTCGCCAGTTCACTCTACTGAGAAAGGATGTCGAAGACGGCGGCGATCAACGCTACCTCGTGGTGTTCAGCCGGCCGGCGGATATCCGCGGCACCGTCTTCCGGGTGGAAAAGCAGGTCGGCGATTCCGATGACCGTTGGCTTTATCTGCCCGGCCTCGACCTGGTTAAACGGATCTCCTCAGGTGATAAACGCACCAGTTTCGTTGGTTCACATTTCTATTATGAGGATATCTCCGGTCGAGGCACTGGCGAGGACCGCCATGAGCTCGTTGAGACAACGGAAGCCTATTACGTTATCGAGAGCACCCCGCGAGACCCTGACAACGTGGAATTTGCCCGCTATCGCAGCTGGATTGATCGGGACACCCTCTTGCCCATGCGCACGGCCTATCAGCGGGAGTCCGGTGAAATCTACCGCCGTATGGAAGTCACGGAGGTCGAGACGATCGATGGTTATCCCACCGGTACCGAAGTCCGCATGCAGGACCTCGACAGTGGTGGCGAGACCATCACCCAGTTCCGTTACTCCGAGTATGACGTTGGATTGCCGGACAATATTTTCAGCGAGCGCTCGCTGCGCAATCCGCCCCGCGAGTGGCTGCGCCGGTAGCTGGGAGGCCGACGATGAAGACACGCCACTGGTTATCGACCCTGATCATTACCCTGGCTGTTGTCGGGCCCGCACCGGCACAGACCGAGGCTGACCCGTGGGAAAATGGCGACGATTGGGGGGATGAACCATGGGCGGAGGAGCCAGAAGGCTGGCAGTGGTACGGGTTTATCGAGGGTGCGTATGCCGGACGAACCCAAAACGATCCCACGCTGGAGGAAGACGCGACCCTGAGTGAGCTGCGTGCCCAACTGGAGGGTGAGCGTCAATTCGGGCGCTTTGAAGCCGTGCTCAAAGCGGATGTCTGGGCCGATGGTATTGAAGATGGCGGCCGGGGTGATCTGCGGGAGGCAACGCTTTCCGGGACGGTGACGGATCAAATCGACGTGAAGGCGGGCCGTCAGACCCTGACCTGGGGCACGGGCGATCTCGTATTCCTCAATGATCTCTTCCCCAAAGACTACGTCTCGTTTTTTAATGGCCGTGATGACGAATACCTGAAAGCCCCAAGCGATGCCTTGCGGTTGTCCTGGTATGGGCCGGTTAACGTTGAAGTGGTGTGGATGCCGGTTGCACAGCCGAATCGGTACATCGAAGGCGAGCGGCTATCCTACTTCTCACCGCAGGCCGGCCAGCGCACCAGCACACGCGTGGACCCGGTCGACCGCGACGAACTTGTGGACGATAGCGAATTCGCGCTGCGCGTCTACCAGACAGTGAACGGCACCGAGTACGCCGGCTACGCCTATAGCGGCTATGAAAAACAGCCGAGCGGTCAGGACCCGAACAGTCAAACGCCCTACTTTCCGCGCTTGAACGCCTTTGGCGCGAGCGTGCGCCGACCGATTGGACAGGGCATCGGCAATCTGGAGACGGCATGGTATGACGCCGAGGAAGACCAGCTTCGCTTCCTCGCCGGGTTTACACATGAACCTGTTGGCAACCTGACCCTTGGCTGGCAGTACTATCTTGAGTGGACCCAGGACCACGACGCGTTGGTCGCCGCCACGCCAGATGCGCAGCGCCCCTACGCGCCGGATGAGTATCGCCACCTGATCACCAATCGCATCACCTGGCAGCTAATGCAGCAGGACCTCACGCTGTCGCTGTTCAGCTTCGTCTCGCCCTCTGACGAGGACTACTACTTGCGGCCCCGCGCTCGGTACCGCTTCAGTGACCGGCTATTTGGAACCGTGGGTGGGAATCTGTTCGGCGGTGAAGACGAGTGGACCTTTCATACCCAGCTGGAAGACAACAGCAACCTGTACACCCGGCTTCGCTACAGCTTTTGATCAGCCGCGCTGTGCAAGGTATTCGGCAAACGCGGGCCCCAGCTCTGGGTGTTTCAGGCCGTATTCAACGGTCGCCTGAAGATAACCAAGCTTGTCGCCACAGTCATAACGGGTCCCGATGAACTCGTAGGCCAGCACCGGCTCGTCCTGACGTAGGGCATCGAGGGCATCCGTCAGCTGGATTTCGCCGCCGGAGCCCGGCCGGGTCTGGCGGAGCTTGTTGAAGATGCTCGAGTTAAGGATATAGCGGCCGACCACGCCGAGATCAGAAGGTGCGTCCGCCGGATCGGGCTTTTCGACAATGCCCTTGAGCTGGCCCAGCCGCTCGGCTACGGGCTCGACATCGACCACGCCATAGCGATCCACCTGATCATGCGGTACGCGCTGCACACCGAGGATGCTGGCAACCTGCTCGTCATAGCGGGCCACCATTTGCGCGAGGCATCCATCGCCGTCGCCATCATCAATCAAATCATCGGCGAGAATGACCGCAAACGGCTCATCACCAACCGCTGGCTCGGCGCACATGACTGCATGGCCCAGCCCCAACGCTTCAGACTGCCGGATGTAGATGCAGGCGACATGCGAGGGAACGATGTTGCGCACGGCCTCGAGGCGCTCCATCTTGCCCTGTTCTTCAAGCTCGGTTTCGAGCTCATAGGCCTTGTCGAAATGATCAGGAATGCTGCGCTTGTTGCGCCCATTCACAAAGATCAGCGTCTCGATACCCGCTTTGACGGCCTCCTCGGCGGCATACTGAATCAGTGGTTTATCCACCACCGGCAGCATCTCTTTCGGATTCGCCTTGGTGGCTGGGAGAAACCGCGTGCCCAGTCCGGCGACGGGGAAGACTGCCTTGCGAATACGTTTTGCCATCAACCGCTACACTCCAAGAGACGGATCAGTGTGTTAGCGCCTGATTTTAACCGGGGCCGCCAAGCCTGTCAGGTTTGACGGCCCGACCAGCCTCACTCGAGCGTGATCTGCTCGCGAATGGCATCCAGCGTTACCACGCCGATCCCGTTGACACGCGTCAGTGCCTCTGCCGATTCGTACGGGCCATTATCCGCTCGGTCCTGAATGATGGCCGCCGCCGTCGCTGGGCCAACCCCAACCAGAGCCTGCAGACCCTCCGCGTCCGCTTCGTTGATGTTGACAGACGCGCTGCTGGCGACCGCCAGGGAAGTGACGAGCAATAATGGGAGTGCAGCGGCGGTGATCGATCGAAAAATCATCATAGTCTCCTTGGTACTCCAGTGATGGAGTCTCGAAGACTAGGGCGACGTTGGCGGTCCTTCCGTGATCTGCATCTCATTCTGGATCGCCACCAGCGCCGCCATTGGATCAGCGGCTTGTGTTATCGGACGGCCGATCACGAGATCCGTTGACCCACCCGCCATCGCTGCTTGCGGTGTCACCACCCGCCGTTGATCGTCATCGCCACGACCCGAGGGGCGAACCCCGGGCGTGACACGACGAAAGTCCTCGCCGAAGGTCTGCCGGATCGCGTCGGCCTCCCAAGCCGAACAAACAACACCATCCAGGCCCGCCTCAAAGGCCAACCGGGCCAGTCGCAGGACGGCGGCTTCCGGCGGTCCCTCTATACCGGTCTGCGCGAGCGTCTCGGCATCATGACTGGTTAATACCGTAACGGCGGTCAGTAAAGGGGAATGCGGTCGCTGGTCAATGGCCGCACGGGCCGCCTCGAGCATGGCGAGCCCACCGAGGGCATGGACATTGACCATCCAGACACCCAGGTCGGCGGCAGCCCGGCAGGCGCCGGCGACGGTGTTTGGAATATCGTGAAATTTGAGATCTAAGAAGACCTCCCACCCATCGGCGACAAACGACTCGACCAAAGCTGGGCCGCCGCGCACGAAAAGCTCCTTACCCACTTTCAGGCGGCATGCGCCCACAGGCAATTGCTCTACCAGCGCCCGAGCGCTGGCTACATCCCGATAATCCAGGGCGATGATCGGTGGGTTAGCCACCATATTTACTCCCCTTGCAGACCACGGCGCGGCTTAATGCTGGCCCACGTCCGGCATCCGGGACATTGCCAGTGCAGTTGCCGGGCCTCGAATCCGCATTCCACACACCGATATGGCAGGCTATCGCCGAGCAGCGCGTCGAACAGCTCCCGCAGGACCTGCAAATCCCGCTGACGACGGCGATCACTGTCCTCGTCATCAATATTCAGCGCCACCAATCGCTCAAGCCCACGCACGGATGGGCGCTCGCGTAACTGCTCTGCCAGGAATTCGATGGCCGCCTTGCGACCGTCGTCCTCTTCAATCAGCTCAGAGAGCTTCATCACAACAGAAACCCCTGGATACCGGCGCACCAGACGGTTCAAATCAGCGCGAAAAGCGCCACGCTGTCCGATCGCCTGATAGGCCGCTTCCAGTCGGGGCAATGCCTCCGGGATATAGTCTATGTCCTGATCTTCAACACGCTGGGCGGCCTTGATCGCCGGTCGCCAGCGGCCCTCGTTGCGTTCGAGATCGCTTTGCAGAAGCGCAGCGCGCACACAGTGCGCATCATAGCCGAGCGCCCGACGCAGAGCCTGTCGAATCGCTGCCGTCGAGCCATGGCCTCGGATGAGCGCCTCAGCCTGCTCACAGGCAAACTGCGCCATGATCGGGCCGCAGTGGGATTGCCCTTCCCGTTGCAGTTTTCGGGCGGTCTCGATGCCCTTTTCCCATTCCTTTTCCTGCTGGTAGATATCCAGCAGCGACTGCAACGCCGTCACTCGGTAATCAGCAAACTCGAGGGCCTCGAGAAAAAGCGCCTCAGCACGGTCAAGCAAACCGGCGGCGAAATAATCCCGTGCCAGCTCCACCAGGGAGGCCGCCCGCTGCTCGGGCGCAAGCGAAGGCCGCGCGATCAGGTTCTGGTGAATGCGAACGGCCCGATCCGCCTCGCCACGGCGACGAAACAGGTTACCGAGTGTGAGATGCGTCTCGACGGTGTCCTCGTCGAGTTCGACCATGCGGATGAAGACTTCAATCGCCTGGTCGGGCTGCTCATTGAGCAGATAATTGAGGCCCTGGAAGTAATCCCTCGAAAGCGCCTTTGGCTGGCGACCCTGCTTATCGGGCCTACGACCTATCCACCAGCCGGAGAGGGCTGCCAAGGGGAGCAGCAGCCACAAGAGCTGGAGCATCGTCAGGGGCTATTCCGTATGGGCAGCTTGCGAAGCTCCGAGAGTTCATCTCGGGACGAGGCCACCTCTCGACGCAAGCGGGCAAGCTGCCAGCGCTGTTTGGTAATGATTCCCACCGCGGCCACCATGCCGAGCAAGGCACCAAGGGCGAATGCAATGACTAACCACAGCGACAGCGGCAGGGCCAGCCGGCCAAAATAGAAATCCAGTTCCGTTGCGGCCGGGTTCAGCATGGCAAAGCTCAGCCCGATGGCGATCACCATCAGCGCCAGGGCCAGCCAAACCAGACGCTTCATCCTTGCGCCTCTTCCCGCTCACGCCCCTCATCGACGCGCTCACGCATCTGTTTGCCCGGCTTAAAATGGGGCACGTGTTTGCCGGGCAGGGAAACCGGCTCACCGGTTTTTGGATTGCGGCCAATTCGCGGCGGCCGATGATGAAGTGAGAAGCTACCAAAGCCCCGCACTTCAATTCGCTCGCCACCGGCCAGCGCTTCGCTCATTTGCTCGAGCAAAGTCTTTACCGCCAATTCAACATCGCGCTGAGCCAGATGCTGCTGGCTTTTGGCGATAAGTTCGATCAATTCCGACTTGGTCATCGACGGCTATCCATCACTGCACGGGCCCTGTTAAGGGCGGAGAGCGCCGACCACCGCCACGCGAAGGTCGGCGCTCGTTCGTGGATCTCACTCGTCGGCGTCGCGATCCGACATCTGCTCTTTGAGGAGATCACCCAACGTCGTCGTTCCAGCGGCACCCGTGTTGCCATAATCCTGCACGACCTCTCGCTCATCCTGCTGGTCCTTGGCACGGACAGACAAGCTAATCATGCGGTTGCGACGGTCGACTGCCATGAACTTGGCCTCGACCGAGTCCCCTTCCTTGACGACGGTGCGAGCGTCTTCGACGCGCTCCCGATCCAGGTCGGAGGCCCGCAGGTAACCCAACACCTCGTCACCCAAATCGACCACGACACCCTTGGCGTCGACTTCCGTCGCCGTGCCCGTCACGATCGTCCCCTTGGGATGGTTGGCAACCCACTGGGAGACGGGATCCTGGGCCAACTGCTTGACGCCAAGACTGATCCGCTCGCGCTCCGGGTCCACCGACAGCACGACGGCCTCCACTTCTTCGCCCTTCTGGAATTCATGGATGGACTCTTCGCCCGCATCACTCCAGGAGAGATCCGACAGGTGCACCAGACCATCGATGCCGCCTTCCAGACCAACGAAGATCCCGAAGTCCGTGATCGACTTGATGGCACCGGTGACCCGGTCGCCCTTGTTGTACTGCGCGGCGAACTCGTCCCACGGGTTCGGCTGGCACTGTTTCATACCCAGCGAGATCCGGCGGCGCTCTTCATCAATGTCGAGGATCATGACCTCGACCTCGTCGCCGATCGACACCATCTTGGCCGGGTTCACGTTCTTGTTCGTCCAGTCCATTTCGGACACATGGACGAGCCCCTCGACACCCTCTTCGATCTCCACGAAGGAGCCGTAGTCGGTGATGTTCGTAACCTTGCCGACCACGCGGCTACCCTCAGGATAGCGACGCGCGATGGCCTCCCACGGATCCTCGCCGAGCTGCTTGAGGCCCAGCGAAACGCGATTGCGCTCGCGGTCGAACTTCAGCACCTTGACGTCGATTTCCTGGCCGACATCCACAACCTCAGACGGGTGCTTCACGCGGCGCCAGGCCATGTCGGTGATGTGCAACAGACCATCGATGCCACCGAGATCGACGAAGGCACCGTAGTCGGTGAGATTTTTGACGATGCCCTTGAGTGTCTGACCTTCCTGCAGCTTCTCGAGCAGGGCCTCACGCTCAGCGCTGTACTCTTCCTCAACCACTGCCCGGCGAGAGACGACCACGTTGTTCCGACGGGCGTCGAGCTTGATCACCTTGAACTCGAGGTCCTTGCCCTCAAGATAGGTGGTATCCCGCACCGGCCGGATATCGACCAGGGAGCCTGGGAGGAACGCGCGAATATGGCCCAGATCGACGGTAAAACCGCCCTTTACCTTGCCACTGATCTGTCCATTGACGGTCTCAGCGCCTTCGTAGGCTGCTTCGAGTACACGCCAGGCACGGGCACGCTTGGCCTTCTCCCGGGACAGCTTGGTCTCGCCGGAGCCGTCTTCAACGGCGTCCAGAGCCACTTCGACGTCGTCGCCGACATTGACTTCGACGTTGCCCTGCTCGTCGGTGAATTGCCGAAGCGGAATGACCGCTTCTGACTTAAGGCCGGCATTGACGATGACGTCTTCGCCGTCGATGGCCACCACCTGCGCAGTGACAATGGAACCCGGGCGCATATCGGTCTGCACCAGGCTCTGTTCGAAGAGTTCTGCAAAGCTTTCGCTCATGGGCTGAATAAATCCGGGATCGTAAGCCGATCCAATGGTTGATGAATAAAACGTGCCGTCTAGACGGCACCCCCGTTTGGAATGCAGGCCTCAACCTGCTCCATGACTGTTCGGATCACCGCCTCCACGTCCATCGACGTGGTATCAACGCTGATCGCGTCTTCAGCAGGTGCAAGCGGTGCCACCGCTCGGTTCATGTCGCGTTGGTCGCGCGCTCGCAATTCCTGCAAAAGATCGGCGAGATTAGCACTGACACCCTGCTCCATCAACTGCTTATGGCGTCTCCGCGCCCGCTCCTCGGCGCTGGCTGTCAGAAAAATCTTCACGGCAGCGTCCGGGAAGACGACCGTGCCCATGTCACGGCCATCCGCGACCAGTCCTGGCCACTGACGGAAAGCCCTTTGACGTGCGAGTAGCGCATCGCGGACCGCCGGGATGGCGGCCAGCTCCGAGGCCCGTGCTCCGCAAGCCTCGTCACGAATGGCTGTGGTCACCACGACCCCGTTCAACAGGACCTCACCGGCTTGCGGCCCCACCGTGGGAAACTCGATCTGCAAGGCCTGGCTGCGCGCGATCAACGCTGGGAGGTCATCCACCGCGATGCCCGCCTCCAGGGAATCCAGCGCCAGCAGGCGGTAGATGGCGCCACTGTCAAGAAAGTGCCAGTCGAGTCGCGCAGCAATGGCCTGTGCGATCGTGCCCTTCCCGGCACCCCCGGGGCCATCAATGGTGACGATCGGGACGTCCTGACGTGTCATGTCGCCTGCTCCACCGCTGAAATGCGTAGACCCACCTGTGCGGCCAGTTCGACAAAGCCCGGGAAAGAGGTATCGACCTCGGCGCAACCGCTAATCTCAATGGGCCCATCGGCAACCAGGCCCGCCATCGCGAACGCCATCGCAATCCGATGGTCACCATGGGCGTGAACGCGACCGCCCTGAATAGGCCCACCGGTCATCGTTAACCCGTCCGCCCTGGTCTCAACCGCGACGCCCAGCGCGGTGAGCCCTTCCGCCATGACCGCGAGGCGATCGCTTTCTTTTACCCGCAGCTCCTCGGCTCCACTCAGCGTGGTCACGCCGTGCGCGCAGGCAGCCGCGATAAAAAGCACCGGAAATTCATCGATGGCCAATGGCACCCAATCCGTGGGTATCTCGATGCCATGCAGCGGCGCAGGCGTGACATGCAGGGTGCCGACTGGTTCACCGCCTGCGCTGGAAGCTGGTTCGATATCAATTTGGGCGCCCATGCGCCGAAGGATTTCGATCACGCCAATACGGGTGGGGTTGAGTCCGACATCGCGTAGTGTGAGTGAAGACCCGGCCGCGATGGCCGCACCCACCAGGAAAAAGGCCGCAGAAGAAATATCGGCTGGGACATCAATCGGGCCCGCCGTTAAGCGTCCACCGCCGCTGACACGGACTTCCCCGCCATGACTTTCGACCGGATAGCCAAAGGCCGTGAGCATGCGCTCTGTGTGATCGCGGGTGATCCCCGGTTCTGTCACCGTGGTTTGACCACGCGCATAAAGCCCGGCGAGCAAAACCGCCGATTTCACCTGCGCGCTGGCCATGGGCATGGCGTAATCAATGGTATGAAGACCCGCCGCCGGCTGAATCGAAAGCGGTGCGGTACCGGCCTCAGTCGCGTGAATAACCGCACCCATCCTGGCCAAAGGCTCGGTGACCCGTCGCATCGGCCGGCGCATCAACGAGGCATCGCCTACCAGTTCCGCCGTGAAGGTCTGGCCGGCAAGCAGCCCACAGAAAAGCCGCATCGATGTACCGGAATTACCGAGATCCAGTGGGCCAGCCGGTGCGGAGAGCCCGTGCAAACCCACCCCATCAATCTGCAATGCCCCTTGCTTCGGCCCGTCAATGGCAACGCCCAGAGCCCGCATCGCCGCCAGCGTGGCCATGGCGTCATCACCCTCCAGAAAGCCACGGACCTCGGTGATTCCCTCCGCGATCGCACCGAGCATGACTGCGCGGTGAGAAATGGACTTATCGCCCGGCACCCGAATGTCGCCACGAAGGCACCCGCCTGGCGTGACACGGAACTGCCGATTCGAGGCACTCGTCATCGGTCAGTCCTCATCCACTCGGTCCTCAAACCACTGCAGATAGCCATCACGGATCTGCTTGGCATTGCGAAACACGCCCTCGAGGCCTTCCCCATCGGCCGCCTCAATCAGTGCGGTCAGCTGTTCCAGATCGCCCCGATACGCGGCCAGTGCCTCGAGTAATGCGTCTCGATTTCCCAGGCAGATATCCCGCCACATGACTGGATCACTGGAAGCGATGCGGGTGAAGTCGCGAAAACCGCCGGCGGCATAGCGAAAGATTTCCTCGTGCGACGGGTCGCTGGCGAGACTGTCTACCAGGCCAAAGGCGAGCATATGGGGCAGATGGGAGGTCATGGCCAGCATGCGGTCGTGATGATCGACGGACATCGTGACCACGCGCGCACCGGCCCAGGCCCAGAGCCGCTGGACCCTCTCGAGTGCATCCTCGTCGGTCTGCGGTGTCGGGGTAAGGATGACCCGGCGGTCAACAAACAAACGCCCAAAGGCGGCCTCAACGCCACTGTGTTCCGTTCCCGCGATGGGGTGACCCGGGACAAAGCGTGGCAGGGGCCCGCCGAATTCGGCTTCAACGTCCGCGACGACACAGCCTTTGGCACTGCCCACATCGGTTATCACCGCCTGTTCCGGCAGGTGTGGTCGAATCTCGGCCATCACCGTGCGGATAGCGCCCAGCGGCACCCCAAGCACCACGATATCCACGTCCGCCAACGCGTCAGCAGCCGAGACGGTCACCCGATCCACAGCGCCGTGGGCTAAAGCCCGTTGCAATTGCTCTGGATGGCGCCCCAACCCAATCACTTCACCGATTTCTGGCCGCCCGCGCAGGGCAAGCCCCAGAGAGCCGGCTATCAGTCCCACGCCGACCAAACAAATGCGGGGCCCGGTGCTTTGCGCCATAGAATCCGGCTCAGTCCACCGACCGGGGATAGGAGCCCAGCGTCTTCAGCAGGCTTGCAAGCTGCTGCATCTCACCCAGCGCCCGTTTGAGATCGGGATCCTCGGCATGGCCCATCAGGTCGATGAAGAACACGTACTCCCACATCCCTTCCGGAGAGGGACGGGATTCAAGTCGTGTCATGTTCAGCCCATACCGAGCCAGGGGCGCCAACAAGCCTGCTAGTCCGCCAGGCCGGTTCTCCCGGGCAATTACCAGAGACGTCTTGTCCTCGCCCGTCGGTTCCGGGCTCTCATGGCCTAGCACCAGGAAGCGGGTGCTGTTGGCCGCCCCGTCCTGGATCGAGGCCTGATGAATGGGCAAGCCGTAACGCTCAGCAGCGGCATCGGAGGCAATCGCGGCCGCCTGCGAGTCCTCTGAGGCCAGACGGGCCGCCTCGGCGGTGCTCGAGACCGCGATGCGCTCTGCGGCGGGTGCGTGGGTCTCCAGCCACAGGCGGCACTGGGCCAGGCCCTGCTGATGGGAGTAGATGCGGGTAATCTCTGGTAGCGCCGTGGCGTTCGTGGCCAGGTTCTGGACGATCGGTAACTCAACCTCGCCCACGATCTGCAACGAAGATGACAGGAGCCGGTCGAGGGTATGGGTGACCATGCCCTCGGTGGAGTTCTCCACGGGCACGACACCGTACTCGGCCCCGCCCGACTCCACCTCACGAAACACGGCATCAATGCCTTGCAGCGGCTGGCTGTGGATGGCATGACCAAAATGCTTTAGCGCCGCTTCCTGGGTAAACGTTCCCTCCGGCCCCAGAAAAGCCACGCGCAGGGGTCGTTGGAGCGCCAGACATGCCGACATAACCTCACGAAACAGGCGGGTGATGTCCTCATCGGAGAGTGGCCCCTCATTGGCATCACGCAGCCGCCGCAGCACTTCCGCCTCACGCGCCGGGCGATAAAAATCCGCCTGACGGCCCTCAGCCTCTTTGGCAGCGGCGACTTCCGCTGCGGCGCCGGCACGCTCGTTCACCAGACGTAACAACGCATCATCGATTTCATCGATCCGCGCGCGGATGGCCTGGAGCGTCTCGTCAGTCACGCCAGTTCCCTCTTGCCTACTCAATCACCCGAACGGCCAGCACCCCTTCGGTACTGCGCAGCCGGGTGACCACGTCGTCCGGCAACTTGCCATCAATATCGACCACACTATAGGCCAGATCGCCCCGGGACTTGTTGTACATGTCGGCAATGTTGAGGTCGGCTTCAGCCACCGCAGAAGAGATCTGACCCAGCATGTTTGGCACGTTCGCATTGGCCACGGTGAGCCGATCACCACTGCCGTTTCGCGGCAGCATGAGCTCGGGGAAGTTGACCGCATTAACGATGTTCCCGGTCTCCAGATAATCCCGGACTTCGTCCGCGGCCATGACGGCACAGTTTTCCTGGGCCTCGTTGGTAGAGGCGCCAATGTGCGGCAGCGCAATGACATCGGTGCGTCCCTCAAAGGCAGCAGCGGGGAAGTCGCAGACATAGGTACGCAGCCGTCCCTGATCCAGCGCCTTGACCACCGCCGTTTCATCAACAATGCCCGCGCGGGCAAAGTTGAGCAGCACCTGGCCCTCCCGACTGCCGGCGAGACGGGCGCCGTTGATCAACCCACGCGTGTCATCGGTTTCGGGCACATGCAGCGTAACGACATCCGCGGCGGCGAGGACTTCGTCCACGCTGTGAGCCCGCCGGACACCGGCTTCCAGATTCCAGGCGCTGCGCACCGTGATTTGCGGGTCATATCCAATCACCCGCATGCCGAGGGCCATTGCGGCATTGGCGACGTTCACACCGATGGCACCCAGGCCAATCACACCCAGCGTCCGGCCAGGAAGCTCAAAGCCCGTGAACTGTTTCTTGCCCGCCTCAGCGGCTTGATTCATCTCGGCATTGGTGCCCGTGAGCCCCCTTGAGAACTCCCACGCCGGGCCCATGCAGCGTGCCGCCATGAATAGGCCACCGAGAACCAGCTCCTTGACCGCGTTGGCGTTCGCCCCCGGTGCGTTGAAGACGGGGATGCCGCGCTTGCTCATCGCGTCAACCGGGATATTGTTGACCCCGGCGCCCGCACGCCCCACCGCTTTAAGCGTGTCTGGAATGTCCCAGTCGTGGAGCTTCGCAGAGCGCAGCAAGACCGCGTCCGGATTGGACATTTCCGAGGCAATCTCGAATTGTTCACGCGGAAAGCGATCCAGTCCACGCGCCGAGATATTGTTCATGGTCAGTATCTTATGCATATCTATTAGCCGTGACGTCGTTCAAAATCAGCCATAAAGTCAATCAGGGCATCCACCCCGGCTTCAGGCATTGCGTTGTAGATACTCGCGCGCATCCCGCCGACGGATCGGTGACCCTTAAGCGTGTGCAAGCCTGCTTTAGCCGCTTCGTCAAGGAACTGGCCATCCAGCTGATCATCCGCGAGTACGAACGGAACGTTCATGAGCGAGCGCACCTCGGGAGCAACCGGATTGCGGTAGAAATCCGACGCATCAATGGCGGCATACAGCCGAGCCGCCTTGCGCTGGTTGCGCTCACCCATCGCGCTTAACCCACCCTCGGCTTGCAGCCACTGAAAGACCAGACCCGCGATATACCAACTATAGGTTGCGGGGGTATTCAGCATCGAGTCTGCCTCGGCCTGGCGCTGGTTATGCCAGACAGAGGGCGTCTGGTGACTGGCGCGGTCGAGCAGGTCATCGCGAACGATGACAACCGTTAGACCAGCCGGGCCAAAATTCTTTTGCGCCCCGGCATAAATCACGCCATAGCGGGAGACATCAATCGGCCGTGACAGAAATGTCGAGGACATGTCCGATACCAATGGAACATCCCCGACCTGGGGAGGCTCGTGGAGCTCAACGCCTGTAATCGTCTCATTGGCGCAGTAATGGAGATACGCAGCGTTGGGATCGAGCGCCCATTCCGCCTGCGGAGGGATGGTCATCGGATCGGTGTTGCCGCCCTCGGCCACGACGTTGACCGAGGTGTAGTTTTTCGCCTCGGCAATGGCCTTTTTCGACCAGCTTCCGCTGTTGAGATAGTCCACGCTGCTAGCATCACCCAGCAGATTTAATGGGACGGCGGCGAATTGGGCGGTAGCGCCACCCTGCAAAAACAGCACTTTGTAGTTATCGGGCACGGCCAGCAGCTCGCGCAGCGCGGCCTCCGCCTGCTCAGCGATTGAGACGAATGACTTTCCGCGATGACTCATTTCCATCACGGACATCCCCGTCCCATGCCAGTCGAGCATTTCGCTCGCGGCTTGTTCGAGAACCGGCTCCGGCAATACCGCCGGGCCTGCGCTGAAGTTGTAAACGCGTGCCATTCTGCGCTCCAGAACTGATTGCAAAAGAAAAACGGTCCGGGTCAGTCCGCGGTGTCGGGATCCATTTCCTCGACGTCATCCTCAAGGGACTCAATCCGCGCCAGACCCACCAAATGTTCGCCACGACCCAGGCTGATCAGCTTGACGCCTTGAGTATTCCGGCTTAACACCGAGATCTCAGCGGCCCGCGTGCGCACCAGTGTTCCACCGTTACTGATCAGCATGACCTCGTCGTCTTCACTGACCTGTGCAGCGCCGACAACGGCGCCGTTACGCTCGGACGTTTGAATGCCGATGACCCCCATGCCGCCGCGACCCCGCAGCGGATAGTCTGCAACCGGCGTGACCTTGCCGAAGCCGTTCTCGGTTACCGTCAGCACATGACCCTCACCCAGAATCAGGCATTCAATGACGGTCTGGCCCGGCGCCAGGCGGACGCCGCGCACACCCGCAGCCGTTCGTCCCATGGCCCGGACTTTCGATTCTTCAAACCGGATCGCCTTACCTGCGCTGGTGAGCAACATGATGTCGGAGTTGCCATCCGTCATGCCGACGTTCACCAGTCGATCACCATCGGCTAAATGCACCGCGATGATTCCGGATGACCGTGGCCGGGAGAAGTGCGACAGCGGTGTCTTTTTGACGGTTCCCTGCTGTGTGGCCATGAACACGTGATAATCACCATCGAATTCACTGACGGGCAGCACGGCGTTAATACGCTCGTCTTCTTCCAGAGGCAGCAGATTAACAATCGGCTTGCCTTTGGAACCCCGACTACCGTGCGGTAGTTCGTAGACCTTTAGCCAGTAGCACTTACCGTGGCTCGAAAAACAAAGCAGCGTGTCGTGACTGTTCGCAATCCAGAGCTTGTCGACGAAGTCCTCATCGCGCATCCGTGTCGCCGCCTTGCCCTTTCCACCGCGGCGCTGCGCCTGGTAGACATCAATGGGCTGCGATTTGGCGTAGCCGCCATGGGAGAGTGTGACCACGACGTCCTGCTCGGGAATGAGATCTTCCATGGTCAGATCAAGGCGATGCTCGAGGATTTCACTGCGGCGCTCATCGCCGTAACGCTCACGGGCTTCCAGGAGTTCGTCGCGAATCACTTCCATCAAACGCTCGCTACTCGCGAGGATGGCGAGCAGCCCCTCGATCCGCTCGAGGATCTCGCGGTACTCATCGACAATGCGGTCCTGCTCGAGCCCCGTCAGGCGGTGCAGCCGCAGGTCCAGAATGGCCTGTGCCTGAGACTCCGTCAGGCGATACGCCTGGCCAACCAGCCCGACGTCGCTGCCCAGCTCTTCCGGGCGTGATGCCTCGGCACCAGCCCGCGCGAGCATGTCGCTCACCACACCCGGCGCCCAGTCACGGGACACCAGCGCCGCTTTGGCGTCGGAGGAAGTCGGCGACGCCTTGATCAGGGCAATCACCTCATCGATGTTGGCCAGCGCGACGGCCAGCCCTTCGAGCACGTGAGCCCGCTCCCGGGCTTTTCGCAGTTCGAATACAGTCCGCCGCGTCACCACCTCGCGGCGATGAGAAATAAAGGCCTCCAGCACATCCTTTAGGTTGTGCTGTTTCGGCTGGCCCTCGTGCAGGGCAACCATATTGATGCCAAAGACCGTCTCAAGTTGCGTTTGCTGATACAGGTTATTGAGAATGACCTCGGGGACTTCACCCCGGCGCAACTCAATCACCATCCGAATCCCATCTTTATCGGACTCGTCACGCAGCTCGGTAATGCCCTCGATGCGCTTTTCCTTGACCAGCTCGGCTATCTTCTCGAGCAGACGGGCCTTGTTAACCTGATAAGGCAGCTCGTTAACGACGATGCTGGCTTTGCCGTTCGATTCATCATGTTCGAACTGGCACCGGGCCCGCATCACCAGGCGCCCACGACCCGTGCGATAGGCCTCCCGGACCCCCTCGACACCGTTGATAATGCCGCGGGTGGGAAGATCCGGGCCCGGGATAATCTCCATCAACTGTTCGATGTCGAGCGTCTCATCATCAATTAGCGCCACACAGGCATCGACAACCTCGGTGAGGTTGTGTGGAGGCACGTTGGTGGCCATACCCACCGCGATACCCGAGCCGCCATTGATAAGGAAATTCGGAACCCGCGTCGGCAGCACCTGCGGCTCGCGCTCGGAGCCGTCGTAGTTGTCGGCGAAGTCGACTGTCTCCTTGTCGATATCCGCCAGCAGCTCGTGGGCGATGCGTGCCATGCGGACTTCGGTGTAGCGCATGGCTGCGGCGTTATCGCCGTCAATCGAGCCGAAGTTGCCCTGCCCGTCTACGAGCGGGTAGCGCATAGAGAAATCCTGCGCCATTCGAACGATCGTGTCGTAGACCGCCGAGTCGCCGTGCGGGTGGTACTTACCAATCACATCACCGACTACACGGGCCGATTTCTTGTACGGCTTGTTCCAGTCATTCCCCAGCTCGCGCATGGCGTGCAAGACCCGCCGGTGCACCGGCTTGAGCCCATCGCGAACATCGGGCAGCGCGCGCCCCACAATGACGCTCATGGCGTAATCCAGATAGGACTGGCGCATCTCGTCTTCGAGATTAACCGGAAGAATTTCCTTAGCGACGCTGGACATGACTGGGGTTCTCGACTACCACTGAACGTTCAATGCGAAAGCGCGGATTATACCACGCCGGTGGGCTCAACTCAGCGGCTCAATCGCCGCTCAGACGGCGGGCCCGCTCGACACGAACCGGTTCGACCGGGACATCCGCCATGCCGTTACGCCGGGCGGTTTCACCGGCTGCGATCTCATCCACAACCGCCATTCCCTCAACAACGCGTGCGAAGACGGCATAACCGAAATCCCGCTCGCCATGATCCAGGAAGGGGTTGTCGGCAAGATTGACAAAGAACTGCGATGTCGCGCTGTCCCGCGCCTGTGTGCGTGCCATCGACAGCGTGCCGCGCTCATTCTTGAGCCCGTTGTCCGCCTCGTTAACGATCGGATCCCGCGTGTCCTGACGCGTCATCTCCTCGTCAAAGCCCCCGCCCTGAATGACGAATCCGGGAATAACCCGGTGGAATATGGTTCCGTCGTAAAACCCGTCATCCACGTACGCCAGAAAATTCTCGACACTGACCGGCGCATCATCGGCATAGAGCTCAAGCTGGATATCGCCTGCGGTGGTCTCAAAGACAACGCGGGGGTTCTCGGCATTGGCGACACCGGCACCAACCGCCGTGGCAAGGGCAAAGCCCAGTGGCAGCAACTTCATGCACACTTCTCCCTGTTAGCAAATGTGGCCGGGGGACGGGCACTGACATCACGGGGTTATTGTCGCACACTGCGCTACTCGATGAGCGACTGAGGCGGGTACAATGATCCCTGTCGAGCAGATTCTTCATCCGGATTGGGTTCTGCCCATCGAGCCGGCGGGCGAGGTCCTCACTGGTCACTCCATCGCCATCGATCAGGGGCGTATCGCCGCCATTGAACCGCGCCAGGCGCTCGAAAGCCGTCATCAAGCAGCAGCCGTCAAGGAACTGCCCGGGCAGGTCATCATGCCGGGGCTCATCAATGCCCACACCCATGCCGCGATGACCCTGCTGCGCGGGTATGCCGACGACCTGCCGCTGATGACGTGGCTGGAATCGCATATCTGGCCGGCGGAGCAGGCCCATGTTGGCGAGGCATTCGTGCGGGACGGTTCGGCACTCGCGGTGCTTGAGATGCTGCGCGGTGGCATTACGTGCTTTAACGACATGTACTTCTTTCCCGAAACGACGGCCGCTGTGGCGGCAGAGGCCGGGATGCGGGCAACCGTCGGCATGATCCTCATCGACTTCCCGACACCGTACGCGTCCGGCCCGGAGGCGTACTTCGAAAAGGGCGAAGCCCTCCATGCACAGTGGGCAAACGACCCGTTGATTGACACGACAATGGCCCCGCATGCCCCTTACACAGTGAGCGAACCGCACCTCGTGCGCGCGGCTGAGCTGGCTGAGAGGCATGGTCGCCGCCTGCACATGCACATCCACGAGACGCTTGGCGAAATTGACGCCAGTGTCGAGAAGACCGGCAGCCGGCCCCTGATGCGTCTGGATGCGCTGGGTCTGGTCGGACCGCAGTTGCTCGCCGTCCACATGACGCACCTGGATGAACGCGAACGCGATCGCATCAGCGCGACCGGTGCCCACGTGATCCACTGCCCTGAGGCCAATCTCAAACTCGCCAGTGGCATCTGTCCCATCGCCGACCTTGCGGCGCGTGGAGTTGGCCTTGCCCTCGGCACGGATGGCGCTGCCAGTAACAACAACCTCGATATCCTTGGTGAAATGCGAACCGCGGCAATGCTAGCCAAGGGAGCAAGCCTGGATGCGACCGCGCTCCCAGCTCACCAGGCCTTGGAAATAGCCACCCTCGGTGGCGCCCGAGCGATTGGCCGTGACCAGGAGATCGGCAGCCTGGTCGTTGGCAAGGCGGCCGACTTGGTCAGCCTCGATCTCAACACCCCGGAAGCAGACCCCCTCCACGACGTGGCCTCCCAAGTCGTTTATGCCTGTGGCCGCGAGGCCGTTCGGGACGTCTGGATCGCCGGCCGGCATGTGTTGAAGGCGCGCGAACCCGTCACACTCGATGTCCCGGCAATCCGCGCCCGAGCAGCCGAATGGCGTGATAAACTCCAACGCTAATGAGCCAGAACGCGGATCAGGCTGAAATCGCCAAGTTTGATGAGGATGCCAGCGCCTGGTGGGATCCTGCCGGACCCTTCGCGCCGCTGCATGCCATCAACCCACTTCGCCTTGACTACATTGAACGTCACGCCGGGCCCCTGCGCGGAAGGCGCGTGCTGGATGTGGGTTGTGGTGGGGGAATCCTTTCTGAGGCAATGGCGGAGCGCGGCGCTCAGGTCACTGGCATTGATTTGGCCGAGCACAGCCTGGAGATCGCCGGCCTGCATGCCCTCGAAACCGGGGTCGAGGTCGATTATCGTGCGATTGCTGCTGAGTCACTGGCTGACGAGGCTCCGGGCGAATGGGATGTCGTGACCTGCCTGGAGTTACTAGAGCACGTCCCGGATCCCGCATCGATCGTCTACGCCTGCGCGGCGCTCGTGCGCCCGGGCGGCCAGGTCTATTTTTCAACGATCAATCGCAACGCGCGGGCCTGGCTGTTTGCCATTGTCGGCGCTGAGCATCTCCTGCGCCTGCTTCCCCGCGGGACACACGATGCCCGGTCGTTTATTCAACCCGCAGAACTTGCACGCTGGTCGCGACGGGGCGGGCTCTCAATCGAGGACATGACGGGCTTGCAGTACAACCCACTCACTCAGACTTACGCTCTCAGCGAAGACATTTCAGTGAACTACCTGATGCAGGCAACCCGTCCGGAGGTGCGATGACCCCGTTTGCCCTGGCCCGCGGCGTACTTTTGGACCTGGATGGGACACTCTTCGATACCGCACCCGACCTGATCAACGCGATGAATACCCTGCGCGAAGAGCAATCGCTACCGCCGCTGCCGGCCGCGGAATTCGCCAACGCGGTCGGCCATGGCAGCGCACCCATGATTGCACGGGCCTTTCACCTGTCTCCTGACCAGCCGCGTTTTGAGCCGCTGCGGGTGCGCTTTCTCGAGCTTTACCATGAGAGCCTGAGTGCTGAGACCCTCCCCTACGAGGGCATGGAACCCATGCTAGAGACGCTGGAGGCCGCTGGCGTACCCTGGGGTATTGTGACCAACAAGCCTGGCTGGCTGACCCGCCCTCTGATCAACGAACTCGGCTATCACGAACGCCCGGACTGTCTGGTGACCGGCGATGACATCGCCTTGCGCAAACCGCATCCGCACCAAGTCCTCGAAGGCTGTCGGCGGCTCGGCCTGGCGCCCGCCGAATGTGTGGTCGTTGGTGATGCGGAACGGGATATTCAGGCGGGCCGCGGCGCCGGTACGATGACCCTGGCCGCCCTGTATGGCTACCTCTCCGGCGACGATCACGCCGAGCGCTGGGGGGCTGATGGCCTGATCAGTCATCCGCTCGAGACCTTGCGCTGGGTTGACCTTGGGGTTGCATCGACCGCTCAGTCTGCGACTGCCTGACCACATGGACCCACTGGATTACTGCCGGCAAAAGGTCGCGCCCGACGGGTCCAGTATTTACTACGCACTGCTGTTCGCACCCAACGAGGCGCGGGCGGGCCTTACCGCCCTTGCGGCTTACCGCGCCGAGATTCTCGAGATCCCGCGTGAGGTCAGCGAGGCCGGTGTGGGTGCGGTTAAGCTCACTTGGTGGCAGGAAGAGCTGGAGCGTCTGCGAAACGGCGCGCCACGGCACCCAGTCATGCAGGCCCTTTTACCGAGCGCCCAGTCGCATGGACTGAATCTGGAAGGGCTAGGCGAGGTCATCGAGGCGGCCCGAATGGACCTTGAATACGGTCGCTACCCGACCCTGCGGGAGCTCACGCTATACTGCCACCGCGCTGGTGGCGCCATCGCCGATCTCGCCTGGCGATTGACGGGTGCCCGCGGCGATGAGGTGGCGCCGTTCGCACATGATCTGTCCATGGGCCTGGAGCTGACGCGAATGATCCGCCATGTCCGCCGTGATGTGCGTGCGGGACGCGTGTATATCCCGGAGGATGAACTCACCCTCGCCGGACTGGATACGGAAACGCTCCTCGATGAGCACCCAAGCCAGGCCCGCCAGGAACTCATGGAGCGCCAGGGCGCGCGCGCCCGGCGCTTTCTTGACAGCGCCATTGCGCAGCTGCCCGGCGATGCTCGACGCGGTCAGACCCATGGCCTGGTCCTTGCGGTCTTGTATCGGCGTCTACTGGATACGCTCGCGCATGAGGGCTATCCGGTGGTGGCCCGGGAGCACCACCTCACCCCGTTGAGAAAATTCTGGCTGGCCTGGCGAACGGCGCGAAGGCCAGGCGCCGTCAAACCTGGGCCTGGAGAAATCCCGAAATGACCCTTGAACTGCCCTTCGTAAAAAACCCACAACCCGTCTCTGGTCGGCTGGCGGGACAACGGCTGCTCATCACAGGCGCGGCCGGCAGTCTGGGGGGCGCGCTTGCCGAGATGATCGCGGCCGAGGGCGGTGAGCTAGTGCTGCTGGACAGCGATCTCAAAGGTCTTGAAGCGCTTCACGACCGCATCGAGGCCGCTGGACATGGGCAGCCCGGGCTTTATCCGCTGGATCTCATGGGCGCGTCACCAGATGACTACACGGAATTGGCTGAACGCATTCGCTCGGCACTCGGCGGGCTCGATGTCGTCATTCAGGCCGCGGCGGCACTCGGCGAACCGGCCCCCATCGGTCTGTATGCGCCGCAACAATGGCTGGAGACCCTGCATGTCAACCTGAACGGGGCGTTCATGATGACCCAGGCCTGCCTTCCGTTACTTCGCGAGAGTGCGGGCGCCATGTTGTTTATTAGCGACGCCTGTGGTCGCAGCGGACAAGCCGCCATGGGGGCATACGCTGTGAGTAAATGGGGCCTTGAGGGCCTGATGCAAACGCTGGCAGCCGAGTCGTCGGAAGCGCACCCGGTAACCGCCTGCAGCATCGACCCTGGCCCCCTGCGTAGCGGGCTTCGGCGCCGCGCCTATGCGGGGGAGATGCCTGAAGAAGCACCGATTCCGGAGGGCGCGGCCGCGGCGATTCTCTCACTGCTCGGAACGGAGGGCTCCCCGAAGAACGGTGGTCAGTATAAGGTGACGACCTGACAGATATGGCATCCTTGCCCACACTTGATCCAACCGATTGGAGAAACTAAATGGGATTTGCGCTTTCGTCGCTGCAAGTCAGAAGCAGTGCCTTCGGAACCCACGAGCCGATCCCGGTGCGCTACACCGGTGATGGAGACGATGTTGCGCCATCAATTTATTGGCAGGGCGCACCCGAGGGCACGCAGGGCTTTGCAGTGATCTGTCACGACCCAGATGCGCCACTGATCAGCCCAGGCAGCTACGGGTTCGTGCACTGGGTCTACTACAACATCCCGGGTGAGGTGAACGGCCTCGAAGAGGGCAGCGAGGCGTACACCAACGGCGTGACCGACTTCGGCCGGCAGGCCTATGGCGGGCCAATGCCGCCGGAAGGCCACGGGCTGCACCACTACTACTTCTGGGTCCTGGCGCTCGATCAGGCCTTGAACCTCGAGCCGGGACTCACCCTCTGGCAATTCCTTGATCAGGTTGAGCCGCACGTTATCGGCATGAACCGGCTGATTGGCACCTACGAGCGCTGATTCATCTCCGCCCGCCCGTGGGCACACCGTGACAGCAAAGGACAGTCGCCACAGCGCGGCTGCCGCGGCCGGCAAAAGGATTTGCCCAGCTGCACGATCAACGCGTGATACTCATTGAACTGCTGGGCGTCGACAGGCAAATCGGCCTGAAATTGTTGCTGAAGCGTGTCGTACCCGGCACGCGGGTCGACCACGCCGATGCGCGAGAAGATGCGACGGGTATAGGCATCAATCACAAACACGGGCCGCTCAAATCCATAGAGCAGCACGTCATCCACACTCTCCGGGCCAAGCCCATGCACAGCCAGCAAGGCATTGCGCAACGCCAGAGTGGGCATAGCCGCCATCCCCTGCTCACCGCCGAGCGCTAGCCAGGCCTCGCAGGCCGCCCGCAACCGCTGGGTTTTGATGTTGTAGTAACCACTCGGACGAATGCACTCGGCGACGCGCGCCACCGGCGCGGCCAGGATGGCCTCAGGGGCAAACAGCGCGGCATCCCGCAGTCGCGTAATCGCCTGCTCTACATTCCGCCACGCTGCATTCTGCGTCAGCACCGCCCCGACCAACACCTCGAAGCGGCTTTCCGCTGGCCACCAGGCCTGCGGGCCAAGCGCCCCGTGGAGATCCTCATACAGTTCGGCGAAAGCACCCACCCGGGGTTATCGACGCCTTGGGCGCCGTGCTGGGCGGGGACGGGTGGGCTCAGGGTCTAGCCCGACCGCTTCGAGGAGCGCATTGATCCGTGGGGTATCCAGTTCATCAAACTGGCCTTCCCGCAGCCCGGCTGGCATTTCGATCGGGCCGTACTGGACACGCATCAATCGACTGACCTGAAGGCCCTGAGACTCCCAGAGACGCCGGACCAAACGATTCCGGCCCTCACGCAGCCGAACGCGATACCACTCATTGGCGGCGCGATCGGTATCCAGCGGCGCCAGCGCATCAAAGGCCGCTCGGCCATCCTCCAGGTCCACGCCCTGCGTCAGGCGCTGGCGGGTCGCCTCATCAACCCGTCCGTAGACACGAACGGCATAGTCCCGGGCAATTTCATGGCGCGGGTGCATCAAACGATTGGCCAGCTCGCCATCCGTGGTGACGAGCAATAGACCCGCGGTGTTGATATCCAGTCGGCCAATGGCGATCCAGCGTGCGCCTTTCACGCGCGGCAAACGGGTAAAGACCGTGCGGCGCCCTTCCGGGTCGGAGCGCGTGACCAACTCACCGGTTGGCTTGTGGTAGGCAATCACCCGGCGGGCCGGCGCCTCCAGACTCGCCGTATTCACCAGTCGGCCATCAACATGAATTCGCGCGCCTGGCTCGACGCGATCGCCCAGCGTGGCCTTTTGCCCATCGACCCGGACCCGGCCATCAGCGATCCAGCGCTCCAACTCGCGCCGGGAACCGACCCCTGCCCGGGCAAGAACTTTCTGAAGTTTCTCCGAGCTCAAACGGGCATCTCCAGATCCAGTTCGGGATGCTCGGGGCCGTGATCCCCCAACTCCATCAGACTCGGCAGATCACTCAAGCCTGCCAGGTTGAAGTGGTCCAGAAAATCGCGTGTCGTCGCATAGACTGCCGGGCGGCCCGGCGCATCCCGGTGCCCGGCAACGCGGACCCAGCCCCGCTCCTGAAGCGTGCGCATGATGCTGCTACTCAAACTCACCCCGCGAATCTCCTCGATTTCCCCTCGGGTAATGGGCTGTCGGTAGGCAATGATCGCCAGGGTTTCGAGAATCGCCCGGGAGTAGCGTGCGGGTTTCTCTTCCCAGAGGCGTGCGACCCAGGGCGCAAAGGTTTCAGGCACCTGGAGTCGATAGCCACTGGCGACTTGCCTGAGCACCACGCCCCGCCCGTCGAGCTGGCCCTGCAAGCGAACCAGCGCGGCCTCAATATCCCGCGGTGCGGGCTGCGCCTCCTCAGGAAAGAGCCCTCGCAGTTGCTCGACCGATAACGGTTCGCCCGCGGCCAGCAAAGCCGCTTCCAGAATGGATTCAAGTGCCGGCTCATTCATTCGCCGCCCTCCCCTTCAGCCATCAGTTCACCTCCACGCAGGTACAGGGGTGCGAACGGCTCCGCCTGCACGAGCTCGACGAGTGCGGCCTTGAGCAGTTCGAGGACCGCCAGGAAAGTCACGACCACCCCGGCGCGCCCTTCATCAGGACGGAGCAGCTCATCCAGTGACACGAAATGCTCGCGACTCAAGCGGGTCAGCGTCTCGCTCATGCGCTCCCGCACGGACAAGGCTTCGCGCCTGATTTGATGATGATTGAACATCTCGGCGCGGCTCAGTACCTCGGCAAACGCCGCAAGCAATTCTGCGAGGTCGACTTGTGGGGCCCGCGTGGCCTCCTCCATCGGTGGTGTCGCCGCCGAGGCGGGGAATACATCCCGCGCCACTCGGGGCAGATGATCCACCTGTCGACCGGCCTCCTTGAACTGCTCGTACGCCTGGAGACGACGAACCAGCTCGGCGCGGGGATCAAGCGCTTCATCATCGTCACCGGCAGGCGGCCGCGGCAGCAGCATCCGGGATTTGATTTCGGCCAGCATAGCCGCCATCACCAGATACTCCGCGGCAAGCTCGAGGCGCAGATCCTTCATGAGGTCGACGTAACCCATGTACTGCCGCGTGATCTCGGCAATCGGGATATCCAGAATCTCGAGATTCTGCCGGCGAATGAGATAAAGCAGCAGATCGAGCGGGCCCTCGAAGGCCTCCAGAAAAACCTCTAGCGCATCGGGAGGGATATAGAGATCGCGCGGCAACTCACCATAGGGCTCACCGCGAACCCGGGCGGTTACCTCGGTATCAAGCAGATCAGGGGCATCGGTCTCTGTCATCGGGCGCGATAATCCAGACCCATGGCACTACGGACTTCCTGCATGGTGGAGCGCGCCACGCCTTGCGCCCGCTCACAACCCTCACCAATCACCTGACGGACATGCTCGGGATCATCCTCGAGTGCCTCCGCCCGCTCCCGGATCGGAGCGACCTCGGCCTTCACCGACTCGATCAACGGGCCCTTGCAGTCCAAACATCCAATGCCGGCCGACCGACAACCGGTCTCTGCCCACTGGCGGACGTCCGCATCGGAGTAAACCCTGTGGAGGTCGAAGACCGGGCATTTATCCGGATCACCCGGGTCGTTACGTCGAACCCGGGCCGGATCGGTGGGCATGGTGCGGATTTTGTGTTCAATATCCGCCGCCGGCTCTCGCAAAGACAGGGTATTGCCGTATGACTTGGACATCTTGCGCCCGTCCAGTCCCGGCATTCTTGGCGCGTGGGTGAGCAGCGCCTGGGGTTCGGGTAACACCGTCCGGCCGCCGCCTTCCAGATACCCGGCAAGCCGCGCACTATCCGCCACGGTCAGGTTCTGCTGGCTCTCGAGAAGTGCCTGGGCCTCATGCAGCGCCTCGGCATCACCGTTTTCTTGGTAGCGGCGACGCAGTTCGCGATAGAGCCGCGCCTGCTTCTTGCCCATTTTGCTGACCGCGGCCTCAGCTTTGTCTTCGAAGCCCGGCTCACGGCCAAACAGGTGGTTGAAACGACGGGCGAGCTCCCGGGTCAGCTCCACATGGGAGACCTGATCCTCGCCGACTGGCACGCCAGCCGCGCCGTACACCAGAATGTCGGCACTTTGCAGCACCGGATAACCGAGAAACCCGTAGGTAGCCAGATCTTTTTCACGCAGCTGCTCAATCTGGTCCTTATAGGTCGGCACCCGTTCAAGCCAGCCAAGCGGCGCGATCATGGAAAGCAGGAGGTGCAATTCGGCGTGCTCGATTACACGGGACTGGATAAACAGGGTTGCCAGGTTGGGATTAACGCCACAGGCCAGCCAATCCACGACCATGTCCCAGACATTCTGGGAGATGATCTCTCGCTCTTCGTAGGCGGTGGTCAATGCATGCCAATCGGCAATGAAGAAAAAGCACTCATGCTCCTGCTGCAGCTCGACCCAGTTCCGGAGCACCCCGTGATAATGCCCAAGGTGTAAACGGCCAGTAGGCCGCATACCCGAGAGGATGCGATCACCACGAGAGACAGGATTGCTCAAATTGACCTCCGCTGATTCCGGTATTCCAATCATCCATGATAGCCCATCAGAGCTCGAACACGTGGGCGTCACCCGCTCCATGACGAATCACCGCGGGTGCTTCACCACTCAGATCAATGACCGTACTCGGCTCAAGGCCGCCCGCACCGGCATCCACGATCAGATCGACCTGTCCGCCAATGCGATCCCGGATGTCCACCGGATCCGTCATCGGCTCGTCCTCATCCGGCAACAGTAGAGTACTGGTGGTTAGCGGCTCACCGAGCTCCGCCAACAGGGCCTGGGCGACAGGGTGGTGCGGCACACGAATACCGATGGTTCGACGGCGGTCGTGTTGCAATCGCTTCGGAACCTCAGCCGTGGCGCGCAGCACAAAGGTGTATGGCCCTGGGGTATGCGCCTTCAATAGCCGAAAGGCCGTGTTATCAAGGCGGGTATAGCTGCCAATGTCCGAGAGATCGCGACAGGCCAGTGTAAAATGATGTCGTTCACCCAGCCGACGCAGCGCACGAATACGGTCGATCGCGGCTTTTTCACCCATCGCACAACCGAGCGCATAGGTTGTACCGCTGGGATAAACGATCACCCCGCCGCTGCGGAGGATCTCAACGGCTCGGCGGATCAGTCGCGGCTGCGGGGTATCGGGATGGATCTCGAAATACTGGCTCATGCGCCCTCCGTCGGTGCTTGTCTGTCGACGTGTATGGTAGCGTTTCGCGAGTGATTCACGAGACCTGAAAGGCACGAACATGTACTACGCCATCATCAGCGAGGATGTCGAGGACAGCCTGGGCCGTCGGACAGAGGCCCGTCCAGCCCACCTCGCCCGCCTGGAGACATTGCGCGATGAGGGCAGACTGCTGCTCGCGGGACCGCACCCGGCGATTGATGCTGAAGACCCCGGCCCGGCCGGATTTTCTGGCAGCCTTGTCATTGCCGAATTCGAGTCTCTCGAGGCGGCCCGAACCTGGGCTGATGCGGATCCGTACGTCAGCGCCGGCGTATACGCCTCAGTCAAGGTCAAGCCATTTCGACGGGTGCTGCCATGACGGCCAACCTGCGTAGTGAACGGCCTGCCATGATCCGAGAGCGCCTCGAGCAAGGGCTGAGCATTGAATCGCTGTCCGTGCGAGACGACAGTCACTTGCATACCGGCCACGCCGGGGCGCAAGCCGGAGGCGGCCACTTTCACGTACGCATCGTGAGCGATGATTTCGCCAACCACAGTCAGGTCGCCCGGCACCGCCTGGTCTATCAAGCCATGGGTGATGCCATGCGCAATGACTGCATTCACGCCCTGAGCATCGAGGCATTGACGCCGGATGAAGATGCCAGCGGTGATCTGACACCTGAGTGAGAGCCATGATGAAACAGACTGTACAACCCCGACTGACCCGCCTCCTGACAATCCTCGCCCTGCTTGCGGTGGCAGGCACACCGCTGGCCCAGGATCAGGGCGATGTCGTTGCCGAAATCAACGGCGAACCCATCAATGAACTGGAACTCAACCAGCTGGTCGGTCAGCAAACCGGTGGGGAAACCGATCTGCCGGCCGTGCAGCGGCGTCAGTTCCTTGAGGAGATCATTAACCTGGTGCTCCTCGCCCAGGCCGGGGAGGAGGCGGGGCTTGAGCTCAACCCGGAGCTCCAGGCGCAAATCACCAACAACCGCCGTCGCGCACTAGCGCAGTCGTTTGTTCGGGAGAACACCACGGGTGACCCGATTGATGAAGACACGCTGCGCGCGCGCTATGAAGACCAATATGGCGGCGAAGCCCCGCGCGAGTATCGGGCTCGGCATATCCTGGTTGGGGAGCGCGAGCAGGCCCAGGGGCTGATCGACCGGCTCAACGACGGTGAGGCCTTCGAGGCGCTTGCCGAGCAGCATTCCCAGGACGGCAGCTCAGACAACGGGGGTGACCTCGGCTGGTTTACCCCTGGCGACATGGTGGAGCCTTTCTCGGAGGCCGTCACGGGGCTCTCGGAAGGAGAGCTGACCCAGACCCCTGTCCAGACCGGATTTGGCTGGCATGTCATTCGTCTGGATGAGACTCGCGAAGGTGAGGCACCCGCCTTCGAAGACGTGGCCGATGAGCTTCGTATGGGCCTGATTAACCGCCGTATCCAGGACCGGATCAATGCGCTTCGCGAGTCCGCGGACATTGACTACGAGGCGAACTGGGCAGAGCCAACAGACTAACGTTGAGCTGTTCCGAAACCTGCGATGAGAGGGCTCAGTCGAGCAGTGCCCGAAAAGCCGTCTCATCCAGAATCGTGACACCCAGCGCCTCGGCCCGGTCTCGCTTGGAGCCCGGGTCGTCTCCGGCGACCAGGTAATCGGTTTGGCCTGATACGCTGCTGGTCACCTTGCCGCCCCGTGACTCAATGGCCGCGCGCGCCTCATCCCGGGTATAGGCGGCAAGGGCACCCGTGAGTACAAACGTCCTGCCAGCCAGGCGCTGGTCATCAGCGCCAACGGTGCTCGGCGTCTCCTCAGCCCAGGTCACACCCGCATCGAGCAGTCCCTCAATCACCTCACGATTATGGGGTTGTGTGAAAAACTGGCTGATCGACTGCGCAACCACCGGACCGACATCCGGCACAGCCAGCAGTGCGTCTTCATCCGCGGCCATCAGGTGCTCGAGCCGGCCGAAGTGTTGTGCCAGCGTGCGCGCTGTCACCTCGCCAACTTGACTGATTCCGAGTGCATAGAGGAAACGCGCTAGCGTGGTCTGCCGGGAGGCGTCGATCGCGGCCACCAGGTTATCCGCCGATTTCTGACCCATGCGCTCAAGGCCCAACAGGTCGGTCTGACGGAGGTGGTAAAGGTCGACCACCGTATGGACCCGCTCGGTGTCGACGAGCTGCTGGATCAGCTTCTCGCCAAGGCCGTCGATGTCCATGGCACGGCGGGACACAAAATGCATGAGCGCGCCCATGCGCTGCGCAGGGCAGTAGAGCCCGCCCATGCAGCGATGCGCGGCCTCATCATCAATGCGGACAACGTCAGACCCACAGATCGGGCAGTGACTGGGCATGGACCAGGATTCGGCGCCCGCGGGGCGTTTCGCCGTGACCGCATTCACGACCTCGGGGATCACGTCACCGGCCCGCCGGACCATCACGGTATCGCCTTCCCGAACATCCTTACGCTGCACTTCATCGAGATTGTGCAACGTCGCGCGGGTGACCGTTACGCCACCCACCTCAACCGGTTCCAGCGCGGCGACGGGGGTGATTACGCCGGTGCGCCCAACCGAGGGGATAATCTGTTCCACCACCGTGGTGGCTTCCCGGGCCGGCAGCTTGTGGGCCAGGGCCCAGCGCGGGGCCCGGGCCGTTGCACCGAGCGCGCGCCACGTGGCCCGGTCGTTAACCTTGTAGACGGCGCCATCGATTTCATAGTCGAGCGCATCCCGCTCTGCGATCAAACGCGCATGATAATCCAGCAAACCCGCCGCACCGGTCAGGCGCTCAACACGCTCGTTTACCCGGAAACCCCAGTCCGCCAGCTGCTCAAGCACCCCAAGATGCGTATCGGCGATCGCCTCACTACTCGCGCCGATACCAAAGACAAATAATGTCAGTGGCCGCTTCGCCGTGATTCGCGGATCAAGCTGGCGGAGGCTGCCTGCCGCCGCATTCCGAGGGTTGGCGAAGGCGCGCTCGCCCCGCTCAAGGCGCTCGGCATTCAACTGCTCAAAATCGCGCCGGCGGATGACGACCTCGCCACGAATTTCGATTCGGGACGGTGGGGCGTCCGTTAGCAGAATCAACGGGATGCTGCGAATCGTCCGCGCATTCACCGTAATGTCCTCGCCAACCTCACCATCGCCGCGTGTGGCCGCACACGCCAAATGCCCGTTTTCATAACGCAAATTGATCGAGAGCCCGTCGAGTTTGGGCTCTCCGGCAAAGGTCACTTCATCCACATTGAGGGACTGGCGAAGCCGTTGGGCGAATTCCTCGACATCAGCCGGCTCGAATGCATTCGCCAGCGAGAGCATGGGCTCATCATGAGCCGACTCACCAAACGCTGACAACGGCTCGGCACCAACGCGCTGGGTGGGGGAATAGGGGGTTTGTAACTCGGGGTGCTCGGCCTCAAGCGCCTCAAGCGTTTGCAGCAACCGATCGTATTCACTATCCGAGACCGCTGGGTCATCGAGCACGTAATAACGATGATTGTGGTATTCGATCTCGCGACGCAGTGACGCCACCCGCTGAGCCAGGTCGCTCGCTTGCTCACTCACGAAGCTCAGGCTCCCTGTCGACTGGCCAATCGGGCACGCCGGCGGTATTCCAGTAGATCCTCGCGTATGTGCTCGATGGACTGCGCCGTAAGATCACAGCGCCGACTATCGAGTACGTGACCCCCCAATTGATCAGCAATGCGCTGCGCGGTTGCGAGCATCTGTTCGAACGTCACCAGGCCATCAAATGGCCCGGGCAATTGCATGATCAGCGCCACACCGGGCGTGGAGGCTGATTCGGCAGGCTCCGCCTCGAAGGTGCCTGGCTCCAGAATATTCGCCACGGTGTAGAGCGCGACCGTACCGCTGCCGGTATCCAAACCGCGCCGATAAATATGCTGCTCAGTGCGCTTGAGACCCGCGTCTTCCAGCACACTCATCAAATCGGCGAGCGCATAAGGCGCGCGATCCTTGGCCATGACGGTTAGCACCACGACTTTCTCTTCGTCCGATTCGGGGTTGGCCTCAGGCACTGCGGGTTCGGCCTCTACCGGTTCCGCGACCAACGGGTCCTCGTCATCCAGGCCTGGCTCGACCTGATCCGCGAACGGCTCGCGTTTCTCCGAGCCTGGCCGGCTCCAGGGCATGCCCTCACGGCGCCACTCTTGCCACCGGCTGTAGCCATAGACGCCAATGACGATCACGGCCCCCAGGGCCAACAGTATCCAGCGCAGCTCATCCATGTCGGTTTCCGTTGCCCTCCATTAAGTCAGGTTGCAATGGCCGCCAGGGCAACTCAAGTGTCCGCCTCGGCCATTTCCACCGCGGCTTCAACATCCACTGCAACCAGCCGCGACACCCCTGGCTCCGCCATGGTAACGCCGGCGAGGTGGCTCGCCGACTCCATGGTCGTTTTGTTATGCGTAATGACGATGAATTGCACCCGAGAAGACATCTCTCTTAGCAAATCACAAAAACGCCCCACGTTGGCCTCATCGAGCGGCGCATCAACCTCATCCAGCATGCAGAACGGGGCAGGATTGAGCTCGAAGATGGCAAAAACAAGCGACACGGCCGCCAGCGCCTTCTCGCCCCCGGACAGCAGATGAATGTTGGTGATCCGCTTACCCGGCGGCTTGGCCATGATAGTGACACCGGTCTCGAGCAGATCATCATCCGTCATCTCGAGATAGGCCTGACCACCACCAAACAACCTTGGAAAGAGCCGCTGAAGCCCGGCATTGACCTTGTCGAAGGTCTCGCGGAAGCGCGCTCGTGTCTCCCGGTCGATTCGCTGGATTGCGGTCTGAAGGGTCTCCAGTGCCTCGGTCAGATCAGCCTGCTGCGTGTCGAGATAACCTTTACGCTCGGATAGCGTTCGATGTTCGTCAATGGCCGCCAGGTTGATCGGGCCGAGGCGCCGAATTCTGGCATCGAGCCGCTCGAGCTCCGTTTCCCATTCCGCTTCGTCCGCTGTCTCTGGTAAAGCCGCCGTGACAGCGGCGACATCAACCTCCAGGCCATCGAGCTGTTCGCGTTGGGTCTGCAAGCGCGCCTCGATCTCGTAATCGCGGTAACGCGCGCTCTCTGCCGCCTCCCGCAACTCACTCACCGCCGCCTCGGCCGCACTTCTTTGCTGATCTCGCTCACGCAGACCGGCATCGGCGTCCTCAAGACGGCGACGCGCCTCGGCAAGCTCTGTCTCCACAGCGACCCGTTGCTCAAGCAACGACTGGCGCTCTGCCTCCAGGGTTTCATCCGAGTCAGAGACCTCATCCAGCGCCGCCCCCAACTCCTGGTTGCGAGATTCAAGTTGGGCTTTCTGGCGCTCAAGCCGGGCAATGGCCTCATCCAGTGAGCCACGCGCCGTCTGCGCGCTCTCGATACGAAGCGCGATATCCTGGCGGCGACCACGCACCTCCTCTGTGTGCTCGCGCGCCGCTTCCACGGCCTCACGCGCTTCCTCGGCAGTCTCCTCCAGTGGCGCTCGCGACCGATCGACGGCTTCTGCATCGGTCAGCGCGGCCTCGAGACGGTCACGAGCGGCGCGGACCTCGTCATCTGCGGCTTCCATGGCTGACTGCAGTTCCGCTTGTTCCTGCACCAAACCCTCACGCCGGCGATGCTGTTCACGCGCTCGCTCGGCCTCGGCCTCCTGACGGGCCCGGGCACCCGCCAAATCGCGCTCTGTCGCCGCTATTGCCTCTTGTTGCTCCGTGCCTCGCGCCTCGATCATCGTGAGGGCCGACTCCGCGTCGGCAAGCGCCTTTTCGGCATCCGTAACCGCGCTGGCGAACTCAGCGATTTGGCCGGCGAGCGCCTCAATCTCGCGACCACGCGCCAGCACGCTGGCACCTTCCGCTGTTTCTTCAGACCGAACGCGTACCCAATGGGGGCCAAACCACCGGCCATCGCGCGTCACGACGGACTGCCCGGGACCCAGCGCGGAGAGATGCCGCGATGCCGTCTCCGTGTCCTCGGCGATGTGAACGCCCGCGAGCAATTCATGGATCAACGCTGGCCCGCTCACCAGGGATCCAAGCGTGCTCAGCCCTGCTGCGTCTGCCCCGGGTGCGCCAGTCAGCTCTGCGCCCGCGTCATACAGCATGACCTGGCCGCCGGCGAGCGATTCGGCCCTGGCGGCGAGTGTCTCGAGGTCTGATGCGGCAATGGCCTGCAACGCATCGCCGAGCACCGCCTCCAGTGCTCGCTCCCACCCCGGTGCCACTTCGATGCCCTCACCCAGACGCGGTGCACCACGCAGTCCGAGGCGATCAAGCCAGTCACTCACCTCGCCATCAGCACCCAGCGCAGCGGCCTGCAACGTCTCCAGGGAGGTGTGGCGAGCTCGGGCCTCGCTGAGCGCCTCACGGTGGCCATCGAGCGCAGTGCGGGTCGTGTCAATATGCTCACGTGCTTGCGTCCGCTCCGCATCGAGCTGCTCCAGCCGCTGGCCGAGCTCAGCGCGTGAGGCAGTCAACTGTGCAATCTCCGCCTCAAGGCCTGACCCGGGGCTGTTGTCTCCGCCCGGCAGCTCGTCAAGCTCCGCTGCCAACTGGGCCTGACGGCGCTGGCGCTCGGTTTGGCGGGCTTCAAGCTGCTCAATTCGGGCCCGCTCGACCTCGGCCTGACGCTCGGCATCGCCCCGCCGTTCGTTCAGCACGTCGAGCTGTTCTCGCGCCTGATCGAGGCTCAGTCGGGCTTCTCGCGCTTTCTGGTCGGCATCCTCGAGCTCGGTGTCTGTGGCGGTAAGCTCTGGCTCAAGGGTAGCCAGGCGCTCAACCAACAGGGCCTTTTTTTCGGAATCCTCAGCCAGTTCGGCCTCGGTGCGCTCCAGCGCCTCGCGATTGCGCTCAAGCTCACGGGCACTGCTGTCTCTTAATTCGCGCCGATGACTGATCCGCTGCTCAATCCGCGCGATATCTGAACCGATCTGGTAGTACCGCCCCTGTATTTCGTTGAGCGCGTCGCTGTCCTCGGCATGCCGTGCGCGCAGCGACTCCATGTCCCGCTCAACACTGCGCTGCTCAGCAATCCGTGACTCCAGCGCGTTGTTGCGCTCGGCGAGCTCCCGGGCGAGCTCAGCGCGGCTGTTCTCAAGGCCGCGAATGCGCAGCATCAGCAGCTCGGCCCGGCGTTGGCGCTCTTCGCCTTTCAGGCTGCGGTAACGCTCTGCGGTCTCCGCTTGCTTCGCGAGTTTTTCCAGCTGCCGCCCGACCTCATCACGGACGTCCTCGAGCCGCTCGAGATTCTCGCGGGTATCGCGCATGCGCCGCTCGGTCTCCCGCCGGCGCTCTTTGTAGAGGCTGATGCCCGCGGCTTCCTCAAGGTAGCCCCGCAACTCCTCGGGCTTTGCCTCAATCAGGCGCGATATCGTGCCCTGCTCGATAATGGAGTAACTGCGCGGACCCAAGCCGGTGCCCAGAAAGACGTCGGTAATGTCTCGACGCCGGCAACGCGTGCCATTGAGATAGTAGGCGGACTGCCCGTCACGGTTGACCTGTCGGCGGACCGAGATCTCACTGAAGCTGGCGTACTGCCCCCCGAGGGCGCCATCGCTGTTGTCGAAAACCAGCTCGATGCTGGCCTGACCGACGGGCTTGCGACTCCCCGATCCGCTAAAGATGACATCCGCCATGGAGCCTCCCCGCAGATGCCGCGCAGAGCTCTCCCCCATCACCCATCGAACGGCGTCGATGATGTTGGATTTACCGCAACCATTGGGTCCGACGATGGCAGTGATGCCGCCCGGAAAGGGTACCGGTGTGGCATCCACAAACGATTTAAAACCGGTCAGCCGGATCTTGCTGAGGCGCATTACAGTGGTCCATCACCCGACGGCGGAAAAAGCGTAAAAATACCGCCTTTACTCGCTTCTGGGAAATCGCTGTCGGCGGAGCGTGCAACACCGGCTAGGATGACACCATGACTCACAATCCCGTTATCGGGCGCTTCGCCCCCAGCCCAACCGGCCCGCTGCACTTCGGTTCACTCATTGCAGCCGTCGCCAGCTATGTGGACGCACGTGCTGCCGGCGGCCAGTGGCACTTACGGATTGATGATGTGGACCAGACCCGCTGTCAACCGGGCGCAGCCGCCGACATCCAGGCAACACTGGAGGCTTTTGGCCTGCACTGGGACGGCCCCGTACAGACCCAGGACGGAAACCGATCACGATATCAGGCCGTACTCGAGACACTGATCGCGGCCGGTCGGGCCTATCCCTGTGGCTGTACCCGTCGTGAGGTGGCCGCCGTCGGTCGCGAGGGGCCAGCCGGCATGATCTATCCAGGCACCTGCCGGGCCGGTCTCCCCTCCGGCCGTGAGGCCCGCAGCTGGCGCTTTCGGACCGAGCCCGGCGAATGGGTCATCGAAGACCGACACTGTCCCGCGATAACGGTCAACGTCTACCGAGACATTGGCGATTTCATCCTTCTTCGGGGTGACGGCCTCCACGCCTACCACCTGGCCATGGCGATCGATGACGCCGAGCTTGGCGTTACCGACGTGGTACGGGGGGGTGATCTGCGCGCGGCCACGGCACCTCAGGTCACGCTGCAACACGCCCTTGGGCTCTCGACGCCGCGCTATCTACACCTGCCAATTGCCCTGGATGCGCGCGGACGAAAACTCAGCAAAACCAACCAGGCCCCGGCCGTGGACCCGACTCACCCGGCACCGTCACTTCTGGCAGCACTGACCTTCCTGGGTCAGGCACCCCCCTCGTCTCTTCATCAAGCCAGCCCGCTGGAGATCCTGGACTGGGCCACCGCAAACTGGGCCACCCACCAGATCCCGGCTGTTACAGCCTAGGGCTTCCCTTCCTTCACCCAACCTGTGATACGTTCAGTAACAGGAAGGAGGAGGTGTGCCGATGCCCAGGCAAGAAGCGTCTACGGGCTCTGTCAGTCTATTGCTGCTAGGCATCGGACTGGTGCTGTTCGTCTCTCCCTTTGCGATCTGGTGGTCCGGGCTCTCGGCACCCTGGTATCTGCCCTTCGCCCTCTGGCTTGGCTATATCGGCGTGGTCGCGATGACCAACCTGCTCGGGGGCCGGCGTGACCTTTAGCCTGACCACACTTTTCATCGGCGCGACGGTCTATCTGTCGCTGCTGTTTCTCGTTGCTCATGCCAGCGAACGCGGCTGGATACCCAGTCGAATTGTCCGTCACCCAGCCGTCTACGTGCTCTCACTCGGCGTCTACGCGACAACGTGGAGCTATTACGGCAGCGTGGGTTTTGCCGGGAGCTCAGGGCTTGTCTTTATCACGATCTACGTAGGCGTCACGCTCGCCTTTGCGCTCACGCCCGTTTTGCTGATGCCGCTGCTCAGGCTCACCCGACGCCATCAGCTCACCTCCGTGGCCGACTTGTTTGCTTTCCGCTTTGACAGTCAACTCGCCGGCATCCTGGTGACACTGATGATCCTGACGGGGAGCCTGCCCTACCTTGCGCTCCAGGTGCGGGCCGTGTCCGAGTCCACCCAAATCCTCACCGGCGACTCACCACCTCAGCTAATTGCCATCGTGTTCTGTGTGATCGTGACGGTGTTCGCGATCATTTTTGGGGCCCGGCATGTCACGCCACGCGAAAAGCACAGTGGCCTCGTCGCCGCCATTGCCTTCGAATCGGTGGTCAAAATGGCCGCCCTGGTGTTCATCACGGGCCTGGCCGTGAGCATGGCCTTCGGTCATTGGAGCGGGCTTCAGGACTGGCTGAATCAGGATCCCAGGCGGTTATCGCAGTTCACGCGCGGTGTCGGTGGTGGAGAATGGACCGGGCTGATGTTTCTTGCCTTCGCAGCCGCCTTTCTGCTGCCGCGACAGTTCCACATGCTGTTCACCGAGAATCTCCAGGATGCCGGGCTGCGCACGGCGAGCTGGGCCTTTCCGCTGTTCCTGCTGGTGATTGCCGCGGCGATCCCGCCGCTGCTCTGGTCTGGCCAGGCCATCGGACTCGACACACCCACGGATTACACCGTGTTGGGCATCGCCCAATTAACTGAGTCACCCGCTGTCGCGTTGTTTGTCTATCTGGGTGGTATCTCGGCCGCCAGCGCCATGATCATTGTCTCAACGCTGGCGCTCTCGTCGATGTGCCTCAACCACTTGGTGCTGCCTTTGATCAGGCTGGCGCCCCTGGGCGATCTTTACGGCACCCTGCGCTGGGTGCGGCGGATGCTGATCGTTGCCATCATCGGTGCTGGCTACGTTTTCTACCTCACCCTGGAGCGCAGTGACGGGCTGGTGTCCTGGGGGCTGATTTCCTTTCTGGCTATGGCCCAGCTTATCCCCGGCGTTATAGCGCTGCTCTACTGGCCCGGCGCGACCCGATCCGGATTCATCGCCGGGCTGGTGGCTGGCGGCAGTCTCTGGGGCATTGCGGGTCTCTTCCCGGCACTCTCCACCGTTGGCCCGATCGAGGTGGTCGGCGTTGATCTGCTGGCTGCGCAGACGCCGGCCCACTTCGGGAGCATGGCCTTCTGGTCGGTCAGTGCAAATCTGCTGGTGTTTATCGCCGTATCCACCTTCACACGACAAGACCGCCGTGAAGTGGCCGCTGCCGGTGCCTGTCGCGATGTCAGCACGAGCATGCCAAGCGGTGCGCTACTGGCCACCTCACCGCAACAATTCGTCGAGCAACTCACTCCCGTCATGGGCGCCCCGGCCGCGGAGGCCGAAATTGCCAAAGCGCTCGATGACATGGATCTCGCCTGGTCCGAAAACCGGCCTGACCGACTGCATCAGCTGCGTGAGCAGGTGCAACGAAATCTCTCCGGGATGATGGGGCCCGTCCTGGCCCGGGATATTGTGGATCAATGTCTGCGGCTCGACGCTGACAGCCGCGGGGCCATTGCCCAGAATGTGCGCTTGATTGAAGAGCGCCTGGAGCGCTCCCAGGGTGGGCTACGGGGCATCGCCGCCGAGCTCGACACGCTGCGCCGCTATCATCGCCAGATTCTCGAAGACCTACCCCTCGGTGTCGTCGCCATTACGCCGGCGGGCCACATCGCGCGCTGGAATCCGGCCATGGACGCGATGACCGGAATTCGGGCACCCCGTGTGCTGAGCCGACACCTTCGAGAAGTGCCGGCGCCTTGGGGAGAGCTCCTGGCGTCGTTCATCAGTGAGGACAGCAACAAGGCCTACAAACGGCCACTCGCCCTGCCCGATCAGCGCCGCTGGCTCACCCTGCACAAGGCACTGATCGGTGGTCCTGCGGGAGACGAGAATGGGGATCAACTCGTCTTGCTCGAGGATGTCACCGACGTCCAGCGCCTCGAGGATGAGCTGACCCATAGCGAGCGCCTTGCCTCGATTGGGCGCTTGGCAGCAGGGGTTGCCCACGAAATCGGCAATCCGGTAACGGGCATTGCCTGTCTGGCTCAGGAACTGCATGAGGAAGACCCCGATCGAGCGCGATCGACGCAGATCCTGGAGCAGACGCAGCGCATCAACCATATCGTCCAGACCTTGGTTGGCTACGCCCACGCAGGCCGGGTGAACGAGCCCCGCACACCCGAGCCCACCGATCTCGCGGCGGTCACCGAGGAGGCCAAACGGCTGGTTAGGCTGGCCAGTCGCGCCCGGGCGCTCTCTTTTCACAACGATATCCCAGCCGGCCTCGCCGTCATGGCCGAACACCAGCGTCTGGTGCAGGTGTTCGTGAACTTTTACAGCAATGCAGTCGACGCCTGTGCGCCCGGTGACGAGATCCGCACCACGGCCAAGCGCCAGCGCGATACGGTCACGATTCGCATTACTGACTCGGGCCATGGGATCCCGGCCGGCATCCGGGACAAAGTACTGGAGCCGTTTTTCACCACCAAAGCACCGGGACAAGGCACCGGCCTTGGGCTATCACTCGCCTACAACATCGTCAGCGACTACCAGGGCAGCTTGAACCTGCAGCCTCGCCGCGGTCGCACCTCGGGTACGGAGGTGGTCATCCGGTTACCTGTCGCTGATCTGCCGGGAGAACTGCAAGCGCATGGCTGACGTGCTGATCATTGAAGACGAAACCATCATCCGCCAGGCCATCATGCGTCTGCTCGAACGCGATGGCCTGCATGTCACTGGCGCAGAGTCCGTTGAAGAGGCGCTAGCGAATGGCCCGCTCAGCCACCATGATTTAATCGTTGCGGACATTCGCCTCCCCGGGCGCAACGGGATGGACTTGATCGAGGCGGCGGGCGATGTCCCGGTCATTATCATGACCAGCTATGCCAGTGTGCGCTCTGCTGTCGACGCCATGCGGCGCGGCGCGGTCGATTATATCCCCAAGCCTTTTGACAATGACGAGCTGCGGATGACCGTGGAGCGTGCCCTGCGCGAGCATACGCTGCAGCGCCAGAATGCAGCGCTGCGGGCGCAGATCGACGCGGACTACCCGGTGACCGGCATCGTCGGTCACTGCGCGCCAATGCAGGGTGTGTTCGAGCGCATCAACCGAGTGGCCCCGACCGACACAACGGTCTTGATCCTGGGAGAATCCGGCACTGGCAAGGAGCTGGTGGCCCGTTCACTGCACGAGCAAAGCCACCGTCGCGATGGCCCGCTCATCGCCGTGAACTGCGCCTCCATACCAGAAACACTGATCGAGGCCGAGCTGTTCGGCCATGAGAAAGGGGCATTTACCGGCGCCGAGCGTGCCCGTGAGGGTCTGGTTGAGGCCGCGAATGGCGGGACGCTATTTCTCGATGAAATTGCCGAGCTCCCCACCGCTGCCCAGGGCCGGCTGCTGCGGGTTCTGCAAGAATCAGAGATTCGGCGGGTTGGCGCGTCCCAATCAAGACGCGTCGATATCCGGCTTATTGCGGCGACCCATCAGGATCTTCCAGCCCTGATCCGGGTCGGAGATTTTCGTGACGATTTGTATTTCAGAATCAATGTCATGGAGATTCGGTTGCCGCCGTTACGTGAGCGCAGCGAGGATCTGCCCGAACTGGCGCAGTTTCTCCTGGAAAAGGCCTGCCGGCGGCTTAATCGACCGACCATGGCATTCAGCAAGGACGCGCTTGTGCAAATCCAGGCCCATCACTGGCCCGGCAACGTCCGTGAACTGGAGAACGTCATCGAGCGCGCGGTCATTCTCACCGATGGCAGCGAGGTATCGGCCAGCGATCTGGCGCTCAAAGACGCCGACGGCGATCCTGCAGCAGAGAGAATGGACCTGTCGCTGGAGGAGTATTTCCGGGCCTTTGTCCGGACACACGAGGCGGCGCTGACCGAGACAGAACTGGCCAAACGGCTCGGCATCAGCCGCAAAGCCCTGTGGGAGCGACGGCAAAGACTTGGACTCCAGCGCCGACGACAAGCAGGATAGGCAGTAAACGCAGACCCAATGCGACGAATGCAAACGATGGAGGAGTAACGGCATGTCCGCAGAAAAAATCTACCCGGTCCCCGAGACCGTCGCGAACCAGGCTCTGTTGAGCCGCTCAGAATACGAAACGATGTACCGGCGCTCGCTTGAAGAGCCCGACGCATTCTGGGGGGAGCAGGCCGACCGCTTCCTGAGCTGGTTTACCCGCTGGGATAAGGTCAGTAACAACGACCTGACCACCGGTCAGATCCGTTGGTTCGAGGGCGGCAAACTTAATGTGAGCTACAACTGCGTGGATCGTCACCTGGCAACACACGGTGATCGCAACGCCATCATCTGGGAAGCCGACGAGCCGGGCAAAACCCGCCACATCACTTATCGCGAACTCCATGACGCGGTCTGTCGCCTCGCCAACGTGCTCAAAAGCCGTGGTGTCAAAAAAGGCGACCGGGTATCCATTTACATGCCCATGATTCCGGAAGCAGCCGTGGCGATGCTGGCCTGCACACGCATCGGTGCCGTGCACTCGATCGTTTTCGGGGGATTCTCGCCGCATGCCCTCCGTGATCGGATTGAAGATGCCGATTGCCGCACGATCATTACCGCGGATCAGGGCTTGCGCAGCGGTAAGCCCGTCCCGCTCAAAGAGAACGTGGAAAAGGCCATTGAGGGCCTGGATAGCGTGCATACCGTGGTCACCGTCCGGCACACCGGCAACGAGGTGACGTGGAACCCCGATCGCGATATCTGGTACCAGGAGGCAATCGCCGAGGCTTCGGCCGACTGCGAGCCAGAACCCATGGACGCCGAGGATCCGCTGTTCATCCTGTATACCTCCGGTTCAACCGGGAAACCGAAGGGCGTGCTGCACACCACGGGCGGCTATTTGCTGCAAGCTGCCATGACCTTCAAGTACATCTTTGACTACCAGGATGGCGAGATTTACTGGTGCACCGCGGATGTCGGCTGGGTAACGGGACACAGCTATATTGTCTACGGCCCGATGGCGAATGGTGCGACAACGCTGATCTTCGAAGGCGTCCCGACCTATCCGGACGCCGGGCGCTTCTGGCAGGTCATTGATGACCATCAGGTCAACATCTTCTACACCGCGCCAACCGCGATCCGCTCGCTGATGGGCCAGGGCGAAGCGCTGGTCAAGCAATACTCGCGGCAGAGCCTGCGAATCCTCGGCACGGTGGGCGAGCCCATCAACCCCGAAGCCTGGGAGTGGTACTACCGCGTGGTGGGCGACGAGCGCTGCCGGATCGTGGATACCTGGTGGCAAACCGAGACCGGCGCGATCATGATCTCGGCGCTCCCTGGGGCGGTCGATCTCAAGCCTGGCTCAGCGACATTGCCATTCTTCGGCGTTGAGCCCCAGCTCGTCGACAACGAAGGGAACGTCCTTGAGGGCGCTACCGAAGGGAATCTGTGCATCAATCAGGCGTGGCCGAGCATGATGCGCACGATTTACGGCGATCATGAGCGGTTCATGAACACTTACCTGACGACCTACAAGGGCAAGTACTTCACCGGCGACGGCGCCCGGCGTGATGCCGATGGGTATTACTGGATTACCGGCCGCGTGGATGACGTGCTTAACGTCTCGGGTCATCGCATGGGCACCGCCGAGATCGAAAGTGCCCTTGTGCTGCATGACGCGGTGGCTGAAGCCGCTGTGGTGGGTTATCCGCATGATCTGAAGGGACAGGGCATTTACTGCTACGTCACGCTGATCAACGGCGTCGACCCTACCGATGATCTGCAGGCCGAGTTGGCGGCTCTGGTACGCAAAGAGATCGGACCAATTGCCAAGCCAGACGTGATTCAGTGGGCACCGGGCCTGCCGAAAACCCGGTCCGGCAAGATCATGCGGCGCATTTTGCGCAAGGTCGCCACCAACGAACTGGACAGCCTGGGTGACACGAGCACGCTCGCTGACCCGTCGGTGGTCGATGAACTCATCAGCAACCGAGCCAACCAGTAACTGTTACGGAACGGATCACCAATCGCTACGTTTGGTAACGTTTTGTAATGACTCCGTGGGGCGGCATACAGCCAAAGCCCGTCCCACGGGGGATTCTGGTCAAAAAGGCAAAAGAACAAGCTTGCACGGTTCTTGCATAGCTAATGAGTGAGTTGGGCTTGCCCACTCGATAACAATGACGTCTGCAGGAGGAGCAAAGCCAATGGCTTCAGGCAAAGAAGAGGCCGCAAAGGCCTATTGGAAGGAGAACGTCAGACTCCTGATCACGCTGCTGGTGATCTGGTTTGTCGTTGCCTACGGACTCGGGATCATACTTGCCCCGGTTCTCAATAATATCGTGATCGCCGGCTATCCCCTGGGGTTCTGGTTTGCCCAACAGGGTTCGATCTACATTTTCATCGCGCTCATTTTCACCTACGTGTTCAAGATGAACGCGTTGGATCGAAAGTACGACGTCCACGAAGAATAACGAGAGGGGAGAGTCGACATGGGTCTTACATTAACTACCTATCTGATTGTCGGCGCGACCTTCGCGCTGTACATCGGCATCGCCATCTGGGCGAAAGCCGGAAGCACCGGCGAGTTCTACGTCGCCGGCAAGGGCGTCAACCCGATCGCCAACGGCATGGCCACGGCAGCCGACTGGATGTCGGCGGCCTCGTTCATTTCGATGGCCGGACTGATCGCCTTCCTGGGCTATGACGCCTCGGTCTATCTCATGGGATGGACGGGTGGCTATGTGCTGCTTGCCCTGCTACTTGCGCCGTACTTGCGCAAGTTCGGGAAGTTTACGGTGCCCGAGTTCATCGGTGACCGGTTCTACTCCAAGCCAGCACGCGTCATTGCGGTCGTTGCGTTGATCGTGGCTTCGGTGACATATGTCATCGGTCAGATGCGCGGCATCGGCGTGGCGTTCTCGCGCTTCCTGGAGACAAGCTACGAAATCGGGCTGCTCTCGGGTATGGCCATTGTGTTCATCTACGCGGTGTTCGGCGGTATGAAGGGTATTACCTATACCCAGATTGCGCAGTACTGCGTGATGATCTTTGCCTACACGATCCCAGCGGTGTTCATCTCGCTGGCCATCACTGGCAACCCCCTGCCCCAGCTGGGCTTGGGTGGCACGGTCGCCGACGGGACTTTCCTGCTTGAGCGTCTCGATAACATCCTCGTCGATCTTGGCTTTAGTCAGTACACGATCATGAAGGGCACCACGCTCAACATGTTCTTCCTGACCATGTCGCTGATGATCGGTACAGCGGGTCTACCCCACGTCATCATTCGGTTCTTCACCGTACCGCGTGTGCGTGATGCCCGCCTGTCAGCCGGTTGGACGCTGATCTTCATCGCCATCCTCTACACCACGGCACCCGCCGTGGGCGCCATGTCCTTCTACAACCTGATCAACACGGTACAGCCGGGCGAGATCGGCGCTGAAGAAGGCAACCTGGCCTATGAGGACGTACCAGAGTGGTTCTCCCGCTGGGAGGAGACTGGCCTACTTGGTTTTGAAGACAAAAACGACGATGGCCGGATCCAGTACTACAACGCTGACAACGAGGACTTTGCGCCGACGGCCGAGGAATATGGCTGGGAAGGCAACGAGCTCAGCGTTGACCGCGACATCATGGTGATGGCGAACCCGGAGATCGCACAGCTTCCCGCCTGGGTGATTGCCCTGACGGTGGCCGGTGGCCTGGCGGCTGCGCTGTCAACGGCAGCTGGCTTGTTGATGGCAATTTCTTCCGCCATATCGCATGACCTGATCAAGGGTGTGATCAACCCCGGCATCAGCGAAAAGGGTGAACTGCTATCGGCGCGAATCGCGATGGCGGGTGCCATCGTGGTGGCGGGTTATCTGGGCCTGAACCCACCTGGGTTCGCGGCACAGGTGGTTGCCCTCGCCTTCGGTCTGGCAGCCTCGTCACTGTTCCCGGTCCTCATGCTCGGCATCTTCAGCCGGCGCATGAACAGCGCCGGTGCGATGGCAGGCATGATCACGGGCCTGAGCTTCACCCTGATCTACGTGTTCGTCTACAAGGGCTGGTTCTTTGTACCGGGCACGAACATGCTGCCGGATACGCCGGAGTTCTGGGTCATGGGCATTGGGCCGCAGTCGATTGGTGCTGTCGGTGCCATCATCAACGTGTTCTTTGCGCTGCTGGTCTCTCGAATGACGGCACCGCCGCCGAAGGAGATTCAGGAGCTCGTCGAGAGCATTCGGGTGCCGCGGGCTTCATAACCAGCGGATCCGTTAACCGCGTCCAAACGGACGCACTAAAAAACCCCGGGGTGGCGTGGCCATCCCGGGGTTTTTTTATGACTAGAGCTGGTAGCGAACCTCGAGCTTTTTCTGCAACCGCCGGGCCTCCCGAAAGGCCTCTTTCAGAATGCGGCGGTCCATCGGGTTCAAATCTTCCGGGTCGAGACGATTGTTCATCGGCTCACCGGCTGCGGACTGACGCTGATGCTCACGCATCCGCAGCAACTGAACAAACGCAAATGAGCGCTCAAAGGCCCCGGCATCCTCGTCGCTTAAAATGCCCGCTTTTACCAGCGCCCGCAGCCGCTTTGGTGTATTGGCCTCCAGAATGCCGCTCTCGAGAGCCAGCACACGCGCCGCGTCGACAAAGGGGGTGAGGCCACGAACCTTCAGATCCAGTCGATGCGTGCCATCGGCATCCTTTTCCGTGGCGAAGTCACGGAACATGGCCAATGGCGGTTTGATGGCCATGCAGTTGCCCGCCATCGTGTGCAGGAACAAGCTGTTATGCGCGGCGATTTCGACCACGCGCCGATGCAATGCCTCGCCCGCTGCGGTATCTCCCCAGATGGTGCGAAAATCAAAATAAATCGTCGATTTGAGCAAGTTCTGTGGTGTCGCGCTCTCGACCATGCCCCGAAACAGCTGCTCCCACTCGGCAAAGCTCAGGCACAAGGCCGGATTACTGGCCATGACATTGCCCGTGCACAGCGTGAAGCCGCACTGATCGAGCACCTCATTAATGCGGCGCGCCAGCGGTAGCAGCCGTGCCCTGACCTCATCCTCAGCCTCTGCCCCAGGATCGAACAACATGGCATTGTCCTGATCCGTGACACGCGTCTGCTCACTGCGCCCCTCGCTACCAAAGGCAATCCAGGTAAATGCCACGCCGGGGTCATCTGCATCCTCAAGGCAGAGCTCAATCGCGCGGGCAACGGTGCGGTCATTTAAAAGCGTAATGATCCGGGTAATCTGCTCAACCCCCGCACCATGCGCCATCATGGTATCGATCAACGCACCGACGTCACCCCGCGCCCTAACCAGGGCGTCCACATCTCCCGCGCCCGTGATGGCGCGGGCCAGATGAACCAGGTTAATTCGCTGGAGGGCAAAGACATCGCGCTCGGAAATCACGCCAGCGACGCCTCCCGCAGGCTCCGTGATGATCATGTGCCGAATATTACGGCGCGCCATTTCAACAACGGCCTCGAAGGCATACGTATCGGTGCTGAGGGTGCAAGGTTGCGCGGTCATGACCTGTTGGATGGGTTGTTCCAGGTCTTCGGATCGGGCAATCACTGAGCGCAAGTCGTGCAGCGTGAAGATTCCGAGGGGTTGGCGCCGCTCATCGGTAATGAGCATGCTGCCGACTTTGCGGGCATGCATGATTTCCACGACTTCCCGCACCGCGGTGTCTGGCCCGCAAGACACTGGATTAATGTGCATCATCTGGCCCAGCGGCGTATCCAGTGACGAGTCACCGCCGAGATTACCCGCCGCGTGTTGCTGAATATCCCGCTGCACCTGATCGAGCAAACTGCTCACGCCCCGCAGACAAAAGTCCCGGAATGCGGCACTCTCCGCTAGTAATTGTTTGAAAGCCGATCGCGGCAGGCGCAAGCACACCACGGCGGTCCCCGCGGTGTAGACCGTGCGGGTCGCCCGCTCACCAAGCAGTGCGGCCATCGGGAAGTTATCACCGGCTTCGAGTTCGAATTGCTCGACGCCCTCCTCACCAACCCCCGGGCGCTCAGCATCGACACGACCACCGGCAATGAGGTGGAGGTAACCCACCTGGCCGAAACCAGGATCCAGAATCCGCTCACCCGCCTCGTATCGGCGCATTTCACAGTGGTCAAGGAAGTATTGCCGTAGCCGCGCCGAGAATCGATCGAACGGCGCGTGCGAACTGAGAAACTCCCGGGCGATCTGGCCGACTTCCGAATCGGGCATGGCATCTGCCATCCAGCCCTCCTGATGATCCTTTTTCGATGGAGGTCAGTAGATTACCTCGACAAACCCCCACCGGAATACCCTATACTGGGGTAGAGAGAGGAGGAGGCGTTACCCACTGGGTAGCGGAGTCATATGATCAAAAATATCTTGATCGTCGACAGCGAGGCCAACATCGCTGCGTCGTTAAGTTTCCTGCTTGGACACGCCGGCTTTTCAGTGCATAGCGCATGCGGTTATGAAGAGGCCATGGCATCGGTGAACGACTTCTGCCCAGATCTCGTACTCATGGATGCCGTGCTGTCCGACCGCAGTGGCTACGACCTCTGCCAGAGTCTGCTGGCATTGCCCGGGTTCGAAAACCTGCCAGTGCTGATGCTGACGACCCGAGGGCTCGAGGTGGAGCGCGAAAAAGCGCTGTCACTGGGTGCTGTCGATTTCATCGTCAAGCCATTTAACCCGGCCGCAGTACTGGGCAGGGTGCGGGAGCTGGTTAGCGAGGCCGCCTAAGGGTGCGGGCCTATCGGCTGCCGCGGTTAAGAAAGCGGCTCTGGGCCGTCATCGGTGTCGTCGGCGCAGGACAGAGCGTCCTGATGGCTGGCCTGGCCACCATGAACCGGGCGCAGGGTTCATCGGCAGGCGGCGCACTCATCACAGCCTGGCTCATCAGCCTGGCGGGACTGCTTGTGACGGGCATAATTATCGATCGCCGCCTGGCTCGACCACTGGTCGCTACAGCGCGCGGCGCCGATATTCTTGCAAGCTCCAACCCCCAGCATCACCTCGAGATTAGCGGCCGGCACTGGCTTGACCGCCTGCCCGATACCCTCGAGCAACTCGGGAGCGCGCTGGTCAGAAACCAGCAGGACATGGACGAAGCGGCTCAGGCAGTGGCCACCAAAGTCGAGGCCCGCCGGACCCGACTTGAGACCATTCTCCGGGAGATCCGGGACGGGGTGATGGTGTGTGACCGGGAGGGGCGGATTCAGCTGTACAACCGGACCACCCGCGATCTCCTGTCCAGCGAGCCCGCACTGGGGCTTGGCCGCAATATCAGCGAGGTGCTCAACGAGGGACCGTTGAATCACACCCTCCGTCTCCTTGTCCCCACGAACGAAAACGCCGCACCGGCGGATGCCGAACTGGTCTGCGCCACGGCGAGTGGGGAGCGGCTATTGCGCTGCCGGGTTGCACGCCTGGTCACCGATGATCCCGAGACCTCCGGTTTTGTGATGACGCTGCAAGACGTCTCGCGGCAAACACGCGAAACACTGCGCCGAGAGCAGGCACTACGCGACGCGGTGGAAAGCCTCCGCAATCCCCTCACCAGCCTCAATGCCGCCACGGAAAGCCTGCGGCTTGCACAAGAGGAGGGTCTGCATGAGCAAACAGAGCAATTCGCCCGTATCATCGCTGAAGAGAACGAAAAGTTAACCCACCGCTTCACGACACTCTCTGATGAAACCGCTTCCGTGGTGACTGACAACTGGCGTCTGGAAGACGTCCATCTGGGCAGTCTCATCGAGGGCATCAAAGTCAGCGTTGCAGCGGAGGTGATCCCGCGCTTGCAGTGCCGAGCTGATGTCTGGCTATCAGCCGAGCCCTACCTGCTTTCTCGGGTCATTGAGGCCCTGCTTGCACGGCTGAGAGAAGAGCTCGGGGTCACAGCGCTGGCCCTGAGTGGCCGGGAAGAAGGCAGCCTGGTCTACGTTGACCTGAACTGGTCAGGGGATGTCATTGCGGCAGATCAGCTGGATCACTGGCTGGACGCTGGCCTGGAGGATGTCGGTGGCACCGTGAGCCTGCGAGAAGTGCTGCAGCGACATGACACGACTGCCTGGAGCCAACCGGATCTCTCCAAAGAAGGCCGGGCGATGCTTCGGCTACCCCTGCCCGGCGCGCCCAAGAAGGCAACCGTGGTCGAGACGGTGCCGGCGCGGCCAGAGTATTACGACTTCGCAATCGAAGACGCCGACAGACCGCTCGGTGATACAGCGGATGCATCACTCGAGACCCTGGACTATGTGGTATTCGATTGTGAGACCACGGGACTGGAGCCAAGCCGAGGCGATGAAATTGTCTCGATTGGCGCGGTCCGTATTCATCGCGGCCAGGTCATGCATGGTGAGACGTTCGAACTGCTCGCCAATCCCGGGCGCCCGATCCCCGCGCTCGCGAGCAGTATCCATGGCATTTACGATGAGGATGTAATGGAAGCACCGCCGGTCGAGGAGGTGATCCGCCGGTTTCACGCATTTGCCGGCAACGCCGTGCTGGTCGGCTTTAACACGGCTTTCGACTTGCGGTTCCTCAAGCTCAAGCAACGCGTCACCGGGGTCCGGTTCGATAACCCGACGCTAGACGCCTTGCTATTGTCGATAATGCTGCACGATCACACCGGTGAGCACACCATGGAGAGCATTGCCGAGCGACTGGGGGTAGGCGTTGGTGGCCGGCATACAGCCCTCGGCGATTCTCTGACCACCGCCGAGATCTTCATGCGACTGATTGACCTGCTACCGGGCGAGTCCATTCGCACCCTGAGTGAGGCGATCACGGCTCAAGAGCGCATGATCGAATTCCGTCGGCAGCAGCGCGCCTTTTAGCTCTCGACGCCCTCTTCTTCTTCAAGCGCTTTAATACTCAGGCGAATCCGGCCCTGCCGATCCACCTCAAGCACCTTCACCTGAACGCTCTGCCCCTCGCTTAGCTCGTCGCCAACGCTTTCGACACGGCGATGGGAGATCTGCGAGATGTGAACGAGGCCATCACGCCCAGGCAGGATGTTCACAAACGCTCCGAAGTCCATGAGCTTGTTGACCTTGCCTTCGTAGACCTGGCCGACCTCGACGTCAGCGGTCAGCAGTTCGATGCGGCGCCGGGCCTCCTCACCCGCTGCCTTATCCACTGAACCAATGGTGACCGTACCGTCGTCAGTGATGTCGATCGTCGTACCCGTTTCCTCGGTGAGCTGGCGAATCGTCGCGCCGCCCTTGCCAATGACGTCACGGATCTTCTCCGGGTCGATGCGCAGGGTGATCAGGCGCGGCGCGTAGGCCGACATCTCTTCGCGATGCTCACCAATCACCTCGTTCATCCGGCCCAGGATATGCAGGCGACCGTCACGGGCCTGGCCCAGGGCCTGTTCCATGATTTCGCGGGTGATGCCGTTAATCTTGATATCCATCTGCAAAGCAGTGACGCCGTTCTCCGAGCCAGCCACTTTGAAGTCCATATCGCCGAGGTGGTCCTCGTCGCCCAGGATATCCGTTAATACGGCAAAGTCATCGCCTTCCTTGATCAGACCCATGGCGATACCCGCAACAGGCGCCTTGATCGGAATACCCGCATCCATGAGCGAGAGACTGGTGCCACACACCGAGGCCATAGAGCTTGAACCATTGGACTCGGTGATCTCCGAGACCACGCGGACGACATAAGGACAGTCCTCCGGGGCAGGCATGACCGCTTCGATACCGCGCTTGGCGAGCTTGCCATGGCCGATCTCACGGCGCTTGGGCGTCCCCATGAACCCAGTCTCACCCACACAGTACGGCGGGAAGTTGTAGTGCAGCATGAAGGGCTCGCGACGCTCGCCCTCGATGGCGTCGATGACCTGCGCGTCACGGCCGGTGCCCAGCGTGGTCACCACAATGGCCTGGGTCTCACCACGGGTAAAGATGGCCGAGCCATGCGTCCGTGGCAGCGTGCCCACTTCGATATCGATCGGTCGCACCGTGTGCTGATCACGTCCGTCGATTCGGGGCTCCCCGGCCAGAATACGACCGCGAACAATCTTTTTCTCCAGGCCCTTGAAGGCCTCACCCACCCCATCAGCCGACCAGCCTTCGCCACCCTCTTCGGTCGCGACCAGCGCTTCGTTGACTTGGGCGCGGACCTGGGCAATCGCTTCCTGACGCGCCTGCTTATCGGCCACACCGTAGGCCTCGGTCAGCGGGGCCTCAGCATGTGCGCGTACACGCTCTGCGAGTGTTTCATCGGCAGCCGGCGCAACCCAATCCCAGCGCGGCTTACCTGTCTCGGCAGCGAGTTCGTTGATCGCGGTAATCGCCGTCTGCATCTGCTCATGGCCGTAGAGAACGGCATCCAGCATGGTCTGCTCAGGCAGACGGTCTGCCTCCGACTCCACCATCAGGACGGCATCATTCGTGCCCGCAACCACCAGATCCAGCTGGGATTCTTCAAGTTGGCTTAGCGTGGGGTTCAGCAGGAAATCCCCATTGTGATAGCCCACGCGGGCCGCACCGATCGGGCCGTCAAAAGGAATACCCGAGATGGCAAGCGCAGCCGAAGTGCCGATCATGGCGGGGATATCCGGATCGACCTCCGGATTCAGCGAGATCACTGTCGCGACCACCTGCACCTCGTTGGAGAAACCGGCTGGGAAGAGCGGACGAATCGGCCGGTCAATCAACCGACAGACCAGCGTCTCTTTCTCGGAAGGCCGTCCCTCGCGCTTGAAAAAACCGCCGGGAATCTTACCGGCCGCGTAGGTGCGCTCCTGGTAGTTCACCGTCAAGGGCAGGAAGCTGCGGCCTGGCACCTCTTCGCGTTTGCCCACCACGGTGACGAGCACCACGGTATCGGCCATATTGACGAGGACAGCGCCGGTTGCCTGGCGCGCGATTTTCCCAGTTTCCAGCGTGACGGTCTGCTCACCGAACTGGAAAGATTTCTTGACGGCGGTTGGAGTCACTGCGATTTCACCCCTGGTCGTTTGTTTGTTGCTCTACTTGCGCAGGCCGAGCCGCTCAATCACGGACTGATAGCGCTCAAGGCTTTTGCGATGCAGATAATCAAGGAGCTGCCGGCGCTGGTTAACCAGCTTGAGCAGCCCACGCCGGGAGTGGTGATCCTGCTTGTGCGTACCGAAATGCTCGGTGAGATACTGGATGCGGGCGGTCAGAAGGGCGATTTGCACCTCCGGAGACCCGGTATCGCCGTCGGAGCGGCCGTAATCACGGACGATCTCCTGCTTCTGAGTGGCGGTGAGTGTCATCAATGACTCCTGGTTAACTCGCTGATTTAACAGAATGGGGCATTCTATCCCCGGGCGGTTCGCTGAACAAGCAAACGACGCGGTGCAATTGCACCATCGTCACGCCAGGCACCGATACCAAGAAACGCAGCATCGGGCCCGTAAACCGTCAAGATGGACGCCGCCTCGGTGGGACGGTCCGCGCTGACCGCCTGACCGTGACAGAACCGCTCCGCCGCCGACGCCGCTAGAGTGACCGCGGGATAATCCGCCAATGCGGTATCAGTCGGCAACAGACATGCATCCAGCGCGCCGGCTCCCTGCCCACTCAAGCGCTCCAGCGTCTCGAGTGACCACATCGACGGCCCTTTAAATGGCCCCAACCCGGTACGCCGCAGCTGCTCCACGTGGGCGCCGCATCCCAGCTGCTCGCCGATATCGGCCACAAGGCTCCGGATATACGTGCCTTTCGAGCAGGTCACTTCCAGTCGCAATGCATCGGGCGCCACGCGGGTGGCGTTCAAGTCATGGATGCAGACCTGCCGCGGTGGCCGCTCAACCTCAATCCCCTGCCGGGCCAACTCATGCAGCCGTTGACCCTCGTGTTTGAGCGCAGAAAACATCGGCGGCACTTGGGCCTGTTGCCCCCGGAAACCTGACAGCACGTCCTCAAGCGCCTCATCATCCACTGCGGGCACCTGACGGCGCTGGAGGATCTGTCCATCCGCATCCGCGCTGTCGGTGGTCATGCCCAATCGGGCAAGACACGTGTACGACTTGTCTGCATCGAGCAGCCAGCCACTGACTTTGGTGGCCTCGCCAAAGCAAAGCACCAGCAGCCCGGTTGCCAATGGATCAAGGCTGCCGGTGTGCCCGGCCTTGCGCGCGTCCAGATAACGACTGACGCGGCGCAATGCCGCATTCGAGGTCAGCCCGCTCGGCTTGTCGAGCAGCAGGATCCCGTCAACATTACGGCCCTTCTTGCGAGCCATTGTCCGGGGCCACCTCATCAATCAGCCGGTTGAGCCGTGCACCTTGATCGAACACCGGGTCATAGTAGAAGTGCAGGGCCGGGACCTTTCTCAAGCGCATTTGCCGGGCAAGCTGGCCACGCAAGAAACCGGCCGCCCCGTTGAGGGCATCAACCATTGCCCGCGAGTCCGCCTCCTCCATGCCTAGGCCCGTGACATAGACCTCGGCATGCGCGAAGTCTCGACTGACCTTCACTTCAGAGACTGTCACAGAGCCCACGCGCGGGTCGCGCACCTCATCCCGGATGAGAGTCGCCAACTCGCGCTGCACCTGGTCAGCGACTCGGCGGCTACGCGGATAGTCGTTCGCCATAACCGTCCCACCGCGCTAGAGCGAGCGCTGGATCGTGACCCGCTCGTAACACTCGATCTGGTCACCGGCGCGAACATCGTTGTAGTTACGCACGCCAATGCCACATTCGGTACCCGACTGCACTTCCTTAACGTCATCCTTGAAGCGACGCAACGATTCGAGATCACCCTCGAAGACCACCACGTTTTCGCGCAGGACACGAATCGGGTTACTACGGCGGACGACCCCATCAACCACCAGACAGCCAGCAATTTGACCAAGCTGGGAGGAGCGGTAAACCTCGCGCACTTCGGCTGTACCAATAATCTGCTCTTGGGTTTCCGGCTCGAGCATGCCGCTAATCGCGTTACGCAGCTGATCAATCGCATCATAGATGATGCTGTAGTAACGCAGCTCCACCCCTGTTTCCTGAGCCAGCCGTCGTGCCTTCGCATCCGCGCGCACGTTAAAGCCGATCAACAGCGCCTCAGAAGCCAGAGCAAGGTTGACGTCCGACTCGTTGATTGCGCCCACACCGGTCGCGATCGGCGTGATCCGCACTTCCTCATTGGAGAGGTTGGTCAGAGACTGCGTAAGCGCCTCGACTGAGCCCTGCACATCGCCTTTGACCACCAGGTTGACGGTCATGACCTCCTGGTCCCCCATTTGGGTGAACAGCTCGTCCATCTTCGCGGCTTTCTGCGCCTGCAAGCGCTTGTCACGACTCTTCTCGCGCCGGTGATCGGCCAGTTCCCGAGCCTTACGCTCGTCCTCGACGACCAGCACTTCATCACCTGCCTCCGGCAAGCCAGAGAGCCCCAGGACGACCGCCGGTGTGGATGGCCCCGCTTCCTGGACTCGGTCACCCCGCTCATCAAGGAGGGCGCGGACTCGGCCGAACTCGCTACCCGAGATAATCGTATCGCCTTGATGAAGCACGCCGTTCTGGACCAATACCGTTGCAACCGGGCCACGACCGCGGTCGAGGCTGGACTCGACGACGATGCCTGAGGCCGGGCAGTCCCGTACCGCTTTCAGCTCCAGCAACTCCGCCTGCAGCGCCACTGCTTCGAGTAGATTCTCGACGCCGTCACCCGCGAGCGCGGAGCAGTGAATGAACTGCGTATCACCGCCCCATTCTTCAGGGATGACTTCGCGGGCGGCCAGCTCGTTTTTCACACGATCCGGGTCCGCATCTTCGCGATCCATCTTGTTCACCGCGACCACGATCGGCACACCGGCAGCGCGGGCGTGTTTGACCGCTTCTTCGGTCTGCGGCATCACGCCGTCATCCGCGGCGACAACCAGGATGACAACATCTGTCACCTGGGCACCCCGCGCCCGCATGGCAGTAAACGCCTCATGGCCTGGCGTATCGAGGAAGGTCAAGTCTCCACGCTCGGTATTCACCCGATAGGCGCCGATGTGCTGCGTGATGCCGCCCGCCTCACCCGCGGCGACCTTGGCGCGGCGAATGTAGTCGAGCAGGGTGGTCTTGCCATGGTCGACATGCCCCATGATCGTCACCACGGGCGAACGTGGCTCCTCGGTGCCGCTGGGCTCAGTCGCTTGACCCAGCAGTGCTTCCTCAAGGTCATCCTCGCGGACGGTGTGCGGGCGGTGCCCCATCTCCTCGACGAGCAGCACCGCCGTGTCCTGATCGATGGCCTGGTTAATGGTGGCCATCACGCCCTGCTTCATCATCTCCTTGATGAGATCCGCAGCCTTGACGCTCATGCGCTGGGCAAGCTCACCAACGGTGATGGTCTCGGGGACTTGAACGTCACGCACCACGGGCGCAGTGGGCTTCTCAAATTCCTGCTGGATTGCCGAGCTTGCCACGCCAGCGGCACCTCGCCGCCCCTGACGCGTCGCACTGTCTGCGCGCTTCTTGGCTTTGCCCTTGCCGCGGGCCGCCTTGCGCGCCGCGCGCTCCTCGGCTTCACGCTCACGCTTAGCCTCTGCCTCCAGGCGCTTGCGCTCTTTTTCGTCTTCGATCTCTTTCTTGCGCGCCGCCTCAGAGTCGGTCTTCTGCTGCTCCGCTTCGAGGTCGGCCACCGTAGTCACCGGTTCCTCGGAGTCGGCCACGGCCTCCTGATCAGCCTCAGGCGATGTCGACTCGCCTTCCTCACGAGCGGCTACAGCGGCTGCTTCCGCTTCCCGAGCGGCTTCAGCCGCGGCTTCCGCCTCGCGCTGGCGCTCGGCCTCCGCCGCCTGAGCGGCCTCGGCCGCCTTCACATCCTGCTGCAACGCTCGCTCAAGGACCTGGGCATCCTGTTCGGCCGCCTCTGCCTCAACCACGCTGCGCTTCACGTACGTGCGCTTCTTTCGCACCTCGACGTTGACCGTACGCCCACCCGTGCCCGCGCGGGGGCCACGTGCACTTCGACGCTCGGCACCGCCGCCCGAGGGCATGCGCAACTGACTGTGACTTCGACGCTTCAGGGTAATCTGTGACGGCCCGCCCTCTTCGTCATCTTCACGCCGCCCATGCGTTTTGCGCAGATGATCGAGTAGAACCGACTTATCCGCTTCAGCAAACTCAGCGTCCGGGTCGTCATACTCAAGACCGGCATCGCGAAGCTGTGCAATCAGACGCTCCAGGGGAACCCCCGTGCGTTCGGAAAAATCTCTGACTGTGCTCTGCGACATATGCATTCCCTCCGTCCCGGGTTCTCCGGGCTTAGGCCTGGTTGCCCTCTTGCTCGGCAAACCACGGCTCACGGGCCTTCATGATCAGCGCGCCAGCGCGCTCCGCATCAAGCCCCTCGATTTCGACCAGATCATCCACCGACTGCTCGGCGAGATCTTCCATGGTGCGTATTCCCTGCTGTGCGAGCCTCGCGGCCGTCACATCATCCATGCCCTCCAGACCAAGCAAATCCTCTGCTGGCGCTTCGGCTTCAGCCGCCGCAGCCTCGCGCTCGGTCAACACATCGCGAGCCCGCTGACGCAGTGCATTCACGAGGTCCTCGCTAAAGCCTTCAATATCGAGCAGTTCGCCAGTCGGCACGTAGGCAACTTCTTCCACGCTGGAGAAGCCCTCCTCCACGAGCAGACCCGCCAGATCCTCGTCCGCATCCAGCTCACGAATGAAGAGATCGACGAGCTCGGCCGCTTCCGCCTCGCTTTTCGCCTCGGCCTCTTCCGCCGTCATGACGTTCAGCTCCCAGCCCGTCAGCTCACTGGCCAGACGGACATTCTGCCCACCCCGGCCGATCGCCTGGGAGAGCTGATCCTCGCCAACCGCGATGTCCATGCTGTCCCGATCTTCATCGACCACAATGGACTCCACTTCAGCTGGCGCCATGGCGTTAATCACAAATTGCGCCGGATTGTCGTTCCAGAGAATAATGTCGATCCGCTCGCCAGAGAGTTCGTTCGAGACAGCCTGAACGCGGGATCCTCGCATGCCCACACAGGCTCCGACTGGATCAACCCGGCTATCCAGGGCGTTCACCGAGATCTTGGCGCGCATCCCCGGATCACGCGCAGCGCCAAGGATCTCCAGCAGGTCCTGACTGACCTCGGGCACCTCGAGTTTGAAAAGCTCCACCAGGAACTCCGGCGCTGAGCGGCTGGCGAACAGCTGCGGCCCACGCACCTCCTCGCGCACCTCCCGTAACCAGGCTCGAAGCCGATCACCAGGGCGAACGGCCTCGCGCGGGATCATTTCCTCGCGCGGTATAAAGGCCTCGGCATTACTCCCCAGGTCCAAATAGACGTTGCCGCGCTCCACGCGCTTAACGATGCCGGTGATGAGCTCGCCGGCGCGGTTCCGATAGGCTTCGACCACCTTCGCCCGCTCGGCTTCCCGCACTTTCTGAACAATGACCTGCTTCGCGGCCTGGGCAGCGATCCGACCGAAGTCCACCGATTCCATTGGCGTTTCGATCACGCTACCCACCTCGAGCGACGGATCCGACTGCTTCGCTTCAGTAACCGGGATCTGCTGATCCGGTAGCTCGACCTCGTCGTCGTCAGCGATCACCGTCCATCGTCGAAAGGTCTCGTATTCCCCGGTCTTGCGGTCCACGTCCACGCGCACGTCAATCTCGCCCTCATGGCGCTTTTGCGTCGCAGATGCGAGCGCGGCCTCAATGGCCTCGAAAATGACCTCCTGTTCGACGCCTTTCTCGTTGGCGATGGCGTCGACTACCAGCAGAATTTCCTTGCTCATCGTTGTTTGCTCTCCCGATGGCATGCCCTGAGCGTCAGGGTTCCAACTCCAGATGCGCGCGATCAATTTCCGTCAGTGGGACGGTAATCTCCTCGCCCTGTTCGTCTATGCGTACCTGATCATTTTCCAGACCAAGCAAGCGACCATGAAATTTGCGCCGACCGTCCAGCCGTCCTCGTAGCCGTACACGGATCATTTCACCCGCAAACCGGTCATAGTCATCGGTTTTGAATACGGGCCGATCCAGCCCTGGTGAGGACACCTCAAGCAGATACTCCCCAGCGATCGGATTCTCCACATCGAGAACGCCGCTCACCTGGTGACTTACCCGGGCGCAGTCATCGACTTCAATGCCTTCCGGATGGTCAATATAAAGACGCAACATCCCCTGTGGCCGTCCCGGCTGGTATTCCACCCCGACCAATTCGTAGCCCAGGCCCTCTACCACGGGCTCCAACAGATTGATGACGCGTTCAGGCGCTTTCATGTCCATCCGCTTCCGGTTCCGACCGGAACAAAAAATGGGCCAAAGGCCCATTCCTGACACCCCGGCTGCTCCTCGAAGCACCGGCAAAAAAAAAGGCCGCAAACGGCCTTCTCGAAGATGCCTAATTGGTAGCGGGGGCAGGATTTGAACCTGCGACCTTCGGGTTATGAGCCCGACGAGCTACCGGACTGCTCCACCCCGCAACCGACATCGGACAGAATAGGGACACGGCCCACTATTTTCAAGGGGAAACGCGCGGATGCCGTTTGGCCAGACGCCGTCGCAGATCGTGGTGGTAAATGAACCCGGGCAGCGCAAACACGGCGAAAAGACACAAGCCGATAACCCAAAACTCCCAGCCCTGCGCCTGGAGCTGGCCTTGGGTACGCATCTCAAGACCCGCGCCGACCAGTGCGACCAGCCCAAACAGAACACTCCACTCAATCAGACGCACCCACTCGCGCTTGCGCCCACCCGGCGCCCGATAAACCAGTCCCACGCGATCCGAGACCCAAGGCAGGTTCGCTGCAACGAGCGCCACCACCAGCAGTAGGGCAATGGCCAGTCCGCTACTCATCCGACCGTCACAGCCCGAAGGCAGCTCGACAAGCGGAGATCAACAGATCCGGGAACAGGCCAAGGAGCAGGACAAGCCCACCGTTAGCGGCAATAACCACACGCTGACCTGTCGGTGCGGCCAGTGGCTCTGGCGATTCCACGCGGTCAAAGTAGACGGCCTTGAGGACGCGCAAGTAGTAAAACGCGCCAATCACGGCAAACACCACCGCGAGAATAGCGAGCCAGATGTGACCCGATGCAATCAGAGCCTGCAGAACAAGCCATTTGGCATAGAAGCCGACCGTGCCCGGGATCCCAGTCATCGAGAACATCAGCAAGAGCATCACCAGCGCAAAGCCACTATGCCGGTCATTCAGGCCACGCATGTCGTCGATCATCTCCGCCTCGAAACCCTGCCGAGACAGCAAAATAATCATGCCAAAGGCGCCGGCCGCCATAATGCCGTAGCTAATGGCATAGAACAGCGCAGCCGCAAACCCCTCATCGGTGCCGGCAATGAGGCCCAGAAAAAGAAACCCGATATGCGAGACCGTGGAGTAGGCCAGCATGCGCTTCAAGTTGGTCTGCACCAGCGCGAAAAGATTGCCGATCACCAGCGACGCCACAGCCAGGATCATGGCCATGGTTTGCCACTGGGCATGTAAATCACCGAGCCCTTCGGCGAGCAAACGCAAGAACAAAGCGAGTGCCGCCACCTTCGGAGCACTGCCCAGGAACGCAGTGACGGCCGTCGGCGCCCCCTGATAGACATCCGGAATCCACATGTGAAACGGGGCCGCACCAAACTTGAATGCGACACCAACAAAGGCGAATGTCATGCCAAAGGCCATCAGCAGCTGATTTTCTCCAGCCGCGGCGGCAGCGGCGATATCCCCGATGAGCAGGCTGCCTGCCGCGCCATAAATCATGGACATGCCATACAAGAGCATCCCGGATGCCAACGCCCCCAGGACAAAATACTTCATGGCCGCTTCCGAGCCATCCCGGCTATCCCGGTCAAAGGCCACCATGGCGTAGAGGCTGAGCGACAGCAGTTCCAGCCCAATGTAGAGCACCAGCATGCTGGATGCCGAGGCCATCACCGACATCCCGAGTGTGGCGATGAGCGTCAAAAGAAAGAACTCACCGGTCAGCAGCCCGCGTTGCCGGAGATAATCGCGACTATAGCCAACCGTGATCGCCGTCAGGCCAGCGACGGCCCCCTTGAGGATGGCCGCCAACCCATCTGAGACGTACATGCCATTGAAGGTGATCTCCGATCCACTCCCCCAGTGCGTGGCAAACGCCAGCCAAATCATCACCACCAGGGTTAATTGGGTCAGGAAGAACGCCAGCTGGCTCTCCTGGCTACGATCAAACAGATCCGCAACCAGGACCACGCAGATCATGATCCCGAGCCAGATCTCCGGAGCAGCCAGTGCAAATTGAGGCATCTCAAAGGTCATGTTTGTCCTCTGACCGTTTAAAGGGTCGGCATCACGACACGTAAAAGCGCGTCCAGCGACGGCGTCATCACATCAATCAACGGGGCCGGGTAGATACCGAAAAACAGAATGACGACGGCAAGACTGCCAAGCAGCAGTTTTTCGCGTGCGCTAATGTCTTTTAGCTCGCCAACCGCCTCGTTCCGGACTTCGCCGTACACCACCCGTTTAATCATCCACAGGCTGTAGGCCGCACCCAGAATCAGTGTGAGCCCCGCGATAGCGGCATACCAGAACCCCGCCTGGAAGCTGGCCAGGATCACCATGAACTCGCCGACAAAGCCAGAGGTACCGGGTAACCCGGCGTTGGCCATGGCAAAGAGCACAAAGAATCCGGCAAAGACGGGCATTCGGTTGGCAACACCCCCGTAATCCGCGATGCGCCGAGTGTGCATGCGGTCGTAGAGCACACCGACGCACAAGAACATCGCAGCCGAGACGAACCCGTGGGAAATCATCTGCACCATCCCGCCCTCCAGCGCGAGCAGTGCACCGTCCGGGCGATCGGTATTGGCAACGATTCGGAAGATGAGGAAAAATCCGAGGGTGACAAACCCCATATGGGCAATGGAGGAGTAGGCGATCAGCTTTTTCAGGTCTTCCTGAACCATCGCGACCAGTCCGATATACACCACCGCGATGAGCGACAGGCCAATTAGCAGCCAGTCCAGCGCCAGGCTGGCCTCTGGCGCAATGGGCAGACTGAAACGCAGGAAGCCGTACCCGCCGATTTTCAGCGTAATCGCCGCCAGAATAACCGAACCACCCGTGGGGGCTTCCACGTGAGCATCGGGTAGCCAGGTATGCACTGGAAACATCGGCACCTTAACGGCGAAGGCCGCCAGGAACGCCAGGAAAATCAGCGTTTGCGTTGCAAGCGGCAACTGCAGGCCATAGAAGTCCTCAATCGCAAAACTACCCGCTTGCGTGCGCAGGTAGATCAGCGCGATCAGCATCATGACCGACCCAAGGAAGGTATAGAGGAAGAACTTGATGGTGGCGTAGATGCGGTTTGGCCCACCCCAGATACCGATAATGAGGAACATCGGGATCAGCATCGCCTCGAAAAAGACGTAGAACAGGATGGCATCGAGGGCACTGAACACCCCGATCATGATGCCTTCCATGATTAAAAAGGCAGCCAGGTACTGGGCGGGCTTATAGCGAACAACCTCCCAGGCTGCACCGATCACAAGCAGCGTGGAGAACGCGGTTAGCACGACCAGCGGCATTGAGATGCCATCCACCCCAAGGTGGTAGTGAATATCAAATGCCCGGATCCAGGCCGCTTTTTCCACGAACTGCATGCCGGCAATGCCGCTCTCGAACCCTAACCAGAGCGCAAGCCCGATTCCCAGCGTAACAACCGCGACAGCCAGTGCCGTCCAGCGCGCGCGATCGGCGTTGTCGTTGCCCGCAGCAAGCACCCCGATACCGCCAAGAATCGGCACCCAGATCAGCAGACTCAATAATGGCCATTGCCCAACCATGCTCAGAACCACCCCCGCCAGCTACCTACGAAAACGGTCAGCAGCAGGAGCAGACCCACGATCATCACAAAGGCATAGTGATAGAGGTAACCGGATTGGAAACCGCGAACCAGCGCTCCAACACGGCCTATCGTGCGGGCCGTGCCATTGACCAATACACCATCGATTACCCCCTGGTCGCCGCCTCGCCAGAGCGCTCGGCCCATGAGCCGTCCTCCGCCAGCGAAGCCCGTGCTGTAGAGCGCATCAAACCCATATTTACGCTGTAATACATTGATGACCGGCGCAAACAGTCGGTTGATACCCGGCAGCAAATCAGGCCGGAGGATATAGAAGAACCAGGCGGTCACTGCCCCGGCAACGGCCAGCCAGAACGCGGGGTTCACGGCGGCGTGCAATCCGAAGGCAAACGGCCCGTGAAAATGCGCCGCGACGTTGGCGAGGACATCATTGCCCGCCGCGACCTGGATCGATCCAGCGAAGAAATCACCAAAGAGCATCGGTGCAATCGTGAAATAACCGATCAGCACCGAGGGAATGGCCAGAGCGATGAGTGGCCACTCCATCACGGGCAGTACGTAGCGCGGCAGATGCTGAATATGGGCCTTGGCGTGCGGATCGATGCGCTCCTCGCCCCAGAAAACCAGAAAATAGAGCCTGAAACTGTAGAGTGAGGTAATAAAGACCCCAAGCAACACGGCCAGGTAAGCGAACCCGGCGCCCGTCCGGTCCGCGTAGTGCGCGGCCTCAATAATGACGTCTTTGGAGTAATACCCTGAGAAGAATGGCGTACCCACAAGCGCCAGCGTGCCCAGCAGCATCGTGACGTGGGTAATGGGTAGATACCGACGCAGATTGCCCATCCGGCGCATATCCTGCTCGTGGTGAAGCGCCACAATCACCGCCCCCGCCCCGAGAAAGAGCAGCGCCTTGAAAAAGGCGTGGGTCATCAAGTGAAAGACGCCAGCAGCATAGGCCGAGGCGCCCAGGGCAACGAACATATAGCCGAGCTGGGAGAGCGTCGAATATGCAATGACGCGTTTGATGTCCGTCTGAACCAGCCCGACCAGCCCCATGAACAAGGCGGTGATGGCACCGAGGATCAGAACAACCGATAACGCGGCATCAGACATCTCGAAGATCGGCGACATGCGCGCGACCAGAAAAATGCCGGCCGTGACCATGGTCGCCGCATGAATCAGCGCGGAGATCGGCGTTGGGCCTTCCATGGAATCCGGCAGCCAGACGTGCAATGGGACTTGAGCCGATTTACCCATTGCGCCGATGAACAACAGGACAGCCGCGACCGTTGCGACCAGCGCCTCGGCGCCAAAGAGCTGCATGGTCAGGCCAGGTGTCTGGGCCGCGGCTTCGAATACCTCGACGTAATCAAGACTGCCGTAGTACATCAAAACGGCCGCGATACCAAGTAAGAAGCCGAAATCGCCGACCCGGTTGACCAAAAAAGCCTTCAGGTTGGCAAAGATTGCGGTTTCCTTGCGATACCAAAAGCCGATCAGGAGATACGAGACCAGGCCAACGGCCTCCCAGCCAAAGAACAGCTGCAGGAAGTTATTCGCCATCACCAGCATGAGCATGGCGAAGGTAAAGAGGTTGATATAGCTAAAGAACCGCTGATAGCCCGCATCATCGTGCATGTAGCCGATGGTGTAGACATGGACGGCGAGCGACACGGAGGTCACCACGACCATCATCAGCGCCGTGAGACGATCCACGAGAAAGCCAACTTCCAGATTGAGTCCGCCGGCAGTGGCCCAGCGGTAAATCGTCTCGTTGAAGACAGGCGCGCCACCCGTGGCGTGCTGATACAAGACCCACAACGAGAGCAACGCTGAGACGCCCACTGCTGCCACAGTCAGCGCCGCCGAGGCCTGACGCCCGAGACGTTGCCCGGCAAGGCCGGCCAGGATCGCGCCCAGCAAAGGCGCAAGGACAATCAACAGATAAACCGTCTTCATCCCTAGCCCCTCATCGTATCCAGGTCGCCCACGTTGATGCTGCCGCGATTACGGAACAGCACCACGAGGATGGCCAGCCCGATCGCGGACTCCGCCGCAGCAACGGTAAGGATGAAGAACACAAAAACCTGCCCGTGGATGTCTCCAAGGAAGCTCGAAAAAGCGATGAAGTTAAAGTTGACGGCTAGCAGGATGAGCTCAATCGACATCAATAGGACGATGGCATTCTTCCGGTTAAGGAATATGCCCGCCATGCCAATGGAAAACAGCAGCGCGCTGAGAACCAAATAATCGGAAAGCGCTAACATGGATGCCCCGAATGTTATGAGTCGTTCTTGCGTTCAGTTGGTATGCGCACCATGCGCAGCCGGTCTTCCTTGCGGGTCCGGACCTGTGCCGAAATATCCTGATGCTTCGTCCCGCCACGGCGCCGATGAGTCAGCATGATCGCGGCGATAATCGCCAGCAGCAGCACCATCGCGGCAAGCTCGAACGGATAGACATAAACGGTGTAAAGCACGCTGCCCAGCAACCGAATGTTGTTGCTCTCTGTACTCGCTGAGCTGGCCTCCGCACTGAGTGTCGCGAGATCGACCTCCGCTGATCCGAGCACAAGCAGCATCTGCAAAACCATGATGACGCCGACCAGCGCCCCCAGCGGCAGATAACGCGCAAAGCCCTCACGCAGCACCGATAGATTGATGTCGAGCATCATCACCACGAACAGGAAGAGGACCATAACGGCGCCAACATAGACGAGAATCAGCGCAATCCCCAGAAACTCGGCCTCAGCGAGAAGCCATAGCGCAGCGCTCGAGAAAAACGCCAGCACCAACGAGAGCGCAGAGTGCACCGGATTGCGCGCCGTGATCACCAGCGTGGCAGCCGCCAGCAGGATGGCAGCAAACACATAGAAAATGACTTTCTCAATCACATCCGGTCCCCGGCGTCAGTCGTCTAGCGGAAGGGCGCATCAGCTGCCCGATCTTCGGCTAGCTGCGCCTCATATTTTTCGCCCATCGCGAGCAACTCGTCCTTGTGGATTACCTGCTCGCCGCGGCGCTCGAAATGATACTCGTGAATCCGCGTCTCGACGATGGAATCCACCGGGCAGGATTCTTCACAGAAACCACAATAAATGCACTTGAACAGATCGATGTCATAGCGCGTTGTGCGGCGCGTGCCGTCATCACGCTGTTCTGACTCAATGGTGATTGCGAGCGCGGGGCAGACGGCCTCACAGAGCTTGCAGGCAATACAACGCTCCTCACCATTCGGATACCGCCGCAGCGCGTGCAGACCACGGAATCGCGGCGACTGCGGCGCCTTTTCCTCGGGGTACTCCAGTGTGTACTTGTCGTCGAACAGGTGACGTCCGGTCAGCCGCATGCCCTTGAGCAGCTCCGTCAGCATGAACGTGCCGAAGAATTCTCTTACTGCTTGCATGGTCAATCACCCAGCCTATTCAAAACCATGGACCCACCTCGCCGAGAATGAGTCCCGAGAGCACAATCAGCCAAACCACCGTGACGGGAATCAATACCTTCCAGCCGAGCCGCATGATCTGGTCGTAGCGGTAGCGCGGAAACGTCCCGCGAAACCAAATGTAGAGAAACAAAAACAGACACGTCTTGAGCGCAAACCAGACGAACCCAGGCACCCAGGCAAAGGCCGGCCCAAGCAGCGGTAGCCCGTGAAACGGCGAGTACCAACCACCCAGAAACATGATCGCGGCCAGGCCCGAGATCAGGATCATGTTGGCATACTCCGCCAGGAAGAAAATCGCGAAGGCCATGCCGGAGTACTCGACATGGAATCCGGCCACGATTTCGGACTCACCCTCGGCGACATCGAATGGCAGCCGGTTCGTCTCGGCCACGCCGGAGATCCAGTAGACAACGAACAACGGCAACAAGGGCAACCAGAACCAGTTCCAGATCGGGCCTTCCTGCGCCTGGATGATCTCCCCCATGTTGAGACTGCCGGAGGCCATCAGCACCCCGACCAGCGCAAAGCCCATGGCGATCTCGTAAGACACCACCTGGGCTCCAGCCCGCAATGCACCGAGCAGTGCATATTTCGAATTGGATGCCCATCCGGCAAGGATAATCCCGTAGACCCCCATAGAGGTCATCGCCAGCACATACAGCAGGCCCGCGTTGATATCCGCGATCACCATGCCGTCACCCAGCGGCAGCACAGCCCATGCCGCCAGCGCAGGCATGATGGAGAGCATGGGCGCGAGCACGAACAAAAACCGGTTGGCGTTTTGCGGCAGCACCACCTCTTTCATGAGCAACTTGAGCGCATCCGCGATCGGCTGGAGCAGGCCGTGCCAGCCTACGCGGTTCGGACCGCGCCGCAGCTGCATCGCACTAATCACCTTGCGCTCGGCGTAGGTCATGTACGCGACCGCCAAAAACAGCGGCACGATGAGTGCCGTGATTTTTGCAACGATCCAACTGAGCTCGATGAGTTCGCTCATGCGCGAGCCTCAACCGGTTCAAGCGTTGCCGGCCCGATCAGTGAACCCAGGCCCTGCGTCCCCTCGAGACCAGCCGCCACCCAGAAGGTGCCCACGGGCATCGCCTCCCTGATGCGCACGGGCAACGACCGAGCGACGCCACGCTGGTTCACCTGAACCGTCGCACCTGCTTCGACGCCAAGACGTGCGGCATCATCCGGGTTGATCACGACTTCGGCATCCGCTGCATGGTCAGTGGCCTGAAGCGATGGCGCGTGACGACTCAATGGGTCGACATTAAACATGGCGGGGTAACCAACACGCAGCATGTCCGCGGCTTCGCCAGGCTGTGGTGACACCACGACATCCGGCGCGGCGCTCGTGTACTGACTCGCCACTGCCTGCATTTCCGCATGAATCTCATCCACGGCCTGATACTCGTAACCGTCAAGCTCAAGCACATTCGCTAAGACGCGTAGCAACCGCCAAGCCGGCCGCGCATCACCCTGAGGCTGTGCAACGCCCGCAAAGCTCTGCCAACGCCCCTCGGCGTTGACCAGCGTGCCAGCCGTTTCACCGAGGGTGCCGATCGGCAGCAGGATATCCGCGTGCTCACGCAACATCGGGGAGTCGTAGGCGACAAGCCCAATGACCTGTTCGGCTTGCCCGAGGGCGTCTGCCGCCAACGCCGCATCATTGAGGTCGTGCTCCGGCTCAATGCCCATCAGCAGATAACCCGGGCGCGGTGCCTCGAGCATGGCCTTGGCATCGAGCCCTGGGCGGGTAGCGCCGTCTGGCCCGCGCTGGGGTAAAGCACCGCTCAGCCAACCACCCGCCGTATTGGCGCCCTCGGTGAGTTCACCGTAGTTAGCACCCGCCATCCGGGCGATCTGCGCGGCCAGATACCGAAGCTCGGCACCCGCTGGATGGGCGTCGGCCAGACCACCCAGTAGAACGGCGGCCTTGCCGTCAGCACACAATGTCGCCGCGATCGCCTGGCTCGCTGTATCCGCCGGCGTGTCACCCAGCCAGTCGGACAAGCCTTGGGGTTCGGACACGCCCTGATGCCCGGCAACAGCCCGTGCGATGGCGGCAAGGCGCCGTGGCATGGCGGCGGCTGACACCACCTGCTCATGGGTAAGCTCAATGTTCCAATCAAAACCGCATGGATTGAGCGCCATGACGTCACCGCCCCGCAAGGCGGCTTTTCTGAGCCGGTGATTGAGCAACGGTTGTTCATGCCGCGGATAAGCGCCCACGATCAGCGCTGCGTCGAGCTGCTCCAACTCGGGGATCGGCAGGCCGAGGCCAGGAAAACCGTCACCCCGCACGCCATCACGGAAGTCACCGCGACGCAGCCGCGTGTCGATGTTGTCGCTACCCAGTGCCCGAATGATCCGCGCGGCGAGCGTCATCTCCTCTAGGGTCGATGACGGCGAGATCAACGCCCCGAGTGCCTGCTCACCATGCTTTTCGACGACGGTTTTCAGGGCATTGGCCGCCGCCTCGATCGCGGTCTGCCAATCAACGCTGTGCCATTCGCCATCTTCACGGATCTGCGGCGAGAGCAAACGCTCCGCGCTGTAGATCCCTTCATAAGAGAATCGGTCACGATCGCTGATCCAGCACTCGTTAACCGCCTCGTTATCTCGGGGTACGACCCGCTTGACCGTGCCACGGACCTGGTGGAGATCAATGTTTGAGCCGATGCAGTCATGTGGCGCTATGGTCGCGTGGCTCAGCATCTCCCAGGCGCGGGCGGTATAGCGATACGGACGGCTGGTGAGCGCGCCCACCGGACAGAGGTCGATGATGTTGCCAGAGAGTTCGGAGTGCACACCGGCGCCAACCAGCGTGCTGATTTCGGTGTGTTCACCGCGGAACATCGCGCCGAGCTCTGAGGTACCCGCCACCTCATCCAGGAACCGGACACACCGCGTGCAATGAATACAACGCGTCATTTCGGTCGCAACCAGCGGACCGAGGTTTTCATCCTTGACCACACGCTTGCGCTCAACAAACCGGGAGATGCCTCGGCCATAACCCAAGGCAAGGTCCTGGAGTTCGCACTCGCCGCCCTGATCGCAGATCGGGCAGTCGAGCGGGTGGTTGATCAGCAAAAACTCCATCACGCCGCGCTGGGCCTTCAAGGCCCGCTCAGACGTGGTCCGCACCACCATGCCGTCAGCAACCGTGGTGATGCAGGCCGGTAGCGGCTTCGGCGCGGGCCGGCCACCCATTTCCACATCGACAAGGCACATCCGGCAGTTGGCAGGCGCGGACAACTTGCTGTGGTAGCAAAAACGCGGGATATCGATACCGTGCTCGTCTGCTACCGAGATAATCGAGGCGCCTTTGGGCGCGTCGATGGCGCGCCCGTCAATCTCGACCGTGACAGTCTCCGGGTTCTGGGTCTGGACCTCTGCGCTCATGCCGCCGCCTCAACGATGGATCGCTTGTGCTCAATGTAATACTCAAACTCGTGTCGCCAGTGTTTGAGTACGCTTTGCACCGGCCAGGCTGCGGCCTCGCCGAACGCACATATGGTATGTCCGGCAATCTGCCCGGCTGCTGATTCAAGCAGCTCGATGTCTTCCGGCCGACCATGGCCTTCATAAATCCGCCGGATGACGCGATACATCCAGCCCGTGCCTTCCCGGCAGGGCGTGCACTGGCCGCAGGACTCCGCGTAGTAGAAGCGGCTCACGCGCATGATGGCGCGCACCATATCCGTTGTCTCGTCCATGACGACGACGCCGCCAGAACCGAGTGCCGTTCCCGCCTGCATGAGTGAGTCGTAGTCCATATCGAGTTCGAGCATCTGCTCACCGGGCACCATCGGCATTGATGACCCACCGGGAATGACCGCCTTGAGCTGACGCCCACCCAGCACGCCACCCGCCATGTCCAGCAGGTCGCGGAAAGGCGTCCCGAGGGGAACCTCGAAGTTGCCCGGCTTCTCGACATGCCCGGAGACACAAAAGATCTTCATGCCGCCGTTATTCGGCTTGCCAAGCTCAAGGAACCAGTCCGCGCCATTGCGAATGATGGCCGGCACTGACGCCAGCGTTTCGGTGTTGTTGATCGTCGTCGGGCGACCGTATACGCCAGCCTGTGCTGGGAAGGGCGGCTTGTTGCGCGGCATGCCTTTCTTGCCCTCAATGGACTCCATCAGGGCCGACTCCTCGCCGCAAATATACGCCCCGGCACCCACGTAGTTATGCACTTCGTAATCATAGCCGGAGCCCAGGATGTTTTCGCCGAGGTACCCGGCCTCACGCGCTTCCCGCACGGCTTGTTCCATGCGCTCGGCAGGTTCTTTCATGAACTCGCCACGCATGTAGTTATAGCCAATCGTAGCGCCCATGCAGTATCCAGCGATAATCATGCCCTCGATGAGCGCATGCGGGTTGTAGCGCAGGATGTCGCGGTCCTTGCAGGTCCCAGGCTCGGACTCATCCGAGTTGCACAGCAGGTATTTGGGCCCTGGCGCACTGCGCGGCATGAAGCTCCACTTCATGCCCGCCGGGAAACCCGCGCCGCCGCGACCGCGTAGGTTTGACGCCTTGATCTCTTCGATCACGTCTTCCTGGCTCATCCCATCGCGCAGCACTTTCTCAAGCGCCTGGTAACCGCCAACGGCCCGGTAATTCTCGAGCGTCCACGGCTGGTCAAAATGCAGCGTTGTGTAGCAGACGTTGGTCATAACTACTCCAGGTCGTCGAGTATTCGGTCGATCTTCTCCGGGGTGAGATCGGTGTAAAACGCTTCGTCAACCAGCATCATCGGAGCGCCTGTGCAGGCGGCCAGGCACTCTTCCTCGCGCTTGAGCGTGATGCGCCCGTCCGCTGTCGTATCACCCAGGCTAATCCCCAGGCGCTTTTCGACGTGCTCAACGATCTCATCCGCACCCCGCAGCATGCAGGAGATATTGGTGCAAATGTTGACCTTGTGCCGCCCGACCGGCTTTACATCAAACATCCCGTAAAAGGTCGCCACTTCGTAAACACGGGCCGGCGCCATGTCGAGATAGTCGGCGACCGCATCCATTCGCTCACGCGGCAGCCAGCCGCCGCTATTGTGCTGAACGATATGCAGTGCCGGAATGACTGCGGACTGCCGCCCGGCCGGATCGTCCGGGAAGCGCTTGAGCCAGGCGTCAATCTCGGCCTGCTCCGTCGCCGTCAAACCTGAGAGAACCTGCTCTTCCGCACTGCTCACCGGTCCACCTCTCCAAATACAATATCCATCGTCCCCATCACCGTCACGACATCCGCGAGCATGTGGCCGGCCACCATCTCATCCATGGCCGCCATATGGGCGAACCCCGGCGCCCGCAATTTGAGCCGGTAGGGCTTGTTGGCGCCATCAGAGACAATGTAGGCGCCAAACTCGCCTTTGGGCGCTTCTATCGAGGCATAGACCTCGCCCGCCGGGGGGCAATAACCCTCGGTGAACAGTTTGAAGTGATGAATCAGCGACTCCATGTCGTCTTTCATCTCTTCGCGGCTCGGCGGGACGACCTTGTGATCATTCAGAATGACCGGGCCGCTGTTTTTACGCAGCCAGCCAATGCATTGCCGGATAATCTTTACTGACTCCCGCAACTCTTCCATGCGGACCAGGTAGCGGTCATAGCAGTCGCCGTTCGTGCCAACAGGAATATCGAAATCCATCCGGTCGTAGACTTCGTAAGGCTGTTTGCGGCGCAGATCCCACTCCACGCCAGAGCCGCGCAGCATTGGCCCCGTGAATCCCAGCTGCAGCGCCCGCTCCGGCGAGACCACAGCGACATCCACCAGGCGCTGCTTCCAGATTCGGTTGTCAGTGAGAAGCGTTTCAATTTCATCAACTGTGCCCACGAATCGGTCGCAGAAGGCCTCGATGAAATCGAGCATGCTGCCTTCCCGATCCGCGTTCATCCGCTTCAGGGCCTTATCGTTGCGGAACTCGGACTCGCGGTATTTCGGCATGCGCTCCGGGAGATCCCGATAGACACCGCCCGGGCGGTAATAGGTCGCGTGCATGCGTGTGCCACTGACTGCCTCATAGCAGTCCATCAGCTCCTCACGCTCTTTAAACGCGTACAGGAACACCGTCATCGCACCGACATCGAGGCCATGGGCGCCAATCCACAGCAGGTGGTTCAGAATCCGCGTGATCTCATCAAGCATCACGCGGATGTAGCGCGCCCGCTCCGGTGGGGTAATGCCAAGCAGCTTCTCGATGGCAAGCACGTAGGCGTGCTCATTACACATCATCGAGACGTAATCGAGCCGGTCCATATACCCGATGCTCTGGTTGAACGGCTTGGTCTCGGCAAGCTTTTCCGTGGCCCGATGCAGCAGCCCAATGTGGGGATC